>NZ_JBEUKS010000021.1:0-158868 GCF_042510965.1 Streptacidiphilus jeojiensis
CGGGGGCCGGGGCGCGCGCCGGGGCCGCCGCGGCGTCCCGTGCGGGTGTCGGTGCGGCCGCCGGTACGGCTGCCGGGCGGGCCCGTCCGCCGGAGCCGCGACCCGCGCCGCTGGTCCGGCGCCTGGGCGCCCGGCTGCTGGACACCGCCGTGCTCGCGGCGGCCGTCTCGGTGGTCGGGGTGCCGCTGGTGCGGCAGGCGGTGACGCATCTTCAGGACAAGATCGACGCGGCCCGCGAGCTGACCGGGCAGACCCGGATCTGGCTGGTGGATCCCACCGTGCTGCGGGATGCCGGACTCTTGCTGATCGCGCTGCTGGTGGTCGGATTCGTCTGCGAGGCGCTGCCCACCGCGGCCTGGGGCCGCACCCTCGGCAAGGCGATGTTCGGGCTGCGGGTGGTGGACCGGCGTTCCAAGCGGGCGCCGGCGCTGGGCCGGTCGCTGGTGCGCTGGCTCACCCAGCTGCTCTCGATGCTGCTGCTGGTCGGTGTGTTCGGCCTGCTGGGCGCGCTGACGGACCGTCCGTGGCGGCGCGGCTGGCACGACCGGGCCGGGCGCACACTGGTGGTCTCCGGGAAGGCCAGGGCCGCCAGGAGGAACTGATGTACCCCATTTGGCGCGACACACCCGGGTAGGGCACAGTCTGATGAGATATCAGATGATCTACTCGTGCTATGACCACACCCGAGCCGCCCGGCGAGCCGACTCCGCCGTCGTTCGAGAAGCCCGCCGCAGGCGGCTCACCGTCCGACCAGCCGCCGCTGTACAACCCCGACCCCGCGTCGCCGCCACCGCCGCAGTCGCCGTACGACAGCAACCCCTATGAGAACAACCCCTACGGCAACGCCCAGCCCTACTACAACCCCGACGGCGGGGAGCCCGGCGGGGCGGTGCCGGGTGCGATGCCGCCGCTGGGCGGGATCTGGATCCGGCTGGTCGCCAGGATCATCGACGGGGTCCTGCTGGCGATCGTCGCGGTGCCGCTGTCCTTCGTCGCGGCCGCCGCCAGGAACAACGAGCGGACCACGGCCACCTTCGTGGTCGAGACCGGGATCCTGCTGCTCTACTTCGTCTACGAGGGCCTGATGCTGACCCTGGCGGGCGGTCAGACCGTCGGCAAGAAGGTCATGGGCATCCGGGTGGCCATGCTCGCCGACGGCTCGCCCCCGGTCGGCAGCGCCGGGTGGATCAGGGCGGCGGTGTACTCGCTGCCGAACATCATCTGCTGCGTCTGGCAGCTGGTGAACGTCCTGTGGTGCACCTGGGACCGGCCGTACCAGCAGTGCCTGCACGACAAGGCGGCGAAGACCGTGGTGGTCAAGGCCGTGCGGACGGTCTGACCCCGGCGCCCACATGCCTGGAGCGCCCACCCCGGTACCGGGCGGGCGCTCCAGGCACGTGGCGTCGACCGGTCAGTGGCGGGCGCCCTCACGCTCGCGCGCGATCGACTCCACCGGCGGAGCGGAGGCGGGACGGCCGCCGGCCACCAGCCGGCTCCGGGCCGGCTTGGCCCCGCGCCGGGCGGGCGCGGTTATCGCCAGGGCGACGGCGATGGTGCCGAGGGTGAGCCCGAGGATCATCAGCAGGCTGATGGTGAGCAGGCTGTGGGTGCCGGAGGCGGCGAGGAGCGCTACCGTCGCGACGACCACCGCGAGCGTGCCGTAGCAGATCTGGGCCGGTGTCAGACGTGGCATGGCTGTTCCGTCCTTGGGCTTCGGGGCTGCGGGCCGGGGGGTCGACTCCGCTGAAGGGGGCCTGTCGTGCTTCCGGTTGGCCTTCCGGGCTCCATCTCGTCTGACCTCTTCGGCAGGGAGTCGGGACCGGAAAGTTGGAGCCAGGTTCATCAGCTGAAATACCCGGGCCGTTGACCCGTGACGCCCAGCCTAACCTCACCAAGGGAGGCACAGGGGGCGCATCGACTCATCGAAAGGGCGGAAGGTTACCTCTGGCACATGCCGCGGGCGCCCCCGCGCGCCCCACCCGTCGCAGTGCGCCCCTCCCCGCTCAAACGCCGCTCCCGCAGGGTCAGTTGGCGAGCACCACGGGCGTGCCGGTCAGGGTCACCCCGGCGTCCTGGAGCTGCTTGAGCGCCGTCTCGGTGGACTCCTTGCCCACCCCGGCGGTCAGGTCCAGCAGCACCCGGGTGGTGAAGCCCTCCCGGGCCGCGTCCAGGGCGGTGGCGCGGACGCAGTGGTCGGTGGCGATGCCGACCACGTCCACCTCGGTCACCCCGCGCTGCCGCAGCCAGTCGCCCAGCGACACCCCGTGCTCGTCGGCCCCCTCGAAGCCGCTGTAGGCGGCGGCGTGCGCGCCCTTGTCGAACACCGCCTCGATGGCGCCGGAGGTGACCGTGGGCGCGAAGTTGGGGTGGAAGCCGACGCCCTCGGTCCCGGCCACGCAGTGCACCGGCCAGCTGGTGGCGAAGTCGGGGGTGGCCGAGAAGTGGCTGCCCGGGTCGATGTGGTGGTCGCGGGTGGCCACCACATGGGCGTACCCGGCGGTGGACTCGGCCACCAGGTCGGTGATCGAGGCGGCGACCTCGGATCCTCCGGCGACCGGGAGGCTGCCGCCCTCGCAGAAGTCGTTCTGCACGTCGACGACGATCAGTGCGCGGTGCATGGCTCTCCTTGGAGCTGTGCCGGGAGGGTGCGGGGTGCCGGACGGTGACCGGGGTGGAGCGCGAGTCCGGTACAGAGAGAGTAGGGAGCGGCGCGCGTTCTCGCGAGAGGGGGGCACCGTCAGGCTCGCCCCGGGCTACAGAGCCGGTTCCGCCGGGATCAGGTAGTCGGTCGGGATGACCGGTTCCCCCTTGGACAACTGGGTCGCGGAGATCGGCAGTTGGGCCCGCGAGCGCAGGTGCCGCTCGCGCGCGGCGAGCAGCGGCTCGCGGCCGACCACGGTGCCGCCGGTGATCAGCGGGACTTGCAGCAGCCGGTCGGCCAGGTCGGCCGGCACCGGCCCGGTGCCGACGACCTCGGCCTCGGCCACGCCGTCCTGGTCCAGCCGGCGTGCGCCCCACTTGCGCCCCCCGCGGCTGGCCTTGCCCCCGGCGGACCGCTTGGCCACCGGCACCAGCGGCGCGTCCGGGTCGTCCGAGGCGGCCCTGGCGACCAGCTTGTAGACCATCGCGCAGGTCGGCTGCCCGCTGCCGGTGACCAGCGAGGTGCCCACCCCGTAGCCGTCCACCGGCGCGCTGCCCAGCGCCGCGATGGCGTACTCGTCCAGGTCGCTGGTGACGGTGATCCTGGTCTTCTCCGCCCCCAGCTCGTCCAACTGCCGGCGCACCCGGTGGGCCAGCATCAGCAGGTCACCGGAGTCGATCCGGACCGCGCCCAGCTCGGGGCCGGCCACCTCGATCGCGGTGCGGACCGCCTCGGCCAGGTCGTAGGTGTCGATGAGCAGGGTGGTGCCGCGGCCCATGCTGGCGATCTGGGCGGTGAAGGCGTCCCGCTCGCTGTCGTGCAGCAGGGTGAAGGCGTGCGCGCTGGTGCCGGTGGTGGGCAGGCCGTACCGGAACCCGGCCTGCAGGTCCGAGGTGGCCGAGAAGCCCGCCACGTAGGCGGCGCGGGCCGCCGACACCGCCGCCTGCTCGTGCGCCCTGCGCGCGCCCATCTCGATCAGCGGGCGGCCGCCGGCGGCCGCGGACATCCGGGAGGCGGCCGCGGCGATGGCCGAGTCGTAGTTGAGGATCGAGAGGATCACCGTCTCCAGGATCACCGCCTCGGCGAAGCTGCCCTCGACCACCATCAGCGGCGACCCGGGGAAGTAGCACTCGCCCTCGCCGTAGCCGCGGACGTCGCCGCCGAAGCGGTAGTCGGCCAGCCAGGCCAGCGTGGTGTCGTCGACGACGCCCTGGTCGGAGAGCCAGTCCAGCTGGGGGGTGTCGAAGCGGAAGGCCTCGATCGCGTCCAGCACCCGGCCGGTGCCGGCCGTCACGCCGTAGCGGCGGCCCTCGGGCAGGCGGCGGGTGAAGACCTCGAACACCGAGCGGCGCCGCGCGGCTCCGCTCTGCAGCGCGGCCTGCAGCATGGTGAGCTCGTACCGGTCGGTGAGCAGCGCGGTGGACTGCGCTGGCGCAGTCAGTTGGGCGGCGTCCATACGATGATGCTAGCGCCATCTCGTCAGTTTGACGATTTCTCAGCAGCGACCGGCCCCGGATCGCTTGTGATTCCCCCGGATGGCAGCATTGGGGGTGTCCCGAAAAGTCGTAGCAGGACCCGCGTCGCACCCCCACCCCGCTGGACGGCGCGCGGGACCGAAGAGGAGCCACATCGTGAGCGTCGCGCCGGTCGAGATCGAGCGCACCGAGTGGGACACGTCCTCGCAGGAGACGCCGTCCCCGGACACCCCCTGGGTCACCATCGTCCACAACGACCCGGTCAACCTGATGAGTTACGTCGAGTACGTCTTCCAGTCCTACTTCGGCTACCCCAAGGACAAGGCCCGCAGGCTGATGATGGACGTGCACCACAAGGGGCGCGCCTCGGTCTCCAGCGGCAGTCGCGAGGAGATGGAGCGGGACGTCCAGGCGATGCACGGCTACGGCCTCTGGGCCACGCTGCAGCACGACAGGTGACGTACGCTCAGCCCGCTCGGCATTCCTCCCCCGCTCGAACCTGCTCGAAAGGCGCCACGGACCCCTCATGGCCGGACTGTTCAAACCCGCTCGCCACGGTGGCGCGTCACTCACCCTCGACCCGGTCGAGGTGTCCATCCTGCGCAACCTCTCGGTCCAGATGCTGGAACTCCTCGGTCCGGGGGACGAACCGGCCGCCGACGAGGACCCGCTGGCCAGGCTGTTCGCCGAGGGTCCCAGCAAGGCGCCGGAGGACCCCGCCCTGGCCCGGCTGTTCCCCGACGCCTACGGGGAGGGCGAGGACGCCGCCGAGCTCTCCGCCGAGTTCCGCCGCTTCACCGAGAACGACCTGCGCGACCGCAAGCGCGAGGACGCCCTGGCCGTGGTCCGCAGCCTGGACGCGGCCGGCGCCGACCGCAAGGGCCGCAGCCAGGTCCAGCTCGACAAGGACGGCTGCGCGCACTGGCTCGGCGCGCTGAACGACTTGCGGCTCACCCTCGGCAGCCGGCTGGAGGTCAGCGACGACCCGGACGAGGCCGAGGGGATGTACCGGCTCGCCGACGACGACCCGCGCAAGCCGCTGGTGATGGCCTATCTCTGGCTCGGCGGGCTGCAGGAGACGCTGATCGAAGTGATCACGCGCTGAGGCCTGCTTATCCTGGCGCCATGCTGACCATCACCCGAGCCCTGCACGACGCGATCGTCGCCCACGCCCGCGCCGACCACCCCGACGAGGCCTGCGGCGTCGTCGCCGGCCCCGCCGGGACCGACCGGCCCGAGCGCTTCATCCCCATGCTGAACGCCGCCCGCTCGCCCACCTTCTACGAGTTCGACTCGGGTGACCTGCTCAAGCTCTACCGCGAGATGGACGACCGGGACGAGGAGCCGGTCGTCGTCTACCACTCGCACACCGCCACCGAGGCCTACCCCTCGCGCACCGACGTCTCCTACGCCTCCGAGCCCGGGGCCCACTACGTCCTGGTGTCCACGGCGGACAGCGGCAACGACGAGGGCCCGTTCCAGTTCCGCTCGTTCCGCATTGTGGACGGCGAGATCACAGAGGAAGACGTCGAGGTCGTCGAGAGCCATGCCTGAACGGGTCGCCAGCCGCCCCCGGACCGGGCCGGGGGCGCGCCCGCATCGGTCGGGTCCCGGATGATGGGATGCGACCATCCGAGGAGTGGGACGCCCATCCCTTTCCGGGGTCGGGAATCTATACGATGAGCCCATGCGTTCCCTCGATGTGAGCACACCCGCCCCAGGCATCCGCCTCGTGGCGCGGCTGCACGTCGACCTGTGCCGCCTCGCCAGCGCGATCTGTCGCCCCAGCTGAGCCCGCGCAGTACCCCCGACTCCCGCTTTCCCGGGCTGCGTCACCGCGCCCGCAGCCAGCCCCACTCCAGTCACTCCCACTCCTCAGGAGCGCAGCAGCCATGGCCATCGAGGTCCGCATCCCCACCATCCTCCGCACCTACACCGACGGCGCCAAGGCGGTCGAGGGCAACGGCGCCACCCTGGACGCGCTCTTCGCCGACCTGGACGCCCGCCACCCCGGCATCCGCGCCCGCCTGGTGGACGCCGGGCAGCTGCGCCGCTTCGTCAACGTCTACCTGAACGACGAGGACGTACGCTTCCTGGACGGGATCAACACCGCCCTGGGCGAGAACGACGCCGTCACCATCCTCCCCGCCGTGGCCGGCGGTTCCGTCTGATGAAGTACGACACCCCCCTCGAAGCCGTCGGCAACACCCCCCTCGTCGGCCTGCCCCGCCTCTCCGCGAGCATCGACGGCAACGAGGCGGGGGCCGTACGCCTCTGGGCCAAGCTGGAGGACCGCAACCCCACCGGCTCGATCAAGGACCGCCCCGCGCTGCACATGATCGAGCAGGCCGAGGCCGACGGACGGCTCACCCCGGGCTGCACCGTCCTGGAGCCGACCAGCGGCAACACCGGCATCTCGCTCGCCATGGCGGCCAAGCTCAAGGGCTACCGGATGGTCTGCGTGATGCCGGAGAACACCAGCGAGGAGCGGCGCGAGCTGCTGCGGATGTGGGGCGCCGAGGTGATCCCCTCCCCGGCCGCCGGCGGCTCCAACACCGCGGTCCGGGTCGCCAAGGAGCTCGCCGCCGAGCACCCCGACTGGGTGATGCTCTACCAGTACGGCAATCCCGACAACGCCGGCGCGCACTACGCCGGCACCGGCCCGGAGATCCTCGCCGACCTGCCCAGCGTCACCCACTTCGTGGCCGGCCTCGGCACCACCGGCACCCTGATGGGCGTCGGCCGGTTCCTGCGCGAGAAGGTCCCCGGCATCACCATCGTGGCCGCCGAGCCCCGCTACGACGACCTGGTCTACGGGCTGCGCAACCTCGACGAGGGCTTCGTCCCCGAGCTCTACGACGCGTCCGTGCTCTCCACCCGCTTCTCGGTCGGCTCGGCCGACGCCGTCCGGGGCACCCGCGACCTGCTGCAGCAGGAGGGCATCTTCGCCGGGGTCTCCACCGGCGCCATCCTGCACGCCGCCCTCGGCGTGGGCCGCAAGGCCGCGAAGGCGGGCGAGCGCGCCGACATCGTCTTCGTCGTCGCGGACGGCGGCTGGAAGTACCTCTCCACCGGCATCTACACCGCGGCCAGCACCGAGGACGCGGTCGAGGCGCTGCAGGGCCAGCTCTGGGCCTGACCGACCGGCAGGCTGACCGACCGGCGGGCGTACCGGCCCCCACCTGTGTGACACGGGTGGGGGCGTTTTATTTGTCTGTTTCCTGATCCGGAACGGTCACAGAACGTCGACAGGGAACGATCAGTGAGCTTCTGCCTCGTTGGGCCCGGAAAAGGTTGAGAACAGTTCAGCCGACCAGTTGGTGACAACGCATCAGACCTGGTCACGCGTCCAGCCGCAGGAGGTACCGGGATGAGTCCTCGTAACGGAGAGCTCTGGTCCTACACCGAGATCGCCGCCCATATCGGCGTCAAGCCGGAGACAGTGAAGTCGTACCGGCGTCACGGAATGCTGCCCGATCCCGACGTCGTCACCGTCCTCGGCCAGCCGCGCTGGTACGCCGCCACGATCAGGGCCTGGAGCGCCCGACGCCCGCACAGCCGAGACAGATAGGACACCGGAGCAGGACACCGGACCAGGACGCCGGAGGAGGACGCCGGAGGACGGCGTACACGAGTACGGGGGGAGCGCGCAGCTCCCCCCGTACTGGTGATTCCGACCACAACCGGCCCCGCGCACAGCAGCGAAGCCTTTACGCCGCCTTACCCTCGACTCTCAGTGGTGGGGGACGCTGACTTCGCGAGGAGAGGCTGAATGGAACTGACCGTGGTGGGAAGCTCGGGGAGCTTCCCGTCAGCCGACTCTCCCTGCTCCTGCTACCTGGTCGAGGCCGAGGGCTACCGGCTGGTGATCGACCTGGGCAACGGAGCGCTCGGCGCGCTGCAGAAGTACACCGGCCTCTACGACGTGGACGCCATCCTGCTCAGCCATCTGCACGCGGACCACTGCGTGGACATGTGCGCCTACTACGTGGCCAGGAACTACCGGGTCGGCGGCTGCCCCGACCCGCTCCCCGTCTACGGCCCGCACGGCACCCCCGAGCGGCTGGCCCGGGCCTACGACATGGACGAGCACCCGGGGATGAAGGAGGTCTTCGACTTCCGCACGCTGCGGAACGGCAGCTTCACCCTGGGACCCTTCACCGTCACCGCCACCCGGGTCGCGCACCCGGTCGAGGCCTACGCCTTCCGGGTCGAGCAGGGCGGCCGCGCCTTCGTCTACAGCGGCGACACCGGGCCCTGCGAGGAACTGGTCGCGCTGTCCCGGGGTGCGGACCTGCTGCTCAGCGAGGCCGCCTTCACCGACGGCAAGGAGGACATCCCGGACCTCCACCTCAACGGCCGCGAGGCCGGCGAGCACGCCGCGAGGGCCGGGGTGGGCCGGCTGGTGCTCACCCACATCCCGCCGTGGACCGACCCGGAGCGCAACCGCAGCGACGCGGCCGCGGCCTTCGGCCACCCGGTCGAACTGGCCCTGCCGGGGGCCGTGTACTCCGTATGAAGTCCTCTGAAGTTCCGTGAAGCCCGCACGGCGAAGGGCCGGTCCGCACCTGGGGGTGCGGGCCGGCCCTTCGTCCGGTTCTGCCGGGGTCACGCCTTGGTGATGTCCTCGATCTCCTCCTCGGGCTCGCGGCCCGGGGTGGCCAGGTTGAACCTGGTGATCGCGAAGCGGAACAGGACGTAGTACAGCGCCGCGAACACCAGGCCGATCGGGATGATCAGCCACGGCTTGGTGGCCAGGTTCCAGTTCAGCAGGAAGTCCAGCAGGCCGGCGGAGAAGGTGAAGCCGGCGTGCACGCCCAGCATCCAGGTCACCGCCATCGAGACACCGGTGAGCAGCGCGTGGATCCCGTAGAGGACCGGGGCGATGAACATGAAGGAGAACTCGATTGGCTCGGTCACCCCGGTGACGAACGCGGTCAGGCCGACCGAGAGCATCATGCCGGCGACGGCCTTGCGGCGCTCCGGGCGGGCGGTGTGCACGATGGCCAGCGCGGCGGCCGGGAGGCCGAACATCATGATCGGGAAGAAGCCCGACATGAACTGGCCGGCGGTCGGGTCGCCCGCGAAGAAGCGGTTCAGGTCGCCGTGGACGCCGTGGTAGGTGCCGACCTGCTGCCAGAAGAAGGTGTTGACGAACTGGTGCATGCCGATCGGCAGCAGCAGGCGGTTGACGACACCGAAGATGCCCGCGCCGAGGCCGCCGAGGCTGATCAGCCAGTTGCTGAAGTGGTCCAGGCCGGTACCGACCGGACCCCAGGTCAGACCGAAGAAGACGCCGACCAGGGTGCCGATGAAGGCCATCTGGATCGGGACCAGGCGGCGGCCGTTGAAGAAGCCGAGCCAGTCCACCAGCTTGGTGCGGTGGAACTTCTGCCACATGACGGCGCTGAGCAGGCCGATCACGATGCCGCCGAGGACGCCCGGGTCCTGCGGGCTGCCGGCCGGGTTGGCGGCGGTGACCGAGCCGGAGGCCGGGAAGGCCGTCAGCACGTTGTGGTAGACGAGGAAGCCGACGATCGCGGCGAGCGCGGTGGAGCCGTCGGCCTTCTTGGCGAAGCCGATGGCGACGCCGATGCAGAAGAGCAGCGCCATGTTCGAGAACACGCCCTGGCCGGCGGCGGCGAAGACGGCCGCGACCTTGCCCCAGTGCAGGCCCTTGTCGCCGAAGACGTCGGGCTGGCCGAGGCGCAGCAGGATGCCGGCTGCGGGGAGGACTGCGATGGGCAGCTGCAGGCTTCGGCCGACCTTCTGGAGGCCCTGGAAGAAGCCTGAGCCCCGCTTCTTTGCGGGGGCCACCGGGACGGCGGTGGTCGAGCTCATAGGGTGTTCCTTCGCGCTAAGTGGTCTACACCACTGGGTGGTGTAGACCATTTTTAGCACGCGCTTATCGCCATGTGGAGTCTCGTGTTCCAGTTGTGATGTTCGGCATCAGGGCACGTCGAAGGCCCCCGGCGGGTCGCGCCGGGGGCCTTCGGGGGAGTGCTGCGAAGGTGGGTGCTACTTGGTGACTTCCGCTTCCAGCTCGTCCGCGTCGTCCTCGCGCCCGGGGGTCTTCAGGTTGAACTTGGTGATCACGAATCTGAAGACCGTGTAGTAGATCACCGCGAACACCAGGCCGATCGGGATGATCAGCCAGGGTTTGGTGGCCAGACTCCAGTTGATGGCGTAGTCGATCAGGCCGGCCGAGAAGCTGAAGCCGTCATGGACGCCCAGGCCCCAGGTCACCGCCATGGACACACCGGTGAGGACGGCGTGGATGCCGTAGAGCACCGGGGCGATGTAGAGGAAGGAGTACTCGATCGGCTCGGTGACGCCGGTGACGAAGGAGGTCAGGCCGACGGAGATCATCAGGCCCATCACCTCCTTGCGGCGGTGCGGCTTGGCGCAGTGCGCGATCGCGATGGCGGCGGCGGGGAGCGCGAACATCATGATCGGGAAGAAGCCGGAGGTGAACTGGCCGGCCGTCGGGTCGCCCGCCAGGAAGCGGTTGATGTCACCGTGGACCACCGTGCCGTCGGGCTTGGTGTAGTCCCCGAACTGGAACCAGAAGAAGACGTTCAGGAACTGGTGCAGGCCGAAGACCAGCAGCACGCGGTTGGCCACACCGAAGATGCCGGAGCCGGTGGCCCCCAGGTCGGTGATGCTGTTGGCGAAGCTGTCCAGCCCGCGTCCGACCGGCGGCCACACCCAGAGGCAGAGCACCGCGAAGATCAGGGCGACACCGGCCATGATGATCGGCACCAGCCGGCGGCCGTTGAAGAAGCCGAGCCAGTCGACCAGCTTCACCCGGTGGAAGCGCTGCCAGAAGTAGGCCGACAGCAGGCCGATGACGATACCGCCGAAGACCCCGGGGTTCTGGTACGTCGGCTCGGTGTAGACACCGTTGGTGACGACGCCCTGGGTGGCCGGGAACTTGTGCAGCACGCCGTAGTAGACCAGGAAGCCCGCCACCGCGGCGAGAGCGGTCGAACCGTCGGCCTTCTTGGCCATGCCGATCGCGACACCGACCGCGAACAGCAGCGGCAGGCCGAGCGAACCGTCGAGGAGCGCCCCGCCCGCGCCGCCGAAGACCTTCACCACGTTCTCCGGGAAGCCCCAGCTGGTGTGGATGTCGTCCTGGCCGAGGCGGTTGAGGATGCCGGCTGCGGGGAGGACCGCGATCGGCAGCTGCAGGCTGCGCCCCATCTTCTGCAGGCCGCTGATCAGGCCCTGCCACCATGGCGCCTTGGGGGCGGCGACGTTCGCCGAGCTCATGCACTCTCCTCGTCGGGCTCGCTGTTCCACTACGGACTGACGCGGGTCCGCCCCCGACGCCCTTTTGGCGGACACCCTCGAAGTGGTGTAGACCAGTTGTGCGCGAGCTCGCCCGTAACGACAGCAGGGACGACCAAAGTCCCGTTGTCGTCATCCTCGGTGAGCAGGGTGATCTTCGCGCGCGAAGTTGGGCCAACCGTGCGTTACCGTGTCAATGCGGACCAAGAGGGCGCTCCGTGCCGGAGCTCGCCCATAGGTCGGGCACACGGCCCACGGCCGAGAACAGGAGAACAACGATGGCCACGAAGGCTGAGAAGATCGTCGCGGGGCTCGGCGGCATCGACAACATCGAAGAGGTCGAAGGCTGCATCACCCGGCTGCGCACCGAGGTCAAGGACGCCTCCCTCATCGACGAGGCCGCCCTCAAGGCCGCCGGCGCACACGGCGTCGTGAAGATGGGCACCGCGATCCAGGTCGTCATCGGCACCGACGCCGACCCGATCGCAGCCGACATCGAGGACATGATGGAGTAACGCTCCGTCATCCGGGCCCTACCGGGCCCACCTGGACTGCCCTCGCGAGGGGCACAGCCGGCGGCCCGCGCCGCCCGTCCGTCCGACCGCACGACCGGTCGGACCGGAGGGGGCGCGGGCCGTCGGCGTCTGCTTGGTCTTCCGGCCACAGCAGCGGATAGGGTCGGAACCATGACACGCAACGACGGCCGCAGCCTCGACCAGCTCCGCCCCATCACCATCGAGCGGGGCTGGAGCAAGCACGCCGAGGGCTCGGTCCTGGTCTCGTTCGGGGACACCCGGGTGCTCTGCACCGCCAGCGTCACCGAGGGCGTCCCGCGCTGGCGCCGCGGCAGCGGCGAGGGCTGGGTCACCGGCGAGTACGCGATGCTGCCCCGCGCCACCAACACCCGCAACGACCGCGAGTCCGTCCGCGGCAAGATCGGCGGACGCACCCATGAGATCAGCCGCCTGATCGGCCGTTCGCTGCGCGGCGTGGTCGACACCCGTGCTCTGTCCGAGAACACCATCGCCATCGACTGCGACGTCCTCCAGGCCGACGGCGGGACCCGGACGGCCGCCATCACCGGCGCCTACGTGGCCCTGGTCGACGCGGTGCGCTGGGCCCAGGAGAAGAAGATCACCCGGGCCAAGGCCGAGCCGATCGTCGGATCGGTGAGCGCGGTCAGCGTCGGAATCGTGGGCGGGCTGCCCATGCTCGACCTCAACTACGAGGAGGACGTGCGCGCCGAGACGGACATGAACATCGTCTGCACCGGCGACGGCAAGTTCGTCGAGGTCCAGGGCACGGCGGAGGGCGCACCGTTCGACCGCGACCTGCTGAACCAGCTGCTGGACCTGGGACAGCTGGGCTGCGCCGAGCTGGACGAGATCCAGCGCAAGGTCCTGGAGGGGTGAGCGGCATGACTGACCGTCTGATCCTCGCCACCCGCAACGCGGGCAAGGTGGTTGAACTCCGGACCATCCTCGGTGACGCCGGGCTGGGCGTCGAGCTGGTGGGCGCAGACGCCTACCCGGAGATCCCCGACGTCGTCGAGACCGGGGTCACCTTCGCCGAGAACGCCCTGCTCAAGGCGCATGCGCTGGCGCAGGCCACCGGGTTTCCGGCGGTGGCTGACGATTCCGGCCTCTGCGTGGACGTGCTCGGCGGCGCCCCTGGCATCTTCTCGGCCCGCTGGGCCGGCCGGCACGGCGACGACAAGGCCAACCTCGATCTGCTGCTCGCCCAGCTCGGCGACATCGCCGCCCCCCACCGCGCCGCCCACTTCGCCTGCGCCGCGGCACTCGCCCTCCCGGACGGCACCGAACGCGTCGTCATGGGCCGCCTGCGGGGCACCCTCCGGTTCGAGCCGGTGGGGACGAACGGCTTCGGCTACGACCCGATCCTGCAGCCGGACGGGTACGAGGTCACCTGCGCGGAGCTGTCGCCGGAGGAGAAGAACGCGATCAGTCATCGTGGCGAGGCCTTCCGCGGGCTCGTCCCGGTGGTGCGGGAACTGGTGACGGCGGGCTGACGGTCCGGGTCATTCCGCCTGGCCCGCCCCCGCCGACGGTGTTGGATGGCCGGATGGATGAGCAGATCGTGAACCGGCTGCACGAGGCGGTGCGGCGGACGGCGGAACTTACCAGCGGACGGGTGGCCAGCGGGCGGGGCCACGACGAGGCCGATGACTCCGTCGGCACCATCGGCACCGACGACGCTTGCGGCTTCGACCCGTTTCCGCTGCTGCGGTCGCTGCACCGGGCCGGAGCCCGGGCGGTGGTGATCGGTCAGGTTGCCGGGATCCTGCACGGCTCGAACGAGCTGACGGGCGATCTGGACCTGCTCTGGAGCGGGGATCCGGCCCAGGCCGGACCGCTGGTGGCAGCCCTCTCGGCGGTGGGCGGCTCTCTGAGCGACGACGACGGCGCGCCGATCGCCCTGGAGCCGGGCGCCTTCCTGTGCCCCAAGGTCCAGTTCTCCTCGCCGGGCGCCAGCGGTGACTGCTGCACGCCGGCACTGCCCTGGGGCACACTCACCGTCGCCGACTACCTGGACCGCGCCCTGACCGCCACCGACCGCGACGGCTCCGAGATCCACTACCTCCGCCGCGAGGACCTGATCAGCATGCGCAGAGCAGTCGGCCGCCCCAAGGACCTCCGCCGAGCAGCCGAACTCGAAGCCCTCTGAGGGCCGCCTGCTCGTGAAGGCGGGCGGCCCCTTGGACAGTGCGCTCGGTGGGATTCGAACCCACAACCCCGGCCACCTAAAGACCGTCTCTCTTGCCAATTGGAGTACGAGCGCATTGTGTGACTACCGCGTCTCGCCACTGCGGTAGCTGCCTAGATTATGGCATCCGGTCGGTCACTCGATCACCAGGATCCGCCGGTTGCGGCCGCGATAGGTGGGCGTCTGGCTGTGGCAGCAGGGGCACAGGTAGCGCAGATTCTCGGCTCGGCTGTCGAGCCAATTCCCGTCGATGTGGTCGATCTCCAGGACCAGAGGCTTCCCGTTCCAGATCTGCCCGACTCCGCAGTCGCTGCAGAGGTATGACCTGCCGATCTCGTCCAAGGCGCGCCGCAGGCGCGTGTTGGAGACGCGAGTGGAGCCGGGTGGGTATTCGATCAGGATCTCTGCTGCTGAGCGGCGCTGGGGAGAGGGGAGATTCTTGAGGTGCCCCTGGCCGGTGAAGTGGGACGTATCCAGGTTGTGCACCTCGATGCTGTGCATGGTCAGGCTGCGGGATGCGCCACCGTAGTTGAGATCCAACAGGCGGATCACGCCGGTGATGCTCCGGGAGTCCGCGACGGCCGGCTCCAGTACCTGCCGGGGGATGAGTCCCCCGAACTTGCGTACCGGCGAACGACCGGTTGCCGTTGCCGCGGCGAAGTGCGACGTGTCGATGCCGAAGTGGGCCAGTCGGCTGGTCAGATACGAGTAGGCGCTGTTGTAGGGCGCGATGCCCAGATACCGCATGACGTCGCCCACACTCCGGGAATGCACTGCTGCTTCGGCCAGTGCTTCTCTCGTGTACGTACGGCGCGCCTGCGTGGGCCTATTGAGATCGGTGAAGTGTGACGTGTCGATGCCGTAGTGCCTGAGCCGTCTGCTCAGGTAGCTGTGAGTGCCGCCGGCCAAGGGCACATCGAGGCGGCGCATCATCTCGGTGATGCTCTTCGATGCGGCGGCAACCTCGGTGAGCAGGTCCTGGGTGTACTTCAGGGTCGGCATCTGGATCTCCTCCAGGCGGCCGACGAAGCGTCGCGGACCGGAGGGCGTGCACGAGCATCCACCTGGCCGGGTCGCGGGGGCGTCGTCTGCCGAGTGGGCGGTGCTTTGGGTTCGTATGGGTCAACGAGGGGGGAACGGGTGGGTTACGCCGTTCGAGGTGTGAGGTGGATCACATGCCATGGGAGGTGTGGGTGGCGTGAGCATGGTTGTGGTTGAGACCAATAGGACTAGGCCACTTTGGAGGACTGGGGCCCTGAGCTGGCCATCTGTTGAACCTTAAGGGAACTTAAGTGATGTGTTGCTGAATGGGGTCTTGACGGGCGGGGATGGTCCAGGCCAATTTATCCGTCAACAACGGTGGTTACCCGGGAGTCGTGTGGGGGTCTCGGATCCGACTGCCGCAGCAGGTCCGCAGGTGTCAGTCACGGATGGTTCATGTTGCGGAGGCAGAGATGGTCGGTAGGCCCACACAGACGGGGGCCCGGCGGGTACTGGTGGCGGCGTGTTGCGGCGCGCTGCTGGCGGCCGGCGGCTTGCTCACCGTCGGCGGGAGTGCCCAGGCGAGTACGGCACAGTTGCTGGTCAACCCCGGGTTCGAGAGCGGGAGCCTGAGCGGTTGGACCTGTTCGACGGCGGACAAGGTGGTGACGAGCCCGGTTGCGGCGGGCTCGTACGCGCTGTCCGGTACGCCGGCCGGGTCGGACTTCGCGCAGTGCGCGCAGACGGTCACGGTCGCGCCCAACTCGACGTACACGCTGAGCGGGCAGGTGGAGGGGAGCTACGTCTACCTCGGGGCCACCGGCACGGGCGTGACCGCGAGCAACTGGACTCCCAGCGCCACGAGTTGGCAGACGCTGTCGACGACGTTCACCACCGGTGCCAGCACCACCTCGGTGCAGGTGTACGTGCACGGGTGGTACGGGCAGGCGGCCTTCGGGGCCGACGAGCTCTCCTTGAGCGGGCCGCCGGCCGGGGGGACGACCTCCACGCCCACGGCGACGGCCAGTTCCAGCCCCACAGCGAGCGCCAGCCCGACGGCCAGCGCCAGCCCCACCGCCAGCGCGAGCCCCACCGCGACGGCGACCACGCCGCCCGCCGACACCGGGTTCCGGCACCCGGTCTACATGATGCCGCTGGACAACAGCCCGCAGTCGATCTCCGACGTGATCACCAACTCCGGTGAGAACGAGTTCCTGTTCGCCTTCGTGCTGGACTCCGGCGGCTGCACCCCCGCTTGGGACGGCAGCGCCTCCTCCACCGTCGCCTCCGACACCGCCGTGCTGGCGGACGTGAACGCCGCCCGCGCGGCCGGCGGCGATGTCGCGGTGTCCTTCGGCGGCTACAACGGTACCGAGCTGGGCACCAGCTGCGGCAGCTCGTCCGCGCTGGCCGCGGCGTACCAGCAGGTGATCAACAAGTACAAGCTCACCCGGATCGACCTGGACTGGGAGAACGGCAGCCTGGACGCCAACATGGCGGTCCGCTGGGGCGCCATCAAGCAGCTCGAGGCGGCCAACCCCAGCCTGAAGGTGACGCTGACGATCCCGATGACCACCATCGGGCTCCCGGACACCGGCCGGGACGAGATCCAGCAGGCGATCAACGACGGGGCCCGGATCGACCGGGTCAACATCATGGACTTCGACTTCGGACTGAGCGCCGGCACCGAGACCGCCGCCGCCGAGACCGTGGCCAACGACGTGGTCGCGCAGCTGGAGAAGCTCTACGGCTGGGACGCCGCCACCGCCTGGGCGCACCTCAGCGTGCAGCTGATGAACGGTCACACCGACCAGCCCAGCGAGCTGTTCACCCAGTCGACCTTCACCGACCTGCTCGGCTTCGTGCAGGCCAACCACGCAGCGGCGTTCTCCTACTGGGACGTCAACCGGGACCGCGCCTGCGACCCGAGCGTGGTGCACAACTGGGCCGACGGGGCGTGCAGCAGCGTGACCCAGAACGCCTACGACTTCACGAAGATCCTCACCCAGTTCAACGGCTGAGAAGCGGTTCGACGGCTGACTCCACGTCAGCCGTCCGTCCGTCAGCCCCCATGTTCCACCCGCGCCGGGCCGCGTCATGCACCCCCACAACGCTCTGCGCATGTCGTGCTCACAGTCCGGCGCGGGTGTTTCCCCCACAACCCATCTCCTCCAGGAGCCCTTTCATGCCAGAACGCGTCCCGTCCACCCCCCGCGCCGGAAGGCGAGGGATGAGGCGCGGCACCGCGCTCGCCACTGCGACGGTGCTGATAGCCGGTTCCGCCGCGCTCGCCACGACCGTCACCGGGGCCAGTGCCGCATCCACCAATCTGCTGACCAACGGCGACTTCGAGACCGGCAGCCTCAGCGGCTGGACCTGCTCGCTGGGCAGCGTGGTGACCTCGCCGGTGCACGCCGGCTCGTACTCGCTGCTCGGTGCGGCGTCCAGCTCGGACGACGCGCAGTGCACGCAGACCGTGACGGTGCTCCCCAACACCACGTACAGCCTGTCCGGCTACGTCGAGGGTGCCTACGTCTACCTCGGTGCCACCGGCACCGGCGTGACCGCAAGCAACTGGACGCCGAGCGCGACCAGTTGGCAGCAGCTGTCGACCTCGTTCACCACCGGCTCGGCGACCACCTCGGTGCAGGTGTACGTGCACGGCTGGTACGGGCAGGGCTCGTACCACGCCGACGACGTGACGCTGACCGGCCCGGGCGGGACCAGCACCAGCAGCCCCTCGGCCAGTGCGTCGGCCAGTGCTTCGGCTTCCGCCTCGGCGTCCGCCAGTGCCTCCTCCTCGCCATCGGCGAGCGCCAGCCCGAGTGCCAGCGCGAGCGCCTCCGCGTCCGCCTCGGCCAGCGCCTCGGCGTCGCCGAGCAGCACCGCCACCACCGGCACCGGCAGCGGTCCGACCGGCGACGGCCTGGTGAGCACCCCGACCGGGGTCACCGCGAAGGTCACCAACACCGCGGTGACCCTCTCCTGGGCGGCGTCCACGGACAACTCCCAGACCGGGGACACCCCCGGCTACTACGTCTACTCGGGTTCCAACCTGGTGGCGACCTCGATGGGCACCTCGGTGACCGTCAGCTCGCTGCTGCCGAACACCGCCTACTCCTTCACCGTCCAGGGCTACGACAAGGACGGCCACTCCTCGGCGCAGTCCGGTGCGGTCTCGGCGACCACGGCCGGCGCGGCGACGGGTGCGATGAAGTCGGCGTACTTCGACCAGTGGTCGATCTACGGCAACGCCTACTACCCGAAGAACGTGGGGACCTCGGGCGCGGCGGCGAACACCAAGGTGATCACCTACGCGTTCGAGAACATCGACCCCACCGCGCACACCTGCTTCGAGGCGGTCAAGGCCAGCGACTCCACCAACGAGTCCGACGCCAGCGCGGGTGACGGTGCGGGCGACGCCTTCGCCGACTACCAGAAGTCCTACACCAGCGACATCAGCGTCGACGGTTCGTCGGACACCTGGTCGCAGCCGATCAAGGGCAACTTCAACCAGCTGCGGGAACTGAAGGCGAAGTACCCCAACCTGCGGTTCACCCTCTCCATCGGCGGCTGGACCTACTCCAAGTACTTCTCGGACGCGGCGGCCACCGACGCCTCCAGGAAGGCCTTCGTCTCCTCCTGCATCAACATGTTCATCAAGGGCAACCTGCCGACCGGTGTCTCCGGTGACGCCTCCGGCGGCACCGCCGCCATCGCGGGGCTGTTCGACGGCATCGACATCGACTGGGAGTACCCGGCCTCGGCCGGCGGCCACACCGGCAACCACACCTCGGCCGCCGACACCGCCAACTACACGGCGCTGCTGGCCGAGTTCCGCAGCGAGCTGGACGCCTACGGCGCGAGCATCGGCAAGCACTACCTGCTGACCGCGGCGCTGCCCAGCGGCCAGGACAAGATCGCGCTGATCCAGCCCGCGCAGATCGCCCAGTCCCTGGACTACGGCAACATCATGAGCTACGACATGCACGGTGCCTGGGAGTCGACCGGTCCGACCAACTTCCAGGACCCGATCCACGACACCTCCGCCGACCCGAGTGCGGTGATCGCGCCCGGGACCGAGAAGTACAACATCGACAACACCATCAAGGCCTACACCACCGGTTCCTCGGCGTACGGGATCACCGGCGGCTTCCCGGCGAGCAAGCTGGTGCTGGGCGTGCCGTTCTACTTCCGCGGCTGGACCGGGGTGCCGGCCGGCAGCAACTACGGCCTCTACCAGTCGGCGACCGGGGCCAGCCCGGCGCAGACCTACACCCAGCAGGCGGGCATCGCGGACTGGAAGGAGCTGGTGGCCAAGGGTGTGACCACCGGCAGCACCGTCCACTGGGACGCGACCACGCAGAGCTCCTGGATCTACGACGGCACCAACTTCTACACCGGCGACACCCCGCAGGCGATCACCGCGCGCGGCGCCTACGCCACGTCGAAGGGGCTGGGCGGCATCTTCGCCTTCTCCTTCGAGGGTGACGACGCCAGCGGCTCGCTGATCAACACGATGAACAGCTCCATGCAGTAGCCGAGCGGTTCGGCGCAGGGAGGGGCGGTGCACCCGGACGGGTGTGCCGCCCCTCGCCGTGTCCGGGGGCCCGAGTCGACCGGAGTGTCAGCCGATCTTGAGGTCGCGGATCAGCTTGGCGACGTGCCCGGTGGCCTTGACGTTGTAGAAGGCGTGCTCGACCTTGCCGGCCTCGTCCACGACGAAGGTGGAGCGGATCACGCCGGTGACGGTCTTCCCGTACATGGTCTTCTCGCCGAAGGCCCCGTACGCCTTCAGTACCTCCTTCTCGGGGTCCGCCACCAGGGTGACCTTGAGGTGCTCCTTCTCGCGGAACTTGCCGAGCTTCTCGGGCTTGTCCGGGGAGACGCCGATCACGTCGTAGCCGGCGCTCGCGAGCAGGTCCAGGTTGTCGGTGAAGTCGCAGGCCTGCTTGGTGCAGCCGGGGGTGAGCGCGGCCGGGTAGAAGTAGACGACGACCTTGCGGCCGAGGTGGTCGGCCAGGGAGACCGGCTTGCCGTCGGCGTCCGGGAGGGTGAAGGCCGGGGCGGTGTCGCCGGCCTGCAGCTTGGTCTGCTGGTCCGTCATGGGTGCTCCTGCTGGTGCGTGACTCTTACGGGGGCGGGGAAGGTCGTGCCCAGAAGAACGTACCGCCCGGGTGCGACAGTGCGGCGGGAGACCGGGGTGCCGCTGCGCGCGGCGTGACGGGACCTGCCAAACTGTCCGTCAGGTGCACAGGTGGAGCGGGTAGCGGAGGAAGGTGGACTCGTGGGCGAGGTCGTCGGCACGAGGGGCAAGGACAGCGGCCCGGACGGGCGTTCCGCCGCGCAGATCGAGGCGGACATCATCCGGACCCGGAAGCAGCTGGCGGCGACGCTGGACGAGCTGGCCGTGGCGGTGCACCCGTCCACGATCGTGGGCAAGGCCAAGGCCGACGCCAAGGCGGTCGTGGACCGCACGGTGGGGCAGGCCTTCGTGGCGGCCAACCGGGGCGTCGAGCAGGTGCGGGCCCAGTTCGTGGACGAGAAGGGCAATCCGCGCAAGGAGCGGATCGTGCCGGTGGCGGCCGTCGCCGGGGCGGTCGTGGTGGGGCTGGTCCTGCTGCGCCGCCGCAAGTAGTTCCGGAGTCGACGGCCCCCGCGAGGGGGTGGCGCGGGGGAGTGGCGCGGGGTCGTCCGGTGGGGGTGGCGCCGCCGGTCCGACGGGGTGCGCCCGCGGGTCGGCCGCCGTCGGCGCGGCGGTGTACGGTCCTGGGGTGAGTGAATCGTCTGCCCCCGCGTCCGAATCCTTCGGAGAGAAGCTGCCCATCCGGATGCTGCACGACCGGGTGCTGGTCCGCACGGACGGCCCCGAGGGCGATCGCCGCTCCACTGGCGGCATCCTGATCCCGGCGACCGCCGAGCTGAGCAAGCGGTGCGCCTGGGCGAAGGTCGTCGCAATCGGTCAGAACGTGCGTTCG
This sequence comes from Streptacidiphilus jeojiensis, assembly GCF_042510965.1. Taxonomy (NCBI): domain Bacteria; kingdom Bacillati; phylum Actinomycetota; class Actinomycetes; order Kitasatosporales; family Streptomycetaceae; genus Streptacidiphilus; species Streptacidiphilus jeojiensis. Next base: position 21,093 of record NZ_JBEUKS010000021.1, read on the forward strand.
ATCGAGCCCGGTGACCGGGTGCTCTACGACCCCGAGGACCGCTCCGAGGTCGAGGTCAGGGGCGAACTCTACGTCCTCCTACGGGAGCGCGACGTACACGCGGTGGCAGCCGAGCGGGTGGGCGACGCGACCGGCTCCACCGGGCTCTACCTCTGACGGTCCATGACGAGGAGGGGGGCCGGATGACTTCGTCGCTGCGTCTGGAAGCGGTCAACTCGGACAACGTCGGCGCTGCTTGCCGGTTGAGGGTGCAGCCTGACCAGGAGCATCTGGTGGACCCGGTCGCGTGGTCCCTCGCGGATGCCTATGTGAACCCTGAGACCACCTGGCCCCGGCTGATCTTCGACGCCGACGAGCTCGTGGGTTTTGTCATGGGTGAGTTCGACCCCCGGAGCCCGGTCGACGAGTTCCGCTGCCGAATCTGGCGCCTGAACATCGCGGCCGGCAAGCAGGGCCGGGGTTACGGGCACTTCGCGGTGGAGGCGGTGGTCCAGGAGGCCCGCCGCCGCGGGCAGCGTCGGCTGACGGTGTTGTGGGTGCCGGGCGAGAACAGCCCCGAACAGTTCTATCTGCGCCTCGGCTTCCGCGCGACCGGCCAAAGGAACCGCGGCAGGGTCGTGGGTGAACTGCTGCTCCCGGAGAGCTGAGCAACCGTAGTGGACCAGGGGCGTCTCGGGGCCAGTTTCGGGTGAGCGTGCCGTGACCGGGTCGGTCGGGGGTGTGCCGGGGTCCAGGCGCAGCCCGCGCGGGGATCGGAGCGGGGGCGGATGATGGACGGACGGGGGAAAACCTCGCGGAGGTGACGCTGTGCGTCACGTACTTCCAGCAGTGCTCGTCGGCCTCGCAGCGGCCGTGGTCGCAGGCTGCTCGTCTTCGAGTCAACCAACTGCCGCGCCTTCTACTGTGGTCACCACCGTTTTCGCCACTCCGACGCAGAGCCTGACGCCGACCACGTCCGCGACGTCTCCCGTCAGCACCACCCCGTCCAGAGTGCCCACTCCTACTCCCACACCTACCCCCACTCCAACGTCCCCGCCCCCGACCACCCGGGCCCCTGCCCCGGTCAACACGATGAGCGCCGTGGAGGTCGTGAACGCCTACTACGCCGCGATCAATGCGCGCGACTACCGCACCGCCTGGAATCTCGGTGGTGACAATCTCGACTCCAGTTACGGCGCATTCGTCAACGGCTTCGCCGGTACCGCCGGCGACACGCTCACGGTCACCGGGAGCCAGGGCGAGACCGTCTCCGTGCGTCTCGACGCGGTCCAGTCCGATGGATCGGATCAGGTCTACACCGGCAGCTACACCGTGAGCGCCGGGCACATCACCGGAGCGCAGCTGGCCGCTGCGGGTGGCGGTGGAGGTGGAGGCGGCGGCGGTGGCGGCGGCCAGCCGTCCTCACCCGCGCCGGCACCGAACGCGCCGATCCTGACGCCGAACGGGGGCTACTACCGTGCGGGGGAGTACTGCCCCGACGCCGACGCCGGGCTGACCACGGTGGACGTCCACGGCAACACGCTCACCTGCGTCCTGGAGTCGGGTCGCTACCACTGGCACTACTGACCCCGACGAGGCTGGGTCGTGCCGTGCCGCTCTGCTTCGGCTGGGCTATATCTGGTGCATGGACAACTTGGACTTCTCGGACAACCGTGACTTCGAGGATGCCGACCGCGGGTTTCTGGACGCGCTGAGTCCGGGTGTGGTCAGGGCTGCGGACGGGCGGGTGGTCTGGGACAACGACGCGTACGGCTTCCTCGCCGAGGAGTGTCCGGAGACGGCCAACCCGAGCCTGTGGCGGCAGGGTCGGCTGGCGTCCCGTCAGGGCTTCTACCGGGTCACCGACGGCATCTACCAGGTGCGCGGGCTCGACCTGTCCAACATGACCCTGGTCGAGGGGGAGACCGGGGTCGTCGTCATCGACCCGCTGATCTCCGCCGAGACGGCGGCGGCCGCGCTGGAGCTGTACCGCAGGAACCGCGGCGACCGCCCGGTCACCGGGCTGATCTACACGCACTCCCACGCCGACCACTTCGGCGGTGCCCGCGGCGTCCTGCCGCACGGCCACGCCCCGGTCCCGGTGATCGCCCCGGCCGGGTTCCTGGAGCACTCTGTGGCCGAGAACGTCTACGCGGGCGGGGCGATGACCCGCAGGTCGGTCTACATGTACGGCGCCGAGCTGCCCAAGGCCCCGGACGGGCAGATCGGCGCTGGGCTGGGCCAGACCACGTCGGTGGGCACGGTCACGCTGATCCCGCCGACGCTGGACATCACCCGGACGGGTCAGCAGGAGACGGTGGACGGGGTGCGGATCGTCTTCCACCTGACCCCGGGCACCGAGGCGCCCTCGGAGATGAACTTCCACTTCCCCGACCACCGGGCGCTGTGCATGGCCGAGAACGCCACCCACAACATGCACAACATCCTGACCCTGCGCGGAGCGGTGGTGCGCGACGCCCGGATCTGGGCGCACTACCTGGACGAGGCGATCACCCTGTTCGGCTCCGCGACCGACGTGGCCTTCGCCTCGCACCACTGGCCCACCTGGGGCACCGAGCGGATCACCGCGCTGCTGGCCTCGCAGCGCGACCTGTACGCCTATCTGCACGACCAGACCCTGCGGCTGCTCAACCAGGGGCTGACCGGCAGTGAGATCGCCGAGGAGCTGGAGCTGCCGCCGGGGCTGCAGGGGTGGGCCAACCGCGGCTACTACGGCTCCACCAGCCACAACGTCAAGGCGATCTACCAGCGCTACATGGGCTGGTTCGACGGCAACCCGGCGCATCTGTGGGAGCACCCCCCGGTCGAGCAGGCCAAGCGCTACATCGCCGTCGCCGGGGGCATCGAGAGCGCCGTGGCGCAGGGGCTGGCCTACGCCGAGGACGGTGACCTGCGGTTCGCCGCGACGCTGCTCAACCACGCGGTGTTCGCCCGGCCCGACCACACCGCGGCCCGCCAGGCGCTGGCCGCGGTCTACGACAGGCTCGGGTACGGCGCCGAGAACGGGCCCTGGCGGAACTTCTTCCTGATGGGCGCCCGCGAGCTGCGCGACGGCGTGCCCCGCACCTCCCTCGACCTGGCCAACGCGGAGCTGGCCGGCGCCCTGACGGTGGACCAGCTCATCGACTCGCTGGCGGTACGCGTCGACGGCCCGCGGGCCTGGGACGCCGTCGCCGTCATCGACCTGGAGCTCACCGACGAGGGCCACACCTGGCGGCTGGAGCTGTCCAACGGCGCGCTGATCCACCGCAGCCGCCGCACCGGAACCCCGGCCCCGGGCGAGGCCGTCCCGGGGCTGACGCTGGCGCTGACCAAGCCGCAGCTGCTGGGCGCGCTGGCCGGCCGGGGCCTGGACGGCGTCGCGGTCACCGGGGACGTCGCCGTCCTGGGCCGGCTGCTCGCCCTGCTGGACAGCCCGGACCCCGACTTCGCCATCGTCACGCCCTGAGCATCGTCACGTCCTGGGCGCGGGGACCAAGAACTACTGGTTCCCGGCCCGGGTGGAGGCCGTGGCGAAGCTGGGCAGGCTGATGCCCGAGGGTGTCGCCCCGCCGGTACTGCTGGAGCTGGTGCCGGTGGAGGCGCTCGGGCTCGACCCGCTGCTGGACGCCGCGGTGCTGGGGGCGGTCGACGGGGACAGGCTCGCCGCCGGGGTGGTGGACGCCGGGGCGACCGGGGCGGTGCTGCCGGCCGCCGGGGTGGTGGCCGGGGCGGTGGCACTGGCCGAGGCGGCCGGGCTGCTGTTGTCGACGATCGAGGTGTTCAGGTCGAACTGCTGGACCGGCTGGCCCTGCAGCGCCGAGGTCATGTAGTCGGTCCAGATCTGGGCCGGGAAGGACCCGCCGTTGACCCGGGTGACCCCGGCCGCGTCGCCCAGCGAGAGCCTGGCGTGGGTGGTGGAGTCCTCGGCGAACAGGCCGACCGAGGTGACCAGCTGCGGGGTGTAGCCGATGAACCAGGCCGACTTGTTGTCGTCGGTGGTGCCGGTCTTGCCGGCCGCGGGACGGTTCAGGTCGAGGGCCACGTAGCCGGTGCCGGTGGGGCTGACGACGCCCTCCAGGACCGAGGTGACGGCGTCGGCGGTGGTGCGGTCGAAGGCCACCGTGGTCTGGTGCGCGGGCAGCGCCCTGTTGGTGCCGTTGCGGCTGAGCGCCTGGACCGACCAGGGGGTGATCTGCTCCCCGTGGTTGTCGATGGTGGCGTAGGCGCCGGCCATCTCGACGGCGCTGGGGGTGGCCACGCCGAGGGCCAGGGCGGGGTTGCTCGCGCTCATGTCGGGGGTGTCGGCGGGCAGCCCGGCGGCGATGGCGGTCTTCCGGACGTTGTCCAGGCCGGCGTCGACGGCCTCCTGCGCGTACACCGAGTTGACCGACTTCTTCATGGCGTAGGTGAGGGTGATCTCGCCGTAGTCCTGGTCGTCCTCGTTGGGCGGGGCGTAGTGCTGGCCGGCCGGCAGGCCCTGGACGCTGCGTCCGCTGGTGCCGTCGTAGTAGGTGTACGGGGTGATCGCCCGGCCGTCCTGGGTCTTGGCGTTGTTCTGCAGCCCGGCGGCCAGGTCGAAGGCCTTGAAGGTGGAGCCGACCTGGATGTCGGTGCGGGTGGCGTCGTTGAACTGCTGGGTGGCGTAGTCGGGTCCGCCGTACGCGGCGACCAGCTTGCCGGTGGTGGGGTCGACGGAGCCGGCGGCGGCGCGGACGTCCTTGGCCTTGGCGGTGTTCGGCAGCTGGTCGGTGAACTCCTTCTTGACGGCCGCGACCAGCTGGTCCTGGTTCTGCTTGACGAAGGTGGTGGTGATCTTCCAGCCGCCGGCGTTGAGCTGGGCCGCGGTGATGATGTCGTTGTCGTTGAGGTACTGGTCGGCGATGTCGATCAGGTAGCCGGCCTGCCCGCTGACGCCGGGGGTGGCGCCGGGCGCCTTGGTCCTGGGGAAGGTCATCGCGTTGCGGTCGCTCTGGCTGACCCAGCCGAGCTTGACCATGCCGTCCAGGACGTAGTTCCAGCGGGCCACGGCGGCGGCCTTGCCGGCCGTGGTGGCGGTGCCGACGTCGTAGGCGCTGGGTGCCTGCAGCAGGGCGGCGAGGTAGGCCGACTGCGGGACGTCCAGCTGGGCCGCGTTGATCCCGTAGTAGGCCTGGGCGGCGGCCTGGATGCCGTAGGCGTTGCGGCCGAAGTAGCTGGTGTTGAGGTAGCCGGCCATGATGTCGTTCTTGCTCTCGGTCTGGTCGACCTTGAGCGAGATGAAGAACTCCTTGACCTTGCGGGTGACCGTCTGGTCCTGGGTCAGGTAGTAGTTCTTGACGTACTGCTGGGTGATGGTGGATCCGCCCTGGAGGCCGTTGCCGGTGACGGTCTGCCAGGCGGCGCGGATGGTGCCCCTGATGCTGACGCCCTGGTTGGTGTAGAAGGTGCGGTCCTCGGCGGAGACCGCGGCGTGCTGCATGTTCAGCGCGATCTGGTCGATCGGCACCGAGATCCGGTTGGTCTCGCCGGTGCGGCCGAGCTCGGTCTTGCCGTCGGCGTAGTAGTAGACGTTGCTCTGCGCGGTGGCGGCGGCGTTGGGGTCGGGCACCTGGACCGTCATGTACATCACGACGAAGGCGCCGACCAGGAGCAGCAGCAGGCCGGCCAGCCCGCCCACGGCCATCCGCCAGGTGGGGATGGCCCGGCGCCACCAGGGCTTGGCCTTGCGGGCGGCCTTGCGGGCCTGCTTCTTGGCGCGGCGGCGGTCGAGGAAGCCGGCTCCCATGCCGCCGCCCTGGGCGCGGTCCTCGGCCTCCAGCGTGTCCGGGTCCATGGGATGGGCGGGACCGTCCGGGTCGTCGCCTCCGGCGGGGCCCCAGCCCTCTCCCTGAGGTCCCTTCGGGTCGCTGCTCATCCGCGTCCTGCTCCTTGTCCCTGGTCACGCGCGCGACGCGTGTCCGACTTTGTGCTCAATATCCTTAAGACGCGCTTTGCGCAGGATCTGGTTCCACACTGCCTTACCGGTCGGCCGGACGGCCGTCGACAGGCATGGATAGGGCCGTTTGTGGCGCGCCGGTACTCCGACTAATCGGAGACACCGGGTCGTGACGGTCGCTACGCTGGCCTGACAACCCCATATCGACGTGAAGCCCCTTGCGCACACCCCCCGGGTGTCCGCGGAAGGGGCCTGTTTGGCGTTCCCGCACGCCGTGGTGGCAGTGGGCTGCGCCATGTCGACAAATCGACTACTGAAGGAAGGACACGCCTGTGGCCCAGTCACTCGCCCTGGCCCATCCCCCTGATCCGACCCCGTTCCGGACCCTCCCGGGCCGCCCCGGCGGCTCGCTGCGGCTGTACGCCGCGGTGGCCCGGGGCAGCTTCCGGCGCTACGCCGGGTACCGCGCCGCCACCTGGGCGGGCGTCTTCACCAACACCGTCTTCGGGTTCTTCATCGCCTACACCTACCAGGCGCTCTGGCAGATCCGTCCGCACCTGGGCGGCTACGACCTCAGCGCCGCGCTCACCTACGTCTGGCTGGGCCAGGCGCTGCTGATGCCGATCGCGGCGATGGGCGGCGGCGTCCAGGACGACATCGAGGCCAGGATCGTCAACGGCGACATCGCCGTGGACCTCTACCGCCCGGTGGACCAGCAGCTGTGGTGGCTGTCGGCCGACCTCGGCCGGGCCGGCTACCACCTGCTCAGCCGGGGGATCGTGCCGCTGCTGGTCGGCGGCCTGTTCTTCCACCTGCGGATGCCGGCCGGAAGCCCGGCGGCCCAGGCGCTGACCTGGGCCGGGGCGACGGTCTCGGTCGCCCTCGCGGTGACTGTCAGCTTCCTGCTGCGCTACCTGGCCGCGCTCACCGGCTTCTGGTCGATGGATCCGCGCGGGGTGCGGCAGGTGACGGTGGTGCTGGGGATGTTCTTCTCCGGCTTCCTGCTGCCGCTGTCGCTGCTGCCGTCGACGCTGGCGGCGGTGGCGCAGCAGCTGCCCTGGGCGGCGATGGTGCAGATCCCGCTGGACGTGTTCCTGCAGCGCCGCACCGGTGCGGCGCTGGCGCAGGGGCTGCTGCTGCAGCTGGGCTGGGCCGGGCTGCTGCTGGGGGCCGGGCAACTGCTCCAGCGCGCGGTGGTGCGGAAGGTGGTGGTGCAGGGTGGCTGAGTCGCTGAGCGTTCCGCCGCCCTGGTACGGGCGGACCCGGGAGGCGCTGCGGGCGTACCGGCTGGTCGCCGGGATGTGGCTGCGGGCCTCGCTGGCCTACCGGGCCTCGTTCTGGATCACCACCGTCGGCAACGCGGTCACCTCGCTGCTGGACTTCGTGGTCATCGCGGTGATGTTCCAGCACACCACGACCCTGGGCGGCTGGACTCTGCCGCAGGTCGCCTTCCTGTACGGCACCTCCGGTCTGACGCTGGGTCTGGCCGACCTGCTGGTGGGCAGCCTGGACCAGCTGGGCCAGCGGGTCCGCGACGGCTCGGTGGACACGGTGCTGGTCCGTCCGGCCGCGGCGCTGGCGCAGCTGAGCGCGGACCGCTTCGCGCTGCGCCGGGCCGGTCGGGTGGTGCAGAACCTGCTGGTGCTGGGCTGGTCGCTGTGGGAGCTGCAGCTGGACTGGACCGGTCCCAAGCTGCTGGTGATGGCCGTGCTGGTGGTGTGCGGAACGGTGATCTTCGGGTCGGTCTTCGTCGCCGGCGCCGCCTTCCAGTTCTTCGCCACGGACGCGGCCGAGGTGCAGAACTCGGTGACCTACGGCGGCGCGACCATGCTCCAGTACCCGCCCTCGGTGTTCGCCCGCGACCTGGTGCGCGGCGCGGTCTACGGGATCCCGCTGGCGTTCGTGAACTGGCTGCCGGCGCTCTACCTGCTGGGCCTGCCCGACCCGATCGGGGTGCCCGGCTGGTTCCGCTTCGCCTCGCCTCTGGCCGCGCTGCTGTGCGCGGCGGCGGCCGGTCTTGCCTGGCGGGCCGGGATCCGCTCGTACCGCAGTACCGGAAGTTGACGATCCATCAGCACACGGGACCACAGGGCTCCCTAGCGAGAGGAACCGACGGCATGGCAATCATCGAGGTCGAGGACGTGGCCAGGACCTTCACCGTACGGCGCAAGGTGGGGCGGCTGAAGCGGGAGCGCAGCGAGGTGCGGGCCGTGGACGGGCTCAGCTTCGAGGTCGCGGCGGGGGAGATGGTCGGCTACATCGGCCCCAACGGCGCGGGGAAGTCCACCACCATCAAGATGCTGACCGGGATCCTGGTCCCCAGCGAGGGGCGGCTGCGGGTGGCCGGCGCCGACCCCTCCCGGGAGCGGGTCCGGCTGGCCCGGCGGATCGGGGTGGTCTTCGGGCAGCGCACCACCCTGTGGTGGGACCTGCCGCTGCGCGACTCCTACGAGCTGGCGCGGCGGATCTACCGGATCGAGGACGCCCGCTACCGGCGCAACCTGGACCGCTGCATCGACCTGCTGGAACTCGGACCGCTGCTGGACGTGCCGGTGCGTCAGCTGTCGCTGGGCCAGCGGATGCGCGGCGACATCGCGGCGGCGCTGCTGCACGACCCGGACGTGCTCTACCTGGACGAGCCGACCATCGGCCTGGACGTGGTCAGTAAGAACCGGGTCCGCGAGTTCCTGGCGGAGATCAACGCGGAGTCGGGCACCACGGTACTGCTCACCACGCACGACCTCACCGACATCGAGCGGCTGTGCTCGCGGGTGATGGTGATCGACCACGGCCGGGTGGTCTACGACGGCGGCCTGGAGGGGCTGCACAACGTCGGCGGCAGCGAGCGGACCCTGGTGGTCGACCTGGCCGCCCCGGAACCGGACCCCATCAGCATCCCCGGCGCCCGCGTGGTCCGGATGGAGGGCCCGCGCCAGTGGCTCGCCTTCCCGGCCACCGACAGCGCGGCCCCGCTGGTGGCGGCCATCGCGGCCCGCTACCCCCTGGTCGACCTGTCGGTGAAGGAACCGGCCATCGAGGACGTCATCGCCCGGATGTACGGCGGCGGCACGACGGAGGGAGAACGCAGCCTGGAGGGCTCGGTCGCCGGGGCGTGATCGGGACCGCAGCCTGTTGAAGCGGCTCCACTCCTTGTATTGGTCTGGACCAAATGGGACCATCGGGAGATGATCAGGGGGAGGGTCGCCGCTGCGGCGGGTGTCGGGGTGGTGCTGTTGCTGGCCGGGTGCTCGTCGGGCGGGGGGACGTCCGGGGTGCCCGACCCGGGTGCCGCGGGCGGGAGTTCGCGGTCGTCGACGGCTGCGGCGACGGCCGCGGCGACGGGGGCGACCGGGGCGGTGTCGGCGCCGGCCGGCTCCGCGCCGGTGGCGCTGGTGCCGCTGCCCTCGCAGGTCAGTGCTGTCAGTGGTCCCGGATATGTTCTGACGGCGGGGACCGTGGTGCGTGGGGAAGGCGGGTCGGCGGCGCGTGCTGTGGCCGCCGACCTGGCCGCGCTGCTGCGGCCGGTGACCGGGCTCGCGCGGCCCGTGGAGGGGACGGGCAGCGCGAGCGGTCTGGTGCTGCGGCTGGACGCCGGGACCGGGGCCGAGGGCTACCGGCTGGACTCCGGGCCGGGCGGGGTGGTGATCACGGCGGCCACCGGGGCCGGGCTGTTCCACGGGGTGCAGACGCTGCGTCAGCTGGTGCCGGCCAAGGGCGCCGGGACGGTGCCGGCGGTACGGATCAGCGACCAGCCCCGCTACGGCTGGCGCAGCGGCAGTCTGGACGTCGCCCGGCACTTCTTCCCGGTCGCGGACGTCGAGGCCTACGTCGACCTGCTGGCGCAGTACAAGTTCAACGTCCTGCACCTGCATCTGACGGACGACCAGGGCTGGCGGATCGCCGTCCCCGGGCTGCCCGCGCTGACCGGGATCGGGGCGTCGACGCAGACCGGCGGGGGTGCGGGCGGCTACTACACGGCCGCCGACTACCGGGCGATCGTGGCCTACGCCGCCGCCCGCTACATCACCGTGGTGCCCGAGGTGGACCTGCCGGGACACACCAACGCGGCGCTGACGGCCTATCCGGACCTGGCCTGCGCGGGGGACGCCCCGGCCAAGCCGTACACCGGGGTCGACGTCGGCTTCAGCCGGATCTGCACCAGCAAGGAGTCGACCTACACCTTTGTCGACCGGGTGGTCGGCGCACTGGCCGCGCTGACGCCCGGTCCGTACCTCGGCATCGGCGGGGACGAGGCCGACACCCTGTCAGCCGCCGACTACGACACCTTCATGGCCCGGGCCGCGGGCATCGTCCGGGCGCACGGCAAGCAGCCGCTGGCCTGGGACGAGGCGTCCGGCGCGGGGAAGGACGCCCCCGGGCTGCTCGGGGTCTGGCACCCGCTGAGCCAGGAGCCGCCCGGGCTGGCGCAGCAGCTGGTGGCCGCGGCGCAGCGGGGCGCCAAGCTGGTGATGGAGCCCGCGGACCGGGCCTACCTGGACCAGAAGTACGACCAGCGGACCCCGATCGGCAGCTCCTGGGCGGGCTACCTGAGCGTGGAGCGGTCCTACGACTGGAATCCGGACAGCTATCTGACGGGCCTTCCGGCCGGCTCGGTGGCCGGGGTCGAGGCCCCGATCTGGACCGAGACCATCGGCACCGTGCAGAACCTGGAGTACATGCTGCTGCCCAGGCTCCCGGCGCTGGCCGAGGTCGCCTGGACACCGCAGGCCCGGCGGAGCTGGGGGGACTTCCGGCAGCGGTTGGCGGCCCAGCTGCCGCGCTGGCAGCAGCAGGGGCTGTCGTACCTGGAGGCGGACGGGGTGCCCTGGGGCGGGTGACCGGGGCGGGGGGCTCTGGGGGCGGGCGCTGGGACAGGCGGACTCTGGGACAGGCTCGCTCCGGGGCGGCAACAGGGACAGGTCGGGGTCGAGTCAGGGATGAGTCAGGGACGGAGTCATCCGTGGTCACCCGGTGACTTCGATCGTGCGGAGGGCAGACTGGAGACGTGCTCCAGCTTTCCGGGGAGCGACCCCCCGTACCCCACGGGACCCCCAGTTGGCGGGGCAGCGCCGACCGGACCCGGCCAGGAGAAGTTGAATGAAGCCAGTCGAGGAAGCCGACGTCGTCCGCACGGGCGAAGCGACGGGGACGGGTGCGGCGCCGACCGGGGCCACCGCTTCGGCGGTCGCCGTGCCGGTCGGGCCGGCCGGTGGGCCGATGGGGGTGCGCTACACCGCCTCCGACGCCGCCAAGCAGCGCGGTGTGCGACGGATGAAGGCCATCGCCACCGGCTTCCTGGTGGCGGCCACCATCGTCTACATCCTGACCAGCTGGGCGATCCACTCCGGCGCCGGCTCCTGGGCCGGCTACGTCCAGGCGGCGGCCGAGGCCGGGATGGTCGGCGCGCTCGCCGACTGGTTCGCCGTCACCGCGCTGTTCCGGCACCCGCTGGGGCTGCCCATCCCGCACACCGCGATCATCCCCACCAAGAAGGACGTGTTCGGGCGCAGTCTGGGCCAGTTCGTCGGCGAGAACTTCCTCTCGGTGGAGGTGGTCCGCGGCCGACTGCGCGGACTGGGCGTGGGACGCCGGCTCGGCGAGTGGCTGTCGGCGCCCGGCAGCGCCGAACGGGTCACCAGGGAGGCGTCCGCCGCCCTGCGCGGGGCGCTGGCGGTGCTGCGCGACGAGGACGTGCAGGCGGTGGTGGGCGAGGCGGTGACCCGGCGGGCCGCTGCGCAGCCGATCGCCCAGCCGATAGGCGCGATGCTGGCCCGGATCCTGGCCGAGGGCGGCCACAAGGGCGTGGTGGACCTGTGCGTGGTGCGGGCCCACGACTGGCTGGAGGAGCACAGCGACCAGGTGATCCGGACCATCTCCGAGGAGGCTCCGGGCTGGACGCCCAAGTTCATCGACAACAAGATCGGCGTCCGGGTCTACCGCGAGCTGCTGCGCTTCGCGGTGGATGTGCGCGACGACCCGAACCACGCGGCGCGCGGGGCGGTCGACAGCTTCCTGGAGGACTTCGCCAAGGAACTGCGGACCGACCCGGACACCATCGCCCGGGTCGAGCGGGCCAAGGCCGACCTGCTGGCCCGCTCCGAGGTGCAGGACCTGATCGCCTCGGCCTGGGCCGCGATCCGGGCCATGGTGCTGGAGGCCGCCGAGGACGAGGACAGCCAGCTGCGGATCCGGATCCGCGACGGCATCCGCAGCTTCGGCCGGCGGCTGGCCACGGACGCCAGGATGCAGGCCAAGCTGGACGGCTGGCTGGAGGACGCCGCCGAGTACGTGGTCGACACCTACCGCGGCGAGATCACCTCGATCATCTCCGACACCGTGGCCGGCTGGGACGCCGACGAGGCCTCCCGCAAGATCGAGGCCAATGTCGGCCGCGACCTGCAGTTCATCCGGATCAACGGCACGGTCGTCGGCGCGGCCGCCGGACTGCTGATCCACACCGTGTCCGTGCTGGTCTGAGGCCGGGTTGAGGCCGGTCCGGGGCCGGGCTGAGGCTGGTCCGAGTGCCGTCGTGAGAAGGTGACGGGGACCGGATCAGGCTGAAGGCGCGAGGCGAAGGAGCACGGCAGTGGCGGGGACTGGGATCGAGGCGTTCGTGGCCGGGCTGCCCAAGGCGGAGCTGCATGTGCACCATGTGGGCTCGGCCTCGCCGGCCGTGGTGGCCGCTCTGGCGGCCCGGTACGAGGGCCGGACGGCGGTGCCGACCGACCCGGAGGCGCTGGCGAAGTACTTCGAGTTCACCGACTTCGCGCACTTCATCCAGGTGTACCTGTCGGTCGTGGACCTGATCAGGGACGCCGAGGACGTGCGTTCGCTGACCTACGGGGTGGCCGAGGAGCTGGCCCGGCGCAACGTCCGCTACGCGGAGCTGACGGTCACTCCGTACAGCTCGGTGCGGCGCGGCATCCCGGGCGAGGCGTTCATGGAGGCCATCGAGGACGCCCGCAAGGCGGCCGAGGCCGAGCTCGGCCTGGTGCTGCGCTGGTGCTTCGACATCCCCGGCGAGGCCGGTGTCGAGTCCGCCGAGATCACCGAGCGGCTGGCGCTGGACCTGCGGCCCGAGGGGCTGGTCAGCTTCGGCCTGGGCGGCCCGGAGATCGGGGTGCCGCGGCCGCAGTTCCAGCCGTACTTCGACCGGGCCCGCGCGGCCGGACTGCACAGCGTCCCGCACGCCGGCGAGGCCACCGGGCCGGAGACGGTCTGGGACGCGCTGCGCTTCCTGGGCGCCGAGCGGATCGGCCACGGCACCTCGTCGATGCAGGACCCGCGGCTGGTGGACCACCTGGGCGAGCACCAGATCCCGTTGGAGGTCTGCCCGACCTCCAACATCGCCACCCGGGTGGTGGAGCGGATCGAGGACCACCCGATCAAGCAGATGGTCGAGGCGGGCCTGTTCGTCACCGTCAACAGCGACGACCCGCCGATGTTCGGCACGGACATCGACCACGAGTACGCCGTCGCGGCCGGGCTGCTCGGGCTGGACGAGGCCGGGGTGGCCGAGCTGGCCCGGCAGGCCGTCCGGGCCTCGTTCCTGGACGGAGCGGGCAAGCGTGCGCTGATCGGGGAGATCGACGGGTACCTGGCGGGGTGGCCGCAGCGGGGGTAGCCTGCCGTGAGCTGAGCTGACGGGTCGTCAGTTGGCGTGCGGGAGGCAGCGTGCGGGGCGGAGCGGCGCGGGAGGGCGGGGCGCGGGCAGGCGAGGCGCGGGAGAGCTGGACGCGGGAAGAGTGGGTGCGGGAGGACGGAGCCCGGGAAGCCGGGGCTCGGGAACGCGGGGCGCGGGACGGCGGAGCTCGGGACGGCAGGGCGCGTGGTGGGGCGCTGCGGCGGCTGTTGATCGGCTTCGGCGAGCTGGCGGTCACCTTCGGTCTGGTAGTCGTGCTGCTCGCGGCCTACGAGCTGTGGTGGACCAACCAGTCCGCCGACGCCAGCGCCCGCTCCGCCGTCGCCGGCCTGGAGCGGCAGTGGCAGGCGGACGCCCGGGCCAGGGCCTCCGCCTCGGCCGCTGCCGGGCCCGCCACCTCGGGGTCCGGCTCCGGGTCCGCGTCCGGCTCCGGGTCCGGATCCAAGGGCGCGGCGGCTCCGGCCAAGCCGGCCCCGCTGCAGGTCGGCGGCGCCAGCGGGAGCGGCATCGACAGCATGAGCCGCGACCTCAGCGCCTTCGCGGTGCTCCGCATCCCCTCGCTGGGCGTCGTCTTCCCGGTCGCCGAGGGCGTCGACAAGTACGCCGTGCTCAATCACGGCTACATCGGCCACTACCCGGGCACGGCGATGCCCGGGCAGCCGGGCAACTTCGCGGTCGCCGGGCACCGCAACACCCACGGCGAGCCGTTCCGCCACCTCGAACGGCTGAGCGTCGGCGACTCGGTGATCGTCGAGACCGAGGGCTGGACCTACTTCTACCGGATCGACTCGATCCTGCCGGAGACCTCGCAGAGCGACGTGGACACCATCGCCGCGGTGCCGCACAGCTCGCTGCACCCCGGCTCGCGCTACGGCTACACCGTCCCGGGCCGCTATCTGACGCTGACCACCTGCACCCCGGCGTTCACCTCGCTGTTCCGGATGATCGCCTGGGGCCACCTGGTGGGCCAGCAGGCGCGGACCGGGTAGCCACCGCGGCGGCAGCCGGCCGCTGTACGGTGACGGAATGAACGGCCACCCTGCCCCCCGCCTGCTCAGCGCCCCCGTTCGGGAGGGTGTGCCGGAGCACGGGCGGATGCCCAAGTACTATGCCGCCAAAGCCCAGTTGACCGAGCTGCTGGTGGAGCTCGGCGAGGGCGGGACGCTGCCGACCGAGCGGGAGCTCGCCGAGCGCTACGGCGTGGCCCGGGAGACGCTGCGGCTGGCCCTGCGCGAGCTGCTGCTGGAGGGGCGGGTGCGCCGGCAGGGCCGCGGCACGGTGGTGGCCGGGCCGAAGATCGAGCAGCCGCTGTCGCTGTCCAGCTACACCGAGGGCGTCCGCCGCCAGGGCCGGCTGCCGGGGCGCCGGCTGATCGCGCTGGAGCGCTTCGCCGCCGAGGGCGAGGTGGCCGCGGAGCTGGGCGTCGCCGAGGGCGACCAGGTGTGGCACCTGGAGCGGGTGCTGCTGGCGGACGAGGAGCGGGTCGGTCTGGAGAGCACCTACGCCCCGGTGGCGCTGCTGCCCGGGCTCGGTGACGACTTCGACCCGGTGTCGTCGTTCTACCGCTACGCCAAGGAGGCCTGCGGCCTGGTAGCCGGGGGCGGCCGGGAGCGGATCGAGACGGTGCTGGCCACGCCGAGGGAGGCGCTGCTGATCGGCACCCCGCCGGCGCTGCCGATGCTGTTGCTGCACCGCAGCAGCTGGGACGCGTCCGGTCACCCCTTCGAGCGGGTGCGGACGCTGTACCGGGGCGACCGGTTCAGCTTCTCGGCCGAGCTGAGCGCGGGGGAGTAGCGGTCGGATGCGGGCGCGGTCCGCTCTGCTGTAACGAACTGATAACGGGTCTAGTCCAAACGTGCCGCCTTGTTCATGCTTGGTTCACCGAGGCAATCCCGGCGCATCATCCAGAGGATCGAAGGTCGGACCCGTGAGAGTCATCGTCGTAGGAGCAGGAGCGCTCGGGACCATGCATGCCTGGCATGCCGTCCGGCGCGGACACCAAGTCGTCCACCTGGAGCGGGAGCAGCAGGCGCGTGGCGCCTCGGTCCGCAACTTCGGGTTGGTCTGGGTCGGCGGGCGCGCCGAGGGCCCGGATCTGGACACCGCCCTGAGGGCGCGTCAGCTGTGGGAGGAGATCGGCGCGGAGGTGCCCGGGGTGGGCTTCCGGGCCAGTGGATCGCTCACGGTGCTGCGCACCGAGGCCGAGCGGGCGGTGGCCGCCGAGGTCGCGGCCCGGCACGACGCCGGCCGGCGCGGCTGGGAGCTGCTGGACGAGGCGGAGACCCGCAAGGCCAACCCGGCCCTGGGCGGGGACTTCCTGGGCGCCCTGTGGAGCCCGTACGACGGGCAGGTCGAGCCCCGGGTCACCCAGCGGGCGCTGCAGGACCGGCTGCGCGAGTCCGGCCGCTACACCTTCCTGGGCGGGCGCGAGGTCCGCGAGGTGGTGGGCGAGCGCTCGGTCCGCGACGACCGGGGCGAGCTGCACAGCGGCGACGCCGTGGTGCTCTGCACCGGTGCCTGGCTGGGCGGCCTGGTCCGCGAGCTGGCACCGGAGCTGCCGGTGCGCCGGGTCCGGCTGCAGATGATGCAGACCGACCCGCTGGACGGGCAGTTGACCACCTCGGTCGCCGACGGTGACAGCTTCCGCTACTACCCGGCCTACGCCGGCGGCGCGCTGGACGCGCTGAACGCCGCCCAGCCGCAGCACCCGACCGCGGCCGAGCACCGGATGCAGCTGCTGATGGTGCAGCGCGCGGACGGCACGCTGACGGTCGGCGACACCCACGAGTACGACCAGCCCTTCGGCTTCGACGTGGTCGAGGACCCCTACACCTATCTGGCGGAGCTGGCCGGCAGCCTGCTGGGGCGGCCGCTGCCGAGGATCCGGCGCCGCTGGGCCGGGGTGTACGCGCAGTGCCTGGACCCGGCCCTGGTGGTGCACCGGGAACGGGTCCGCGAGGGGGTCTGGCTGGTGACCGGCCCGGGCGGGCGCGGGATGACGGGCTCGCCGGCGATCGGCGAAGCGACGGCGAACGAGATGGGGCTGTGATGGGTACGGACGCGACGGGCACGGACGCGACGGGTACGGACGTGACCGGCGCCGGGGTGCGGACCAGGCTGGTGGTGCTGGACATGGCCGGGACCACGGTCGCCGACGGCGGGCTGGTGGAGCGGGCCTTCGAGGCGGCCGCACTGGACCTCGGGGTGGACCCGGTCAGCGCCGAGCACGACCGGATGCTGGACTACGTCCGCACGACCATGGGCGAGAGCAAGATCTCGGTGTTCCGGCACCTGTTCGCCGAGGAGGAGCAGGCTCAGCAGGCCAACCGGGCCTTCGAGCGGGCCTATGACGGGCTGGTCGACGCGGGGCACTGCGCGCCGCTGCCCGGTGCCGAGGACGCCATCCGGGACCTGCGCAAGGCCGGTCTGACGGTGGTGCTGACCACCGGCTTCTCCGGGCCCACCCAGCAGCGCATCATCGGCGCCCTGGGCTGGCAGGACCTGGTCGATCTGGCGCTGTGCCCGGCCGACGCGGGCGGCCGCGGCCGTCCGTACCCGGACCTGGCGCTGGCCGCGCTGCTGCGCACGCACGCCGCCGACGACGTCAGCGAGCTGGCCGTGGTCGGCGACACCGGCTACGACATGCGCTGCGGTGCGTCCGCCGGGGCGGGCGTGGTGGCCGGGGTGCTCACCGGCGCCCACGACGCCGCCCGGCTGCGGGCGGACGGGGCGACGGCGGTGCTGGGCTCGGTGGCCGAACTGCCGGGGTTGCTGCTGTCCCGTTAGGCCTTTCGGCGTCCCGTCAGTCGGGACGCCCGAGCCTCGCACGACCGTTCCCCACTAGGCTGGAGGCGGAGATCGTCGGGCCGCATCGTCGGGGCAGCCGAGTGCTCCTGGAACTGGACCGGAACGGGAACTGGAGATGACAGACGTGGCGGATTCCAAGCCGGTCGAGTCCTGGCTGACTGACATGGACGGCGTGCTGGTCCACGAGGGGACCATCGTCCCCGGGGCGGACGAGTTCATCAACCGGCTGCGGGCGTCGGGCAAGCCCTTCCTGGTGCTGACCAACAACTCCATCTACACCCCGCGCGACCTGCACGCCCGGCTCGCCGGGATCGGTCTGGACGTGCCGGAGGAGGCGATCTGGACCTCGGCCCTGGCCACCGCCAAGTTCCTGCACGGCCAGCGCCCCGGCGGCACCGCCTACGTCATCGGCGAGGCCGGGCTGACCACCGCGCTGCACCAGGTCGGCTACATCCTGACCGACAGCAGCCCGGACTACGTGGTGCTGGGGGAGACCCGCTCCTACAGCTTCGAGGCGCTGACCAAGGCGATCCGCCTGATCAACGCCGGGGCCAGGTTCATCTGCACCAACCCGGACGAGACCGGCCCCTCCCCGGAGGGGGTGCTCCCGGCGGCGGGCTCGGTTGCCGCGCTGATCACCAAGGCCACCGGGGTGGAGCCGTACTTCGTCGGCAAGCCCAACCCGCTGATGATGCGTGAGGCGCTGAACGCGCTGAACGCCCACTCGGAGTCGACGGTCATGATCGGCGACCGGATGGACACCGACATCAAGTCGGGCATGGAGGCCGGTCTGCGCACGGTGCTGGTGCTGTCCGGCCTGACCCAGCAGTCCGAGGTCGAGCGCTACCCGTACCGTCCGTCCCGGGTGGCGAAGTCGGTCGCGGAGCTGATCGACGAGATCTGAGCTGAGCTGAGCCGCGCCGGGCACGTCCCGGTCCGCCGTTCGAGCAGAGTCCGAGCACGATCCGAGCATGATCCGAGCAGGCCCCCGACCAGTGGTCGGGGGCCTGCTCCGCGTCCGAATGGCCGTCGGGGTCATCCGTTGGGGTACCGACGGTGTGTCAGATGGCGCAGGTCCTCCCACTTCTGGCAATCGTTCGTCATATTTTGCATTGATATGGGTGAATTGCCGGAGCGTCAGTTCGGCTGCCCGGGAGTGAGAGGAAACCTGATGGCGAAGCTCCGCACCGCCTCGGCTGGGGCGGCCGTGGCCGTGTTCGCGCTGCTGCTCGCCGTGCAGGCGGCGGGCCCGGCGGCAGCCGCGACGTTCGGCGACACGGGTACGGGCGGCACTGGTGCGGGAGGGGCTTCGTCCGCCGACAACGCCGCCCGGAGCACGGTACTGACCACCACCGACACCACCGGGGTGAAGGCGGAGCCGCGCGGCGTGCTGCGCGCCCTCGACGTGGTCACCGTCTCCCCGGCGCTCACCCGTCCCGGTGGGTCGGTCGATGTGCGCACCTTCGCGGACTGCGGCGGCACCACCACCGGGACGGTCACCTCGACGGCCTTCGCCGGGCCGGTGAAGCTCGGGCTCGCCGCCGACGGCGGGCTGTTCGCCGAGGCCGAGGTCGCCAAGGACGCCAAGCCCGGACCGCATCCGGTCACCGAGCAGTGCAGCGGCACCTCGGTCGCGGTCGGCACGGTCACCGTGGTCCGGATCGGCGCATTGGACACCGGCGGCGGCTGGGGAGCGACCCGCGGCCTCGCCGGGAGCGACGCACTGGGCAGCGCCACCGGGCGCGGCGCGCTCGCGGTCACCGGTGCGGCGGCGCTGGGCGGGCTGGAACTGCTGCGCCGCAGGGCGCTCGCCGCACGACGGGGCGCGGGCAGCCGTGGTTGAGCTCCGGCGCCTGTCCTCCCTCTCGCGCCCGCGGGTGCTGAGCGCGTTGGCGACCCTGTCCACCGGCCTGGTCGTGGTGTCGGTCGGCGGTGCGGCGCTGGGGATCGGCGCGCCGGCCCGGGCGGTCGCCGGGGGCTCCGGCACCGGGGTCAACGCGGTCCCGGTGAGCGCCCGGGGCACCGCCTCCGACGCCGTGCGGGCCACCCCCCGGCCGTCGGCGCACCCCGCGCCGGCCCCGGCCGTGCATCCGGCGCTGACCCGGTCCACCCCGATCCAGCTGGCCATGCCCTCCATCGGGCTGACCGCGCCGCTGCTGGGCCTGGGCATGGACAGCGAGGGCCAGCCCGAGCTGCCGCCGTTCTCGCAGCCCAGGACGGCCGGCTGGCTGCGGGACTCGGCGACCCCGGGCGAGGCCGGCACCTCGGTGCTGGTCGGCCACGTCGACACCAGGACCGGCCCGGCCGTGTTCTGGAACCTGTCGGCGGTGAAGCCGGGCGCCCCGGTCGAGGTGGCCAGGCTGGACGGCAGCACCGCGCTGTTCACGGTGGACCGGGTGCAGGCCTACCCCAAGGCCGCCTTTCCCGCCGCGCAGGTCTACGCGCCGGCGAAGGACGCCCAGCTGCGGATCATCACCTGCGGCGGCGCCTTCGACCGCAAGCGGGCCGAGTACACCGGCAATGTGGTGCTGTACGCGCACCTCAGCGGAGTGCGGGACGCCCAGGCCCGGTAGCCCGGCCCCGGTAGCACCGGCGCCTGCGTACGGCCCTGGTATCTGCGTACGGCCCCGGTATCTGCGTACCATGTACGCGACTCCCCTGGACGGTGCGGGAGCGGGACAGCCGAGGAGGCCGCCGGTGGCAGCCCGCGATGTGGGGTCCGCTCAGCGGCCGGAGGGGCTGGAGCCGGAGGGGGCGCGGTCGGAAGGCCCGCGGCCGCCGGTCTGGGCCCGCCCGCGTTCCGGCGGCCGGGGACCGCAGCCGTCGCTGAGCGTGCCGGCCATCGTCACCGCCGCCGTCGCGCTCGCCGACGCCGAGGGCGTGGACGCCGTCTCGATGCGCCGGATCGCCGCCGAACTCGGCGTCGGGACCATGTCGTTGTACCGCTACGTGGAGACCAAGGACGACCTGCTCGACCTGATGGCCGATCAGGTCATGGGCGAGGAGGGCGCCGTCGGTCCGCGGACCGGCCGGTGGCGGGACGACCTGCGCGGGATCGCCGTCGAGTACCGGCGGTTGATGCTGCGGCACCCCTGGGTGCTGCCCATCGCCGCCAGCAGGCCCCCGCTGGGGCCCAACACCCTGCGCAGGACCGAGTACCTGCTCGGCGTGATGGACGGTCTGGGACTCGACATCACCGCGATGTCCGGCCTGGCCGGAACGGTGCTCGGCTACGTCCGCGGGGTGGTGCTCACCGAGATCGCCAGGACCGAGGTGGCCGGCCGCACCGGGCTGGACGGGGACCGCTACCGGCGCAGCGTCGGCCCGTACCTGACGGAGGTGCTGGCCACCGGCCAGTACCCGCTGCTGGCCCGGTTCGTGGCTCTGGCGGAGCACGACCCCGACCCCGACCGGACCTTCGAGTGGGGCCTGGAGCGCGTCCTCGACGGCGTCGCCGCGGGGCTGGAGGAGCTCTGCACCGAGGCGTAGCGGGACCGCAGCGGGCCGCAGCGGGCCGCGGCAGCCGGGGAGTTCGGGCGTTGTCGGTGCGGCCCGGTACGGTGCAGTTGCACGTCGGTCGTACACCTCGGAGGGAACCGCCATGTCGTCAGTCAATGAGTTCGTGCTGCCCGAATCCTGGCGCGGGGTGCTCGCGGAGGAGACGGAGAAGCCGTACTTCCAGGAGCTCGCCGGGTTCGTGGCGCAGCAGCGGGCCGAGCACCAGGTGTTCCCGCCGGTCGGCCAGGTCTTCTCGGCGCTGGAGCACACCCCCTACGACCGGGTGAAGGTGCTGCTGCTCGGCCAGGACCCGTACCACGACGACAACCAGGCGCACGGGATGTGCTTCTCGGTGAAGCGCGGGGTGAAGATCCCGCCGTCGCTGCGCAACGTCTACAAGGAGCTGGACGCGGACCTGGGCATCCCGGCGCCCGCCCACGGCAATCTGGAGGCCTGGGCGGACCAGGGGGTGCTGCTGCTGAACGCGGTGCTCACGGTGCGCGCGCACGAGGCCAACTCGCACAAGGGCAAGGGCTGGGAGCAGTTCACCGACGCGGTGATCCGCGCCGTCAACGACCGGGCCGAGCCGGCGGTGTTCGTGCTGTGGGGGAACTACGCCAAGAAGAAGCTGCCGCTGATCGACACCGACCGCCATGTGGTGGTCCAGGGCGCCCACCCCTCGCCGCTGTCGGCCAAGCTGTTCCTGGGCAGCCGTCCGTTCTCGCAGATCGACAAGGGCCTGGCCGACCTGGGCCTGGCCCCGATCGACTGGCGGCTGCCGGCCTGACCGGCAGTGTGAGCTGACGGCGGCGGTCAGCTGACGGCGACGGGGGCCGTCGTCAAGTGATCGTCCGCGTCGGCGGCGGCCGCGGCGGCCTCACGGGCGTTGCGGCGCTGGCGCTGCACCATGCGGGCGATCACGGCGCTGATCGTGGTCGCCGCGACGCAGGAGACCGCGAAGCTGAGCCAACTGGTGTCGAAGGTGTGCTCGTTGAGGTAGCCCAGGCCGACGATGTAGGTCGCCCAGACCGCGGCGGAGACGGCGGACCAGCGCAGGAACCGTCGCGGCGGCGTGGCGGTGGTGCCGACGGCGAGGTCGAGCACGGAGCGGCCGCCGGGGACGAACCGGGCCGCGACGATGGTGCGGGCCCGTCTGGTCTCCAGCGCCTCCAGCAGGTAGGCCGCGGCGCCGGCCGCCCCCGGCTTGCGGTCCAGCCGCCGCTGCGCCCAGGCGGCTCCGCGGCGGGCGATCCGGAGCAGCAGCAGGTCCCCGGTGAAGGAGGCGATGGCCACCCCGACGCCGAGCAGCACCGGCGAGGTGTGCGTCTCGGAGGCCTGCAGCGTCGCGGCGATGACCATCGTGCCGCTGGGCACGATCGGCAGGAAGGCGTCGGACAGCACGGCCAGCAGTGCGGCTATGAAGAACCACGAGGAGCCGAAAAGGTCCAGGACCTCGCTCAAGGTGACTCCTCATGGTGTTGTCCGCAGACAGAAAGTGTCGGTTGCAGTATCGGTTGCTTTTTACTACCGGTCGACAACGCTAGCCGGTCCCATGATCACACCCGAAACCGCCCCATAGTGAGTCATGTAACACGACTCTTACCAGCCCCCCAGCAGACGCTCAGATTTGCTACCAGCTGTGCCTTCCCGTTCACCCTGCGTCCCACTCGCGGTCTCCGCGGCGACGTCCTGGATACCTACGTTCGAAGGGTGACCAAGACCGCCGCCCCTGTGCTGCGACTGCGTCTCCAGGCCGCCGCCGCCCTGCTGCTGACCGCAGCGCTGCTCGTTGCCGCCCTGGTCTCGTTCGCCACCGCGAGGGCGGATCTGCACCGGCTCGCCGCGGTCTCCGAACCACGTGCCACCGCAGCCGCTGATCTCTACCGGACCCTGGCGGACCTGGACGCCCAGCACGCCGACTCGCTGGTGGTCGGCTACGCCTCGACCCCGGCCGCGCCGGGGCAGTCGCCGACGCTGGTCGACGACGGGGTGCTGGCCGCGCTCACCGCCCAGGCGGACCGCAGGCAGGTCGGGCACGACCTGGCGGCCCTGGCTGCCGCCGGCGGTCAGGGGCAGGCGGACGTCCAGGCCCTGCTGGACTCGCTGGGCACCTACGACGGGCTGAGCGGGACCGAGGAGTACTCCGCGACCAGCCAGCAGGACCCGGTGGTGGGCCGTCCGCCGGATCTCGCACTGGACTTCTACGACCAGGCCGAGGGGCTGCTGCAGCAGTCGCTGCTGCCGCACGTGCGGACCCTGCTCACCTCCGCCGACCAGCAGGTCGGCGCGGACCGGGGCGCGGCAGTCGGCAATGCGCGCCGGGGCGCGCTGCTGCTGGGCGCGGTGGGGGTGCTGGCGCTGCTGCTGCTGGTCTGGTGGCAGCTCGACCTCAGCCGCCGGCACCGGCGGATGCTCAACCCGGCGCTGCTGCTGGCCACGGCGGCGGTGCTGTCCGTGGTGGTCGCGGGCGGTTCGGCGCTGCTGGGCGCGGCCTCGGCGATGGACGGCGCGGTGCGGCAGGGCTATGCGCCGGGCGCGACGGTGGCTCAGGCCCAGGTGGCCGCGGCGGACGCGGAGGCGTCGCAGAGCCGCTGGCTGGTCGACACCGCGTACCGCCCCTCGCTCGCCTCCGGCTTCGGCACCCTGGCCCAGCAGTTGCACACGCTGACCGCCGGCGACGCCGGATCGCCCGGGGTGACCCGGACCGAGGCCGCCTACCTGGCCTCCGACCGGACGCTGCGCTCGCTGGCCGACGCGGGCCGGCTGGACCAGGCCGCGGTCCAGCTGACCGGTGTGACGCGTGGTCAGGTCGCCTTCGCCTACTACGACTTCAGCCTCAACCTGCAGAACCTGGCCGATCTCAGGGCGGCCCGCTTCGACTCCGGCGTGGACGACGCCTCGGGCGACCTCGACGGCTGGACGGCGATCCCCGCGGTGCTGCTGGGTGCCGGGCTGCTGCTGGTGGTGGCCGGGGTACGGCCGCGGCTGGCCGAGTTCGCCTGAGCGGACCACCCTGCCGGGTGTCTTCCCGGCGTTCCCAATAGCAGTTACCAGTAAGGAAGTTGGCCGACCGGCAGATGCCGGTCGGCCTTTCTGCTGATGAGTCGAAAGATGCCGAGCCTTTCAGGATCGCACATCTTCGGGATTCATGTCGGACCGTCACCCATTGTTTCTGCATTTGTCATTTACGCGATATCTACGCGCGTTTCACTCTCACACGACAGAGCAAGGCCGATCGTGGGGTGCGGACTCATGGCGCAGGACATCGAACTTCGAAGGGCCGGGCAGGTCCCGGTCCAGGTCCGGCCCGGGCGGGTGAAGCGCGCCCGGGAGAGCCCGATGGGGTGGCTCTACACCGCCCCCGCACTGCTGATCTTCTCGGTCTTCATCATCGGCCCCACCGCCTACACGTTCTATGTGAGCACCTTCCACTGGAACGTGCTGAACACCGCCATGTCCAGGTACGTGGGCCTGGACAACTACTCGGCGCTCTTCGACTCCACGACGCCGAGCTTCCTGTCCAGCGCCTGGCGCTCGCTCTACTTCAGCGGCGCGATGGTCATCGGTGGCACCGCGGTCTCGCTGGCCCTCGCCCTGCTGCTGCAGCGCGGCGGCCGGGTGCTCGGTGCCGCCAGGGTCGCCCTCTTCGCCCCGCACGCCACTCCGATCGTCGCCACCTCGCTGGCCTGGGTCTGGATCTTCAACCCCCAGTTCGGCCTGGCCGACATGCTGCTCAAGGCCCTCCATCTGCCGGTCTCGCAGTGGCTCTTCTCGCCGACCTGGGCGATGCCCTCGGTGATCGTCTACAGCCTCTGGCACGAGGTCGGCTTCACCGTGGTGCTCTTCCTCGGCGGACTGGCGGTGATCTCCCCGGAACTGGGCGAGGCCGCGCAGATGGACGGCGCCAACGCCTGGCAGCAGTTCTGGCACGTCACCTGGCCGCAGCTGCGTCCGGTCACCCTCTTCGTGGTCGTCATCACCAGCATCTCCTCGCTCCAGGCCTTCACCCAGTTCTACGAGATGGGCAAGGGCGGCCCGGTCTACGCGACCACCACCCTCAGCTACCTGGTGTACCAGGAGGCCTTCGTGCTGTTCGACACCGGCTACGGAGCCGCCCTCGCGGTGGTCCTGTTCGTCGTCACCGCGGCCTTCACCCTGCTCCAGCGGCGCACCGGAGAACGGATCGCCGACGCGGGCTGAGCGCCGGCCCCTCACAGCCACCCCCTCACAGCAACCCCCCACAGTCACCCCCCCTCACAGCAACCCCGACCGTCACCACACACCCGACACCAGACAGCAAGGGAACCCTCCATGTCCCGCATATCCCGTACCGGCAGGGGAACCGCCCTGCTCGCCGCGGCCACCGCCGTGGCGGCCCTGGCCGGCTGTTCGTCCTCCAGCACCTCCGGCAGCAGCACCGGCGGTGCCGCCGGGGGCGGCAAGACCACCATCAGCTTCATGCAGATCATGGGTACCGGCACGCAGAAGTCCACGCTGGTCAAGCTGACCGACGACTTCGAGAAGGCCAACCCGGACGTCACCGTCAACCTGGAGTACGAGCCCGACTACGGCACCCTGCTGGCCAAGGAGACCGCCGCGGTCGCCGCCCACAACGCCCCCACCATCGGCCAGGCGTACGAGAGCTGGGCCGCGACCTTCGCCAACGCCAAGGCCATCCTGCCGGTCAGCACGTACGCGGGCAGCGACACCCCGGCCGGGCTCTCCGACTTCTACACCGGTGTGCAGAACGACCTGAAGCTGCCCGACGGCAAGCTGTGGATGTGGCCGTTCAACAAGAGCGTCCAGGTGCTCTTCTACAACCAGGACATGCTGAAGGCCAAGGGCCTGACCGCGCCCACCACCTGGACCCAGTTCGCCACCGAGGCCAAGGCCGTCTCCGGCAACGGCGTCACCGCGATCAGCGTGGACCCGGGCTCCACCGCCTCCGGCGTCGGCGGCGGCACCGTGCTGTTCCAGGCGCTCGCCGCGGCCAACGGCACCCCGGACTTCGCCAAGGACGGCACCCCGCAGCTCAACAGCGCCGCCGCGGTCCAGTCGCTGGCCTACCTCGCCGACCTGAAGAAGTCCGGTGCGCTCGCGGTCGGCACCAACTACCCGGGCGAGACCGCGCTGGGCGCCAAGAAGGGCGCCTTCGACATGAGCAGTGCGGCCGGCTACTACTACGAGAACCAGGCGGTGGGCGGCAAGTTCACGCTGGGCACCGAGGTGCTGCCGACCGGCAGCTCCGGTCCGTCCAACATCATGACCGGTACCAACCTGGTGATGTTCGCCAGCGCCAGTGCCGCCCAGCAGAAGGCCGGCTGGGCCTACATGCAGTTCCTGGCCTCCGCCTCCAGCCAGGCGCAGTGGTCCAGCAGCACCGGCTACCTCCCGGTGACCAGCAAGGCGCTGCCGCTGATGAGCAGCTTCCTGGCGAAGAACCCCTACATGAACACCGCGGTCGCCGCGCTGGAGTACGCCGTCGCCGAGCCGCCCTACTCCTGGGTCGCCAAGGCGGAGGACGAGGAGATCGTCGCCGTCCAGGACGTGCTGGAGAAGGGCGCCGACCCCAAGACGGCGCTGGACACCGCCCAGACCGCGGCGCTCGCCGACCAGAAGGCCGCCCAGTGACGACCCTGCTCCAGCCCGAGGTGCGGCACCGGAACTCCTTCCGGCGCCGCGCCTCGGCGCGCACGGCCCTGAGCCGGACCCTGGCGGTGGTCATCGGCCTGCTCTTCCTGGTGCCCTTCTACTACGTCGTGGTCACTTCGCTGAACTCGGCGGGCCGGTCCAGCTCGGTCTCGGACATCCTGCTGCCGCACTGGCAGTGGGGGAACTACGCCCGCGCCTGGGCGGCGGCGCCCTGGCCGCGGCTGTTCCTGAACACCCTGCTGATCGCGGGCGCCACGGTGCTGCTGGCGCTGGCGACCTCGCTGCTGGCCGGCTTCGCCTTCGGAGTGATGCGGTTCAGGGGCCGGGGGTTGCTGTTCGGCCTGGTCCTGGCGGTACTGATGGTCCCCAGTACGGTGCTGATCATTCCCGACTACATGATCGCCAATGACATCCACTGGCTGGACACCTACTGGATCCAGATCGTGCCCTGGGGTGCCAGCGTCTTCGGCATCTTCCTGGTCCGCCAGTTCTTCCTGGGCCTGCCCCAGGAGCTGTTCGACGCGGCCGAGTTGGACGGTGCCGGGCGGCTGCGGATGCTCTGGTCGGTCGGGATGCCGATGGTCCGGCCCGCACTGCTGATCATCGCCCTCAATGTCTTCATGGCGAGCTGGAACAGCTTCCTGTGGCCGTTCATCATGACCCAGAACCCGGACGTCCAGCCGGTCGAGGTCGGCCTGGCCGCCTTCGCCGGGGTCGACGGCACCGACTACCCGGCGCTCTCCGCCGCGGTGGTCTTCACCACGGTGCCGGTGCTGGGCTTCTTCCTGGTGCTGCAGCGCCACTTCATCACCGGTGCGATGTCCGCCGCCGGGGGTGTCCGTGGCTGAGGTGACATCATCCCTGGCGCCGTCCCCGCTGCCGCCCCCGTTGCTGGTCACCGACTTCGACGGGACGCTGTACCGCGGCGACGACCCGATCCGGCACTACGCCCGGCGCGCAGCACGGGAGTTGGCGCCGGACCGGCGCCGGATCGTGCTCGACGGCGTTGACCAGTACCTGGCCATGGGCGCGGCGGCCTCGGCGGTGCCGGAGGCGATCGACGGCTGGGAGGCCGTGATGCTGCTGGCGCGGCGCCTCGGGGTGGACCCCGACGCACTGCAGGCCGCCTTCACCGACACCAGGGTGCATATGCTCAGCGAGGCCTGCTCGCTCGAAGTCCCGTCCGGTTATGCGGAGTTGCTCCAGCAGCTGCGGGCCGGGGGAGTGCGGGTGGTGCTGGCCACCAACAGCCCCGCCGCAGGGCTGGACCCGCTGTTGCGCCGGCTGGACCTGCTGCCGCTGGTCGACGAGGTGGTGGCCGGCACCGGGAAGCCCGCGGGGCTGCGCCGGCTGCTGCAACGCGAACTCGGCGGCGCGGGCGCGGTGGGAGCCGCGGGGCTCGCTCCCGAGCGGGTCCTCGTCATCGGCGACCACTGGCGCAACGACATCGAGCCCGGCACCGACATCGGGGCCTTCGGCGCCTACATCGACCGCTTCGGCCGCGCGGACGGCCCGGCCGACGCGACGGCCACCACGGTGGAGGGGTTGCTCGAACCGATCAGGAAGTGGGAGGCCACGGCCGTCCCGACCACCGCCCCGGCTGCCCCCACCACCCCTGCACCACTGCTCAAAGCCCTTCCTTCTGAAACGAGTTGACACATGGTCACCATCAAGTTCTGGGGTGGCCTCGGCGTCATCGGCGGAAGCAAGATCATGGTCGAGGACGGCGGCCACCGGGTGCTGCTCGACATCGGCCTGGACATCCCCAGCGGGCGGGACCCGTTCCGGCTGCCGGTCCGGACCAGGCCGGGCCGTGAGCTCGCCGACCGGCTGCGGCTGAACACCGCCCCGCACATCCCGGGCCTGTTCGACCCGGCGGCGCTCGACCCGGGATCCCCGCTCGGCGAACCCACCGGGGAGACCGCGGTGTTCGTCAGCCACCCGCACATCGACCACTGCGGGTTGGCCGGCTTCGTCCGCGACGACGTCCCGGTCCACGCCCACACCGACGCCGTGGACCTGCTGAAGGCGCTGGACGCCACCGGCAGCGGCCTGGCCGGCGGTGACCCGGACTGGCGGCGGCTCACCGACGGGCAGCGCACCGAGGTCGGACCGATGCAGGTCGAGTGCGTCGCCGTGGACCACGACGTCCCCGGCGCCTCCGGCTACCTGGTCCGCACCAGCGCCGGGACCCTGGCGTTCACCGGCGACATCCGGTTCCACGGCCACCACCCGGAACGCGCCTGGGAGTTCGTGGACCGCGCCGCCGACTGCGACGTGCTGGCCACCGAGGGCACCACCCTCGGCTGGGACATGAGCGGCCCGCTGCGGGACGAGTCCGACGTCGAACGCGACTTCGCCGCCGCCCTGGAGCAGACCCCCGGCCTGGTGCTGCTGTCCGCCTACCCGCGCGACCGGGACCGGGTCCGGGCCTTCACCGGCATCGCCGAGGCCGCTGGGCGCTCGATCGTCTGGACCGAGCCGGTCGCCGCGTTCCTGCGGCTGATCGGGGTCGACGGGGTGTACTCGGCCGCCGAGGTCCCGCTCTCCGACATCCGGACCGCCCCCGGCCGGTACGTGGTGGTGCCGGACCCGGACGACCTGCCGTCGCTGCTGGACCTGCCGGTCGGCGAGGGCTGCCCGGCCGCCGTGTTCGTCCACGCCAACGGCGAGCCACTGGGGCCCTTCGAGCCCCGCTGGGAGCCGTTCACCGACTGGCTGAAGGCCCTGGACATCCCGCTGCGGCAGATCGGCTGCTCCGGGCACGCCAGCCAGGACCACCTGCACCGGATGCTGGAGCGGATGCGGCCCCGGGTGGTCTTCCCGATCCACACCACCGCGCCGACCCGGCTGCACCCGCCGCTGGGCATCACCCGGGTCGTCGCCGAGTACGCGAGCCGCTACGACTTCGCGGGCGGCGAGGCGATGGGGTGATGCCCGGCGGCGCGGGCTGCGCCCGGGCGGGGGTCAGTGCTTCTTGGCCGTCCGGAGCTTCTTGACTGTCCGGGGCTTCTTGACCGCTGCGGGCTTCTTCTGTGCCGCCGGCTTCCCGGCCGCTGTGGTCTGCTTGGCGGCCGCCGCAGCCGCGGCCGCCTCGGCGACGGAGTGCTGGAGGAGGTAGTCGACCGTCGGGACGGTGCCGGCCACCCCGTCCGGGACCATGAACGGCGAGGTGCGGTAGCGGCCGCCGACGACCACGCTCGGCATCTCGTGCACGTCGTACTTCTCCCGGAGCGCCGGGGCGGCCTGGGTCTCCTGCTGGACCTCGGGCGAGTTCCAGGCGGCCAGCAGCTGGGTGGAGTCGACGCCCTGCATGTCGGCCCAGTTGCTCAGGGTGTCCGGCTGGGTGAGGTCCCAGTGCTCGTCCCGGACGGCGTGGAAGACCGCCTGCTCCAGCCGGTCCTCCAGCCCCAGCCTGTCCAGGGCGTAGTAGAGCCGGGCGTAGGCCATCTCCTGGGGCTGGTCCGGCCACGCCGCCGGGATGTGCCGGATGGTCACCGGCGGGTCCTGCCGCGCGGCCCAGTCCCGCAGCGGCTGGGCCAGCTGGTAGGAGTGGGCGCAGTTGAACCAGAACACCTCCACCACCTCGCGCGGCGAGGCCGGCACCGGGTGGGCGAGCTGCTGGTACTGGACGCCCGCGACCGGAGCGGTCCCGGCGGCGGCCCCGGCCGGGGCCTGCAGGCCGAGCAGCACGACGGAGGCGCAGAGCGCCGCCAGGGCGCGCAGCAGCGGCGTACGCCGGCCTGACGGGTGCGGGCGACGTGACGGGTGCGGGCGACGGAGGGACGTGGCGAAGGGCGTGGACGTCGTCATACCCGCACCCTGACAATCCGACGGGCCGGACCGCGGCGGACACGGCGGTGCGCCGGGTGCATTCCCCCGTACGGGCGCGCGCTGCGCCGTCCGCGTCAGCTCGTACGGGTGACCGCACGGCTCGCACGGGTGCCCGCGCCGGACCGTGCCCCGGAGCCCGTCCCGGACGCAGAGGACCCGCCTGCGCGGGGTGGCGCGGGCGGGTCCGGGGGCTCGGGAAGGCCGACGGGCGTCAGCCGGTGGTGCTGGAGCTGGTGGTGGCCGGGACCACGATGTGGTAGGTCCACCAGTCGAAGCGCATGCCGAAGGCGATGAACAGGCCGATGACGCCGAGCACCAGTCCGCCCCAGGCGACGGCCTTGACCCAGTTCGGGAGCGGGCGGACGGTGAGGTAGCGCCCGGAGAACAGCACCAGCCCGGCCACGACCAGGGCGATGGTGGCGACCAGGCCGTTGATCTCGGCGACCTTGTGCCAGGGGCCGGTGTAGCCCTCGGCCAGCTGGGTGGCGGTGCTCTTGCCGGTGGCGCTGACCTGGGACTGGAGCTGGGCCTGCGCGAGCAGGATGTTGCCGAACCAGGTGCCGGTGACCGAGGCGAGGCCCAGGGCGGCCGCCGCTATGGACATGGCACCGGAGGCGATCCCCTTGGAGACGCCGCCGGAGGCGAGGTCCTCGAGCTCGTCGTCGGAGAGGTCCTCCAGGTCCTTGTCCTCGGGGCTGAGGACGGTGTTGGGGCGGGGCGACCAGGTCTTGGACTCGGGCTCGGCGGCCTCCGTCTCCTTTTCCTTGTCGTCCTTGCTCAGGATCAGCGTCGCAGGGGACTCGACCGCAGGTGAGTCGTCCTCACGGGGGTCGGAGGGCTGCGGGATGTCGGTGGGCTTGGGAGTGGGCATGGCGGCACCCTAGTGATGTTTTGTGAAAACCGGATGAACCTTCCAAGGTTTCCTCATAGGCAAGGAACCGCTGGTCGGCACCGTGCGGCCGGGTCGGCGCAGGTCGGTACGGGTGCGCTCCTGTCCGGCTCCGCCAGCTATTCGGGTCATGTGTTGTACGAAATCGACCCCTGGTTGGTGGGGGTCGCCCTCGTAGGGTCGAAGGGTGGGCTGGTCCGCCTCCTCAGCGGCGGGCCGTTCCCGAGAGACTTGGAGTTTCCTGAGATGGTGGTTCTGCGATGACCGAGCAGGGTGTGGCGCGTCCGACCGGCCTGACCGGTGGCGACAGCCGGGGACGGGTCGCCGAGCTGCAGGCCATCCGGGAGCAGGTGCTGGCGGGGCCGAGCGAGCGGGCCACCGAGGCGCAGCACGCCAAGGGCAAGCTGACCGCCCGGGAGCGGATCGCACTGCTGCTGGACGACGGCTCCTTCAACGAGGTCGAGCCGCTGCGCCGGCACCGGGCCACCGGGTTCGGCCTGGAGGCGAAGAAGCCCTACAGCGACGGTGTGATCACCGGCTGGGGTTCGGTGCACGGCCGCCCGGTCTTCGTCTACGCCCATGACTTCCGGATCTTCGGTGGAGCGCTGGGCGAGGCCCATGCGCAGAAGATCCACAAGATCATGGACATGGCCATCGCCGCCGGCGCCCCGCTGGTCTCGCTGAACGACGGGGCCGGGGCGCGGATCCAGGAGGGCGTCACCGCGCTGGCCGGCTACGGCGGGATCTTCCAGCGCAACACCCGGGCCTCGGGAGTGATCCCGCAGATCAGCGTGATGCTCGGCCCGTGCGCCGGCGGCGCGGCCTACAGCCCGGCGCTGACGGACTTCGTGTTCATGGTCCGGGAGACCTCGCAGATGTTCATCACCGGACCGGACGTGGTCCAGGCGGTGACCGGCGAGAAGATCACCCAGAACGGGCTGGGCGGCGCGGACGTGCACTCCGAGATCTCGGGTGTCTCGCACTTCGCCTACGACGACGAGCGCAGCTGCCTGGAGGAGGTCCGGTTCCTGCTGTCGATGCTGCCGCAGAACAATCGGGAGACCCCGCCGGTGGAGATCACCGAGGACCGGGCCGACCGGCGCTGCGAGGCGCTGCTGGACCTGGTCCCGGCCGACGGCAACCGCCCGTACGACATGCGCAAGGTGATCGAGGAGATCGCCGACGACGGCCAGTACATGGAGATCCACGAGCGCTGGGCCACCAACGTCATCGTGGCGCTGACCCGGATGGACGGCCAGGTGGTCGGGATCGTGGCGAACCAGCCGCAGTCCCTGGCCGGGGTGCTGGACATCCACGCGTCGGAGAAGGCCGCGCGCTTCGTGCAGATGTGCGACGCCTTCAACATCCCGCTGATCACGCTGCTGGACGTGCCGGGCTTCTTGCCCGGCGTCGACCAGGAGCACGGCGGCATCATCCGCCACGGCGCCAAGCTGCTGTACGCGTACTGCAACGCCACGGTGCCGCGGATCCAGCTGATCCTGCGCAAGGCCTACGGCGGCGCCTACATCGTGATGGACTCGCGCTCGGTCGGCGCGGACCTCTCCTACGCCTGGCCGACCAACGAGATCGCGGTCATGGGCGCGGAGGGCGCGGCCAACGTCATCTTCCGCCGCCAGATCGCCGAGGCCGACGACCCCGAGGCGATGCGCGCCCAGATGGTGAAGCAGTACAAGGACGAGCTGATGCACCCCTACTACGCCGCCGAGCGCGGTCTGGTGGACGACGTCATCGACCCGGCCGAGACCCGCCATGTGCTGATCCGCGCGCTGCACATGCTGCGCAGCAAGCACGCCGACCTTCCCGCCCGCAAGCACGGCAACCCGCCCCAGTAACCGGAGGCACCCGCCATGACCACCGTCCTCGAACCCGCCACCCTTCCGGCCACGACGCAGGCCGCCGCGCCGGTCGACCCGCTGGTGCGCGTCGTCAAGGGCACCCTCGCCGACGAGGAGCTCGCCGCACTGACCGCGGTCCTGCTGGCCCGTGCCGCCGCCACCTCGTCCAGGTCCGCCGGGTCCGCCAAGGGCGCCGCGGGGAGCCGGACGCAGGCGCAGTGGCAGCGACCCGAACGCCGTCCGAGCTACAACTCGCCGGTCAGCTGGCACCGCTGACGGTATCCCCGTCATCAGGTGGCTCGGTCACCAGGTCGTCAGGTCGTCAGGTCATGACGGTGGGCGGAACCCCTCGGGGTCCCGCCCACCGTCATCTGCTTGCCGGGTGGTTCATCCGTCAGCAGGCGCCGTTGTCGGTCCAGACGCCGGCGGATCCGCCCGGGATGTCGCCGTAGGTCCACCACTTGGCGGTCCAGGAGTGGCCGTTGTAGGTGACCGTGTTGCCCTGGGTGTAGGTGGCGGTGGCGCTCCAGGCCGCTGCGGTGCAGCTGCCGCCGGTCGGTGCCGCGGTCGTCGGAGCGGCGGTCGTCGGTGCCGCCGTGGTGGGCGCGGCGGTGGTCGGCGTGCTGGTGGGGGGAGTCGCGCCGGCGAACTGCACGCTGTACTTGGTGAAGTCCCAGGCCCCCTGCGTCACGCTGCTGCAGGTGCCGGAGGTCTGGCCGTTGTTGTCGGCCGGGGTGCACTGGCGGTCCCGGTTCACCGACCAGTTGGTGTAGCGGGCCAGGCCGTTGCTGGTGGCGAAGTTCAGCACCGACTGGAAGTCGGACTGGTAGAAGTACTCGCCGCTGTCGCTGCGGCCGTTCATCATCGAGATGCCCTCGTGGGCGTACGCGGTGGCGGAGCTCCAGCCGAAGGTGCTCATCAGCAGGGAGTTGAACGCCTGCAGCGCCGAGATCTGCGAGGCCGCGCCGTTGAAGCCGCCGTCGAACGGCATGATGGAGAAGTTGTTCGGGGTGAAGCCGTCCGTCTTGGCCTGGTTGAGCATCTGCGTGCCGAACCAGCCGGTGCCCGCGGCGGTGCCGGCGGTGGTGATGGAGATGTACAGGCCGGGGTTGTTCTGCTGCAGGATCTGCGCGGCGCCGATCTCGTTGGCCACGGCGGCCGTGTTCTCGTACTCCGGCTCCTCCAGGTCGAAGTCCATGGCGTGCAGCCCGTACTTGGTGATGACCTGCTGGTACGCGGCGGCCGTCGCGGCCGGGGTGCCGCAGGTCTGGCCGAGCTTGGTGCCGCCGTAACCACCGATGGAGACGGAGACGTCGCCGCCGGCGGCGCGGATGCTGCTGATCGTCGAGGCGACGGCGGTGTCGGAGGAGACCGGGGCGGTGCCGCCCCAGGTCGGGGTGCAGCCGCCGCCGCTGGGGGCGAGGATGAAGGCGAGCTGGAAGGCCTTGAGACCGGTCGCGTTCATCACGTCGACCGGGTTCGGCGGGTTGTTGTCCAGCGGCATCAGATAGGGCGCTGCGGCGTACCAGTTGCTGCTGAGCGCAGTCGTGGCGGCGGGGGTGACGCTCGCCTGGGCACTGCTGCCGCCGATCGCGACCATCGCGGTGGCGGCGAGCCCGGCCGCGGCGACCGCGGCGAGGACTCGGGAAGAGGATGTGCGGAACACCTGGGCTCCTCGTGGGGGAGAGGAAGGGAAGGTCTGTACCAGTGCCCACACTGCTGGAGATGTCCACCAGTCGTCAATAGGGTGGCCTAGACCTAGGACTAGACCAATGTTCCCTTAAGACACGGCGCCGACCTCGGCCTGCCGCCTCAGCCCGCGAGCACCATGGCGACCGTCGCACCCCTGCGGAACGTCCCGTCGCGCAGGCCCGTGAAGATGCCGTGCAGCGCCTTGGCCTCGTAGCTGAGGTCCAGTGAGATCCCGTGCCTGGCACGGAAGTCATCGGCGAAGGCCTGCAGTTCCGGGGTGCTGCGGCCGTAGCCGCCGAAGGTGTGGCCGGTGTCGATCCGCCAGTTCCCGGAGTGCCGGCCGAAGGCCGCGAGCTGCAGTGCCGCCGTCTCCACGGTCAGCGGTGCGTGCCCCAACGCCGCATAGCCGATCGCTTGCTGACGTGGCGTCAGTCCGGCCGCCAATCCGGCCAGGGTTCCGCCGGTGCCCACCGAGACGCAGACCAACTCCGCCTCGGACTCCGCCAGTTCCCGCCCCAGCGGCAGGCAGCCGCGCACCCCGGCGGCGTTGCTGCCGCCCTCGGGGACCACCAGGGCCGGTCCGTGCCGGTCCTGCAGCTCCGCCAGCACCTCGGCGGACATCCGGCGCCGCCAGGTGCCCCGGTCCATGAAGTCCAGCTCCATGCCCCAGGCCGAGGCCTGGGCCAGCGACGGGTTGAGCGGCCGGTCGGCCAGCTCGTCCCCGCGCACCACCCCGATCGTGCGCAGCCCGGCCTCCCGTCCGGCCGCCGCGGTCGCCCGCAGGTGGTTGGAGTAGGCGCCGCCGAAGGTGAGCACGGTGTCCAGACCGGCCGCCCGTGCCTCGTCGAGGTTGGGCATGAGCTTGCGCCACTTGTTGCCGGGGACGGAGGGGTGCAGCAGGTCGTCGCGCTTCAGCAGCAGCCGGACCCCGGCGGCCGACAGTCGCTCGTCCGCGAGGGGCTGCAGCGGGGAGGGCGGTCGTCCGGGGCCGGTGGGGTTGGTGGGGCCTGTGGGGTTGGCAGGACCAGTGGGGCTGGCAGGGCCGGTGGGATCGGTGGGGCTCACCCCAGCAGTCCGTACGCCTGCGCGATCAGCTCGTAGGAGTGATGCCGTGCCTCATGGCCGTGGATGTTGCTGGTGATCATCAGCTCGTCCGCCCCGGTGCGCTTGCGCAGCTCCAGCAGTCCGTCCCGGACCTGGTCCGGATCGCCCAGGACCACGTTCGACAGCCAGGCGTCGAGGAACTCGCGCTCGGCCGGGGCGTACGGGTGCGCCTCGGCCTCCTCGGGCGTCGGCACCAGCGCCGGCTGCCCGCGGCGCAGCCGCAGCATCGCCAGCGCGCCGGATCCGGCCAGCCGCCGTGCCTGCTGCTCGGTGTCCGCCGCCACGGCGCCCACCCCGATCAGGGTGTACGGCTCGGCCAGCACCTCGGAGGGCCGGAAGGAGTCGCGGTACAGCTCCAGCGCGGGGACGGTGTTCCCGGCGCTGAAGTGGTGCGCGAAGGCGAAGGGCAGACCGAGCCGCCCGGCCAGCTGCGCGCTGAAGCCGGACGAGCCGAGGAGCCAGATCGGCGGGCGGCCCCCGCCCGGGGCGCTCGCCTCGCCGGGCACGGCGCGCAGCCGCTGGTACGGGTGGCCGGCCGGGAAGTCGGCGTCCAGGAACCGGGTCAGCTCGCTGAGCTGCAGCGGGAACTCGTCGGCGGTCTCGTCCAGCACCCCGCGCCGCAGCGCCCTGGCCGTCGCCGGGTCGGTGCCCGGCGCCCGGCCGAGGCCGAGGTCGATCCGCCCGGGGTGCAGCGCGTGCAGGGTGCCGAACTGCTCGGCGATCACCAGCGGCGCGTGGTTGGGCAGCATCACACCGCCGGAGCCCAGCCGGATGGTGCTGGTCGCGGCGGCCAGATGGGCCAGCAGCACGGCGGGCGCGGAGCTGGCGACGCCCGGCATGCCGTGGTGCTCGGCGACCCAGAAGCGGTGGAACCCCCAGTCCTCGGCCTTGCGGGCGAGCTCGGTGGTGGCGGTCAGCGCCTGGGTGGGGGTGTAGCCGTCGCCGACGGTGGCCAGGTCCAGAATCGACAGCGGGGTCTCGGCACGCCCGTGCGGTCGCCCGGGGATCTGGGCGGCGAGGGGGGCGACTGACGGCTCCGGCTGCTGACTCACTGCGGTGCTCCTACGGCTGCGGCGACGGCTATGGCTACTGCTATGGCTACGGCGGGTGACGGTGTACGGCTGCGTTCCGTGGGCGGTCCGCCTGCTGACCTAGCCGGCGGACTGACTGTGGACTGCCTCCGTAGGGGCAACCCGTACCCCGCCGCCTCTGTTCCCGTACTGCTACAGACGCGGATGTTCAGCCGCCGCCCGAGCGGGGGATGCAGCCGCCATGGACGAGTGGCGCACCACCACCAGCCTTCCCGAGGACCTGCTGCTGCTCTGTGCCGACCCCGGCACCGGGCGGATCCGCCAGCCCGGCGAGTTCCGCTACGCCCTGGCCGGCGCGGCCCTCGCGGAGCTGCTGGCGGCGCAGGCGGCGGTGCTGGAGGGCAACGGCCGGCTGGTGCTGCTGCGCGGCGCTCCGCTGGGGCACCCGGGCCTGGACGCGGTGGCCGCAGCCCTGGCGGGCCCGGCCGCGCCCCCGCGCGGGGCACGGCTGCGCACCTGCGTGAACCGGGCGGGACGGATCCGGTCCAAGGTGTACCTGGAGGTCATGGCCAAGGCCGGGCTGGTGGACCGGCGCCGCCGTAAAGTACTCGGCCTGATCCCGTTCGACGAGTACACGGTGATCGACAGCACCATCGCCGCCGCCCGGCGGGCACTGGTCGCCGACGCGGTCGACAACGGAAACGCCCCGGCCCGCTCGCTCCAGCTCGCGGCCTTGGCCCATGCTGGCGAGCTCACCGGCCGCCTCTACCCGGGCCCGGTCGCCAACCGCACCGCCCGCCGCCGCCTGGCCGACCTGGCCCGCCTCGACCCCGTCGCCTCCGCGGCCCACGCGGCAGTCCGAGCAGCGAAGAGCGCCCAGTCCTCCGGAGGCTGACCGGCCCGGTCCCCGACCGTCGGCCACCCGGTGGTCCGAAGCACCCCCGCAGGTCAGGTAGTATTTCTGTCGTGCCCAGGCAAGAGCGCAAGCAACGGCCGCAGGCACTAGGCGCCGCTAGCTCAGTTGGTTAGAGCAGCTGACTCTTAATCAGCGGGTCCGGGGTTCGAGTCCCTGGCGGCGCACAAGCTTCAAATAGCAGTCCTGAAAAGGCGGTCGACCCTTCACGGGTCGGCCGCCTTTTGCGTTGTCTGGTCTGTGATGGGTGTGGGGTGGGGGCCTGATGGGGCGACTGGTACTGCTGTCCGCGCGACTGCGGGTGCACTGACGTGCTGGGTCAGGCTTCGCGGGCCTGCTGCAGGGGTCGGGTCTCGGCGGCCGGGGGTAGTCCGGGTGCTGTCGCCTGCTGGTTCCGGGGACCTGGCATCCGGCTGCGCGGATGAGGGCGGCGCTCCGGCGCACGGGCGCTTCCAGGCGCTGGAGATCGGGGTCAGCAGCACTGCCAGGTGAGCTTGGCTTCCTCGAATCGCCGGGCGGCGAGGTCCTCGGGGCGGATGAGCCAGTAGAGGGTGCCGCAGTCGCCCCACATCATCTTGGCGTCCGCGTCGGTGTCGATCTGGGCGAGCAGGACCCACCGTTGTGCTTCCTCGTCCAGTCTCGGATCGGTCCACCGGGTCTTTGGTCCGAGGATGGCGTGGGCGATCTCGTACTCGACGGGGCCTTGCACGGGGCAGGCATGGCCGCCGACCTGGTGGCCGATGGTGGTGTTGCCGTTGCAGAGGGCGTCCATGAACGCCTTGACGTGGGGCGGGATCGCGCGGGGATCCAGCGGTGCGTTGCCGTCCGTCAGGGTCGCCAGGGAGCGGGGATGCCAGGGGTCTGGGATGCTGCATCGCGTGGCGGCGGTCAGGCTGACGCACGGATAGGGCTCCAGCCCGGTCGGGGTGGCTGCCGTGGCGGTCTCCGTGCCTTCGGGGACGTAGAGGACGCGGGCGCCGGCCCAGGTCTCGGCGTCGGCTACCCAGACCATGGCGTCCCCGTCGTCTATCTGACCGTCGAAGAAGAACAACAGGGTGCCGCTCTCGGGGAAGGCAGGATCCACTCCATCGCGGGGTAGAACAGCGCAGTCGATGGAGGCGATGAAC
The DNA here is from genome assembly GCF_042510965.1 of Streptacidiphilus jeojiensis. Classification (NCBI taxonomy): domain Bacteria; kingdom Bacillati; phylum Actinomycetota; class Actinomycetes; order Kitasatosporales; family Streptomycetaceae; genus Streptacidiphilus; species Streptacidiphilus jeojiensis. Next base: position 60,034 of record NZ_JBEUKS010000021.1, read on the forward strand.
GACAGCGGGCCGTGGTCTGGCCACTCCGGCCACGTCGTGTCTGCGGGCAGCAGCGGCTCGCCGCCCAACTGCGCCGCTGTCGGCTCGGCTCCCGAAGCCTTTAGCAGGCGGACGCACGGCCGAAGGAGCGCGGTCCACTGTGCCGCGGCGTCGGTCGGCAGGTGCTCGGCGGCCAAAGCCTCATAGGCCCGAAGAGATGTGGTCACGGCGCTGATGATGCCGGACGGCACCGACAGTCACCGGCGTCGGGAGCTTCGCAGAGTCGATCGTTCCGCGCAGTCGACGGGCATCTATGCTCGTCGCTCATGGCTGACCCACGATCGACCGCCTCGATGACCGATGAGCGGGCAGGATTCCTCCTGTCCCGCCTGCCGGCGCGCATCGATCCTGGTCTGAGCGACGCGGAGATCACCGCGGTAGAGGAACGATTCGGTTTCCGCTTCGCAGACGATCACCGGGTCTTCCTCCAGACCGGCCTTCCTGCGGGGAAGGGCTGGCCGGACTGGCGCAACGGGGACCCGGAGGATCTTCAGGGCCGCCTCGACTGGCCCCGCGAGGGAGTGCTCTTCGACGTTGGTCACGGCTTCTGGTACCGGGGGTGGGGCGTGCGCCCGCACGGCCGCGAGGAGGCGCTCGCTGTCGCCGACGCCAGGCTGCGTGAAGCGCCGCAGCTCGTACCCGTGTTCTCGCACCGCTACCTGCCTGGAATCGCCGGTGGGACCGGCTTCCCGGTCCTGTCTGTCCATCAGTCAGACATCATCTGCTATGGCAACGACCTGACCGATTACCTGCACCACGAGTTCGGCGGACCGGCCCACGATGCACCATGTGCCCGCCTACACGTGCCGTTCTGGTCGCACTTCCTGAACTCGAACTCCTCCAGCGTCACGGCCCAAGGCCTCGTCGGAACACCCGCGGACCCTTACGCCACCGACGCCGAGGAAGCCGTCGAGCACCTGCGCATGCTGGCCGTCGAGCAGCATCTGCGACGAGAGGTCGAGGCCGACCAACTCGTCCAGGCCGCACTGACCGCCACCGTCCTCGGCGTCGACTCGCCGGCACTGAGCGCCCTTGCCGATCTGACCCGATGCGACAGGGCCCAGGCTTTTGAGCTCTTCGCCCGGGCTGTCGCCGAACTGGGTCTCGTCATCCCCGAGCAGCAGTTGGCTGCCCGGTGGGCCCTGGTGCGCTGGTGGCTTCGGCTCATCGTCGACGGCAGCTTGAACGCGTACCGTGGCGGTCTCCTCATCTGGCACGAGGGCTGGGACCTGCTCGGCAGACCCGACGCGCTGCAGCCCTTCATCGGCTGGACCAGCGAGTACGAGGACTGGACCGAGAGCTGGATGATGCCCCGCGAGACATTCACGGAGCGGATCATCACGGGGGCCAGGTTGCTCCTGGACGGTCCGTGGCCACCGCCGAGCGGCACGAACGGGAACGAGTAGGCGGAGGCAAGCTCAAGGCGGGGCGGTCCCTGATCGTTGTAGCGGCGCACGGGTATCGTCCCCCACTCGGCGATGTGGCCGGACCACTCGGCCAGTCCCGACAGGGCTTTGCCGCAGACGGCCGGGGTGAAGCCGTCCGGCAGCAAGCCAGTCGCAGAGTTGACTTGGGCCGCGCACCCCGCCAGGCGCAACAGAGACCGACTGCGGCATCATGACAGGCCGTCGGAGCCGGATTTGGGGGAGTGCCGTTATGCAGTTCATCGTCCACGAGGACCCGGTCGGACGCACCACGACCAACTACATCGCTCGTGCCGACCTGGCTCCGTTCGGGTTGGACGGACAGGTCGAGCAAATCTGGCTCAAGGCGGGCAACGACGGGAGCTACGAGGTCGCCTGCATTCCGTTCTCCACCTACGGACTCGCCCTGGGCGACACGGTACTGCTCGGCGAGGACGACTATGTCCGTGAGGTGGTGGAGACTTCGTGGCACCGCACGTTGCGGCTCTTGTTCGTCCCGGGCCAGCCGCCCGCTCAGCTCCGGCAAGCGGCTGAGGTAGTCAGGTCCGAGGTGAGCGCGGCCGGACTGTTGAGCGAGTGGAACGGTGATCGATTCGTCGCTGTCGATGTGCCGCCGAACACGGAGCCCGCGCGACTGTTCGCCGTCATGGAGGCCGCAGTGGATGCTGGCCACGCCTTCTGGGAGTGGGCTCACACGATGCCGTTTACCAGAGCGTGAGGTCGCGGACCGACGTTCCGCCTCCGAGGCGGGCCAAGCGGGTCAGCGGTCACGGCTGGCCGGTGATCTGCCGGGAGAGTCCTTCGAAGAACTCGTGAAGGCTGGCTGCCGCAAGGTCGAACTGGTCGCACCACGAGGCGGTCGTCGACCTCCAAACCCGCCCCGATCCGGCCAATGCGAACAGGTGGCCGCCGCCATCGCTGGCAAACACCAGCGCGGGCTCTTCCCCGTCGATCTCGATGGGCCCGTACGCGCGGAAGTGGCCCGCGACCAGTGATGCGGGGTGGATGAAATAGCCGTTCTCAACGTCGGACAGGGAAACCTGGTTGATCACCCAGTACATCGTGGTCAGGTCCGAGGGAATCGGCGTCAGTTCCACGAGTGCGTCCGTTGCTCGGTGGCTCTCCTCGGTTGCGAGTTCGACCACGTTGCTGCCGGGCTCGAATCCGTGCAGCGCCAGGAACGACTGCATCAGGTGTGCGAGTGCCACGTCCGCCTGCTCACACCAGGTGCGGAGCCACTCGGCATCAAGGCGTTCAGCCACGGGCACATCCTTCACGTCCGCCGGGGGCCCATACCCACGAGTCCGCGAGAATCTACTGGAGGGTTCACGTGCTCCGGTCCCGGAGGCACTTTCAACGAGCGTCACCGCCTCAGGGCGCGATGAGCTGAGCGCGGATTCTGTCGATGGCGTGCAGAACCTCGTCGCGGTTTTTCGCGTGCTTGATCCAGGCGGGCAGGCGGGCGAGGAGGGTCATCTTCTTGCGGGTGTCGTACCAGGGGGCCCGTTCGCGCAAGGAAGCAGCGACGTAGTTGTGGATGAGGGTGAGGTGCGCTGGGCTGTAGGCCCAGAGCCAGCCGTGCCGGGTCTCAGTCTGAAGCAGCAGCGGAAGCCCGAAGTACGGGTCGGTCATACCGCGCCCGGTGCCGTGCGGAAGGATCAGCTGGCGGCTCGTATGCGCCTTCGCTAGACCGCAGTGACGGCAGATCAGCCGTCGGGGCGCGAAGAACGGGCGGTGCCCTGGCTCGGGGTCGCCGACGACGGGGAGTACCTTCGCGCCTTGCCGGCATCGGGGACAGGCGACGCTGATGTCAGCCAGGAAGTCGTAGGAGGTTTGCCGCGGATCGCGGGACCGGCGCTGCGCCGGGCGGTGCGGAGTCGTGGCCACCGGGCGAGTATGGGCCCTGGTGTTCTCCGTTGCACGCGAATTCCATCGCCAGGGGAGCGCGCGGTGCGGCCAGGGCCTCTTGCACTGCCGCTGGGTTGTCGGTCCGGCCGGATAGTCTCCGCGAAGCTCTGCAGGCGGGAAGAGGAGGAAACGTCGTGGGTGCCAAGTCGGCGATGCTGGTCTTCTCTGAGGGGCGTGCCGCTGACCGCCTTCGCGTGGCACGTCAATCCGACGAGGCGGCCGCTGCCGCGTTGGTCGCGCGGGTTCACCCGGGGTGCACAGTGGAACCGGCGCCAGGGATGTCGCTGTGGGAGGGCACGTATCCGCCGGACGGAACCTCGTACGCGGCGAGCTTCGATGGCGTGGAGGTCGTCTGCGACCGACGGCTCATGGGACATCGTCCGAGCCTGATGCCCTCGCATCTGCTCGCGGCGGGGCGCGGAGATCGTGTGTTCTTCCATGCGATGCACAGCGTCTCGGACGCTCTCACCTTCGCGGTCTGGGAGGGCGGTGTGCTGGTGCGTTCGCTCAGCCTGTCCCCGGACAGCGGGATCGTCGAGAACATCGGCGCCCCGTACGCGTTCGAGGCCCCGTTCTGGGCGGGTGAGCGTCCGGTCGGGTCCGTTTCGTGGTGGGCGAGGACCAGCCGTCGTACCCGCTCGCGTTCCATCCGCTCGAATTGGGCGAGGAAGCACTCCGGGAGTTCGCTGGATTCGTGCTGGAGGGCCGACTCCACCCTGACGATGTCGACGCCGATGCCGTTCCGCTGCAAGGCTTCCACGTGACCGGCCCGAACGGTCCCGATCCCGCCCGGGTCAGAGCTGAGCTCGAACAGCGCGTAGCCACCATGCGCCTGCACCGCCACACGACTGTCCAGTTCGGAGCGAGCCGCGGTGAAAGCGGTGCGTGAAAGCGTGCGACGGACTTCGAAAGGGGGACCGTTGTGAGCGTCACCGGGTTCTGGGTGGTCGGAGTGGTGCCAGATGCCGAGGTTGTGCGCCTGCAGCGGGAGTTCCCAGGAGCTGATTCCTTCGGGAGCCATGGTGTTGAGCGCGGAGGGGACCTGGCGTGGTGGAGAGATCGGGGCGAGCAGGAACCGTTCTTCGTCCCGGGACCGCACGGGCCTGTGCCCACGGAAAAGGCGCTGCGACTGCAGGAAGCCGTCGACTTGATGCGCCCGCCGGACGAGCGGCACGAAGCGATCGAGGAGCAGCTCCTGCAACTCGTCCCCCAACACGAAAGTACTGACCTCTTCTGCGCCTCCACACGCAAAGGCGACCCGTTCGCTGCGCTCATCTATGCCCTGGGCCCCGAGGCAACGTCTCAGCTCCCCGGCAGGGGCGGTGCCTTTCTGCTCGATGCCGTCGGCGCCCGCGCTGCCCTTCCGGGCACGGAAGCCACGCTCGGCCTTTCTCCGGAACGCCGGGTCCGCGTCGAGGCGCGTGTCCGGGAGTGGCTTGAGGGGATGACCGGCGGAGCCGCTCACGACCTCGATGACCTGGTGGACGGCCCGCTGCGGGTACTGCGCCGTGCCGTCGAGCACGGACGCGGTGTCGCCGGCATGACAATGTGGTACTGACCGGACCACCACGCGTCGTTGTCAGCGGCCTGGTAGCCGGCTTTGGCTAGTCGGCTGTGCGTCCAGTCCTTGAGGAGGAGCCAGTCGGCGGGGCAGCCCCTGCTGGAAGGAGTTCGGTGACCGCGTGGGCCAGACGGGGGCGAAGGTAGTCGCCGTCTCGCTCGATGCCGAGGATGCCGGACATGAACTGCATCTCGAGTGCTTCCTCGGGGCGGGTCCAGTGGAACGGAACCTTGGCGACGTGGGAGGGGAAGGCGTTCTCCAGGTAGCGCTCGCCACAGCGCCAGCGGAAGGACTCCTTGGGCTGCGGTCCTGCCGGGGTCTGCGTGTGAGCGAAGAGAACCGTGATCCAGCCGGACACGTAGTCACCGCCGGACTGAGAGTCCCACTTGTAGAGGGAGCTCCAGAAGTCCTTGTCGACCGTGCCTCCGGCGGCGGTTGTCGCGATCTCGTCGAGTACCGGGCAGAGCGCGTCGAACCACGGACGCAGTCCGTCGAACCAGGACGCTAGCTCGCGGACCTGCTGGACCAGGAGCTTCCAGTCGTCGGCGGTGCCTTCCAAGCGGATGCGCGGGATCCCGCAAGAGGAGTGCCATGCGAAGCGGTAGTAGGGGCTGACCACGGACATGAGCGCGACGAGCGCGGAGGAGACGTCGTCGGGGGTGGTGGTACTGAAGCGGGGCAGGAACAGGTCGGTGACCTCGGCGCCCAGCTTCTCGCGGAGCGGTTCGAGGACTAGATGGATGGACCGGCTCCAGTCCGGCTCCGGGGCAAGCAGGCTGTCGTCGTGGATCTGGATGGTCTGGCGGCGGCCGGGCGTGTCGGTGAAGACGCCGGCGTAGTGGTCGGCGTTGAGCTGCACGTGCACGGCGACTTCGTGTATCACCGTGAACCACACCACGTCGGGCGAGAGGCTCAGCGGAAGGTGAGCGGCGAAGCTGAGGTGGACGGCGCGAAGCATCAGGCTCCAGGTCGGCTCGCTCGCGGGTGCGAACGGGCCTTGGTCGGGGCCGGACACCAGTGTGGCAATGCTGCGGTGGTGCAATCGCATCCGACGTCCCGAAACCGCTTGCAGGAAGGGTTCGTTGTCCACGGACCTCAAGGATTGGGCAAGCTGTCCGGCGCTCTCGTCATCGGGTACGGGGAGGTTGATGACCGCTGCTACTGGGCGGAGCGCGGTGGCGTTGGTCGGGTCGAGGTTCCACTGCTTCGGCAGCATTCCGCCGCAGACGGCGCAGCTGAAATCCTCGTCCTTGACCACGTTGTCCTGCCCGCATTCCGGGCAGCGGCGAAAGATGAATGCGTGCGTGAAGCTGTCGGGTCGCGCGATCCCGATCCGGTCCAAGGCAATCGCCAGGGCGGGCCAGGAATTGAGGTCCGGACAGTACCCGGTCGACTGGTTGCTGGCCTCACTCACCACCCAGCCGCCACCTGTTCGGCGGGCGAGAGCGATCTCTCCGGCCGCCAGAACGTCCGCACCGCGGGCGCATGCCACATGCTCACTACGGCGCGGCGCCAGTCGCAGCGTGCCCGCCAGGGCCACGACGTAGGTGAACGGCTCGTCCAACTCGGCTGGGCTCAGCGTCGCCGCCCAACGGTCCAGGTCGTCAGGGGTTCGGATGCAACAGCCAGTGGCCCCGGCGTTCGCGGCCTCCGCCGCCAGGTCCGGCGGCCCGACGTAGCTGAACGACGGCAGCATTCCAGTCATCCCGACAAGTTAGAGCTCATGCGAGTGGAAAGTCACGGGAGAAACCGGCTGGTCATGCGTGGAAAGGCGCCGTGGGTGCCAGCAGATCAAACAGCACACCGAGTTGTGCCCCCGTGCGTCAGCGACCCGGCACATCCCAGTACGGCCGCCGGAGGCCGTGCTGGCGAAGTTCACCGGGTGGGGCGCGCGACGCTCCATGCGGTGTCGGTTGCTGTGGAGCTTCCCGAGTCTGTGATCCGCAAGGTTGCGGGCCGCGCTGCCAGCGAGCACGGGGATATCCGCTGGCCGTAGGCCCTGCATGCGGATTACGGTGAGCAGCCGACCGACTTGAATGTGTGGGAAGCGCGGAGAGTGCGATGACTGGGACAGTGACCACGACGACGTTGTGGCGTCCGACCGGCCCCGAGGAACTTGCCCTGGTCGAAGCGTCTGGTTGGTGTGCTTGGCCGCCGCGGTTGCCTGAGCAGCCGATCTTCTATCCGGTCATGAACGAGGATTACGCGATCCGGATTGCCCGGGACTGGAACGTGCCTGCCTCCGGCGTCGGCTATGTGACCCGCTTCGAGGTGGACTCCGGGTTCCTCGAGCGCTACCCGGTCCAGCAGGCCGGCGGGCAGACGATCACGGAACTGTGGATTCCGGCCGAGGAATTGGATCAGTTCAACCGGCACATCGTGGGTCTGATCGAGGTCGTCCACGAGTTTCGACCGCAGCTGTGAGCGTGGACGCTACGCCAGCGCTGCTGCTTGCGCTGCAGCGGAGCAGCACGTCCATGCTGCTGGCACAGGCGGCTGCGCGGCGGTGCTTGGACGTCGTAGTGCTGGACAGCCCTGGGGTCGTCGAGACGATGGCGGGTCGTCATGTGCATTGGTACGGCGGACCGCTCGCAGCAGACCGGATCATCGGCCGTCTCGGCTTGGCGTTGCTGGAGCCGGGCGACGACTGGCTCGTCGGACTGTCCCAGGAGTTCACCGGTCGCCGCATCGAGCTGACCACGCTCTCGCAGGCATGGGCGGTGACTCGTCCGGTCTTCGTGAAGCCGCCCAGCGACAAGCAGTTCCCCGCTGCGGTGTACGCCGATGGGAACCGCCTGCCTCGGGAGGGTGAGCGCATCGGCCCCGACACTGCGGTCCTCGTCTCGGACGTAGTGACCTTCTCTGCCGAGTACCGGCTGTTCGTGCTCGACGGGCAGATCGTCACTGGCAGCCGCTACGCCCGCTACGGGCACCTTGACACCGCCCCACTGGACGGCGACCGGAATGAGAGCGAGGTTCGGGCCTTCGCGCGGGAGTTGATGGAAGCCGGACGCGACTCGCTGCCCAGCGCGGTGGCGATCGACGTCGGCCTTATCCAAGACCCCGACTCCGGACGCGAGCGGTGGGCGGTCGTCGAGGCCAACATGCCATGGTTCGCCCACAGTTACGCAGGCATTCCTGACGCGGTCCTGGATGTGGTTCTGCGCGCTTCCGGACCGCAGAGCGTGGTCGCTGCCTCCGATCGGCGGTTCGTCAGGGGGTCGGCATCGCCACCGTTTGGGCCTGAGACGGTCGTCTGTCCTGACCACGGGATGGTCGCCTGAGCGCGTCGGTCGACGGCTCCACTGCAGAACCAGGGCCTCCCGGTCGAGGCTGGCGACGGTCGGTTGCGGGAGCGGCGTCCCTGGTACCAAGTGGAACCCGTCGGCACCGACGGGACACCGAGCGTCCTGTGGCCTGCACGGAAGGCATTCAAGTAGCTTTGTCGGGTCTGGTGCGGGGTTGAGGTGAGGGCTTGGTGGGGTGACTGGCGCTTCTGTTCGGGGGCGAGGTCAAGCGCACCACGGGCAGTCGGGCCGACGTGGGACAATGCGCTCACTGAAGGACATGGGTCCGTAGTTGAGCTCCAGCCATCGGTTGCAGATCGCAGTTCCCATTCCGATCAGGAATCTAATGGCCTCCCAGGAAATCATATTGCCGATGATTCCGGACTGGGCGCCAAGGATTCCCGCGTGTCGGCTTTTCGGGATGAGTGGAACGGCTCGGTCGCGTCCGTGCTCGTGTACAACCTCTGTGCGCAAGCAGTGCCAGCAGGCGGTGACGCCGGGAATGACCAGGAGGCCCACTATCCCTACGTGGTAGGAATAACCGCCCCCGATGATGTGCGGAGTGCGGGGCCAGCATGCCTCCGTCATGATCTCCGCCATTTCGGTGACGCTCGGCTGGTCTGCACAGCTGATCACGAGATCAGCTGCCGCGACCAGGTCGGTGATGTCGGACGCGAATTCCACCTTGCGCTTCTCGGGCACGACGGAGACGTACGGGTTGATCCGAGACAGGCGGGCCGCCAGGGCATCGGCCTTGCCGCTGCCTATGTCGTCGACCGAGTACATGAGTTGACGGGTGAGGTTGCTCTCCTCGACGACGTCGTCGTCGCAGAGGATGACGGTGCCCACACCTGAGGCGGCGAGTGACGAGGCCACAACGCTGCCCAGACCCCCGATCCCGCACACCAGCACCCTGGCCGAGGTGAGGCGCCGTTGAGCAGCCAAGCCCTCTTCGTAGTCCAGGAGATCCGAGTCGCAGAAGTCTTGGAAGAGCCGGATCTGCCGGTCGTACCGGGAAAGATGATCAGGAGTGACTGCCGCATTCGCGTCGACTGATTTGGCGACCTTGCTCAGAAGCCGCTCTTCGCGCAGGGTGACCAAGGCGCTGCACACATCATGAGCCAGCTCTTCCGAGTCGGCGCACAGGCACGCGAGGAGTTCGGATACGGTGTGCCGCCCGTCCAGAAGCGGGATCATCCGGAAAACAGTCTCGGACGCGGAAAAACGTTGGACACGGCGGTCAGAGGTTGAGATGAAGGAAAGTTCCCCTCCGTCCTGCTCGACCACCAGGCTGTCCCTGAGCCGAGGGCGCCAGGACAGTATGTCGACCTCGTCCATAAGGCGGTGAACTTCCTCTCGAAAGGTGTGCGCGGGAAGTGGGAGCGGCTCCCGGGAGCCGCTCCCACCGAAGTCTCGCTGCAGCGGATTCCGTTGCAGGCAGTGTCAGTTGCTGTCACCCTGACTGCAGCTGACCGCACCCACGTCGAGTGCCTGGTCGCTGATCTTCACCAGCGACGCCTTGCCTGCAGCACAGAAGACGTCAGGCTTCGCCGTGCTCGCGAAGGCGGAGCCCGCGCCTCCTGCCAGGATGGCCACGGCGACTGCCGCCACACCCATGCTCTTGACCGAACGCTCCATATCTCTTCCTCTCCATTGTTTCCCGGCGACCTTGACCGGACTGGTCGGCTCAACAATTGGTACGACCGGTCTGAAGACTTCGCCTACATTCGCGGAGCATCCAGGCCGGCGACTCTCCTGGGGAAGTACGTCTCCAGCTTTTCGCCGGACTGGTGCAGCTGCCGGATGAACGCACGGGCTCCCTCGACCGCAGCTGGGGCGGTGAAGAGAGTGGCACCCGCGGGGGTCCCGTCCCGGGTGTAGTGGACGTCGTACGCCGCGTCGCTGCCGAGCACGACCAGATCAGGTTGCAAGCCCGATTCCTCGAAGGCCCGGATCTGATCGCCGGTGACCACGGCCACGTCCTCGCCGCACTGGTCCTTGGCCTGCAGGACGTGAAGTTCCCACTGCACATAGGGGGTGATCGGCTCTTCGACCACGCGTACACGGTGGTGGCCGAAACCGGCCTCGCGGATCCTGGTGAGATGCCGCTCGAACTCGGGGCGCAGCTCGTCGATCAACCTCAGGGCGCCGTCCCAGTCGCCGCTGCGGAACGCCTCCCAGCTCGCGAATCCGGGTTCCTGATAGTTCTGAAGACGTTCCAGTTTCCAGAATCCCTCGTGGTCGATTCGCCAGAACCTCTCGTTGAAGTCGGCGAGGTACGACGGGCCGTCGAGGTGTATGCCCAGGGTTCGTCCGAGGATTTCACGCATGGGAGACGGCCGCCTTTCGCTCCGCTGGACCGGGAGGGTGGCCGGTGGCCCTACTCGGCGCTTGCTCACCCCATTCGTGTAGGGAGATCCCTTCGTAGGTAACCCCCTTGAGATTGCCATCACAGCCTGCACCCCTTGGCAGGGTCGAGTCAAGGAGACTGGGAATTTCGGAACTTGACGTAACGTCAGGTGCCGAGATGAGCCGGTTCGTCGATTCTGACAGCTGATGGGTGATTTGCCGAAGTAGATGTCAGAGGCATGCGAACAGACAGTGAGCAGTACACGGACTGAGTTACCGTAGGGCAGGCCGATGTCCTATGGAGCTGGGAAGCGATTCGGCACGGTGACAGCCTCGCGATGTGAATTTGACTGTCGTGGAATGTTCCGCCGACCTGCCCTCGACCCGCACCTGACGAGGCGATCGTCGGACCAGGACGTCATGCATGGGTGGGGTGCGCGGGTTGGTCGGTGTAGGTGTGGCCGGTGGGGGCGGTCCAGGTGACGTTGCCGGTGTGGTGGTTGTAGCGGGTGTGCCAGCCGGCGCGGTGTTTGGTGAGGTGGTGGCGTCGGCAGAGGGGGATGAGGTTGTCGGGGGTGGTCAGGCCGCCGGTGTGGGGGTTGGTGTGGTTGAAGGGGGTGACGTGGTCCAGGTCGCAGCGGCGGGAGGGGCGGGTGCAGCCGGGGAAGCGGCAGTGGGGGTCGCGGGCGGTCACGTGGCGGGTGACCTCGGTGGTGGGGCGGTAGGTGGTGGGGTCGGTTTTGAGGATCTGGCCGGTGGCGGGGTGGGTGAGCAGGCGGCGCCAGATGCTGCCGGGGCGGGTGGCCAGGGTGCGGGCTTGGGCGGCGGTGATGGGGCCGTGGCCCTGGAGGTCGGCGGGGTGGTCGGCGGTGCCGATCAGGGTGTCGTAGGGGACGGTCACGATGATGGTCGGGGCAGGGGCGGTTGAGGTTGTCCCCGCTTTGGAGACAAGTTCCACCAGGGCGTCGGCGCAGCGTTGGGGCAGGGTGCGGCCGTCCGCATCGAGGGTGTGGGCGTGGGCGGTGACGGCGGCGTCGACCAGGGCGGCGTCGCCTGCGGTGAGCAGGGCGCCGTACCAGGCCATGCCCTCGGGGTGGGGCTGAAGGGTGGTGCGCCGGTCCTCCTTGGCGCGGGTGTGGCGTTGTTCGGCGCCGGCCGGGTCGGCCTTGATCACCGCACGGCTGATGGCCTTGCGTGCTGCGCCCACCGTCTGGGTCGGGAGCTTGGGCAGGACCAGGGCTTCCACTTGGGTGGCGGTCTCGTCGTCGAGGGCGGCGGTGTGTTCCAGCAGGGCCTTGAGGTGCATGATCTGCACCTGTCCCTGGGCCAGCAGCCCCAGCGAGGCGGGGAACCGTGCGGTGAGCTGCTGGGCTTCGACCAGCCGCCCCCGGGCGGTGTCCGGGGAGATCCGCAGCGCACAGGCCACCTGCTCCTGGGTCTCCAGGAAATCCCCCAACACATCCGGATGTCCGGGGATGCAGGTCAGCGGCTGCTCCTGCAGTCCGGCCAGCATGGCGATCTGCACCGCCTCCAGCCAGCACCGCGCCCGCGCGACCGCCACCAGCGCATCGATCCGCCCGGCCGCCGACAGCGCCGCGCCCTCCAGGTCGGCGATCCCGGCCACACTCACCGCCCCCGGCACCGCCCGCGCCAACCCCGCCGCCAGCGCATCCCCGTCCTCCAACCAGGCCACCACAACCACCCCCTCCAGGTACTCCGTACACCCCTGATTCTATCCTGACCCACCGTCAAAACCGTTACCGGAAGGGCCTCTGAGCTGCACGAACAGGTGCGAATCGAACCCCTGCGCGCCCCCAGTTAGGGCGTGTCGGCATCCAGGCGGAGGAAGAAGGGGGAACCGGGAGTCTCAGGCTTCCAGCCCTGGGCGAGGGCTCGGCGGATGTTCTCCGCCACTTGGGCGGGCCGGATGGGAGCGGACGTCAGGTTGAACCAGTTGCCGGGGTGGGCCCGTCCCGATTCCACGACGAGCGTGGTTCCAGGGCGTGTCTCGTGCTCGACTGCGTAGCTTTGCGGCCTCCAGCCGTTGCTCTGGCTGTAAGTGCGCTTCCTGCGTACCCGCCATCGATAGGCGACGTCGTCCACGACGATGCGTCTGGACCCCCTTCTGGTCAGTGTCACGGGTGGTCCGCCGCGATGTGGATGTTCTCGATGGCGGGCAGGTGGAGTGGTGGCTCGTCGGTGACCCAGGCGTACTCGAGGCCGGACAGGACGGCGCCGTCATCGACCCACACCAGCAGTTCGCCGATGTACTCCCCGGACGGGTCCAGGACTTGGGCGTCGACGGGTACCAGTCGGGCAGGGAGCGATGCCCGCAATACCGGCTCGCGGACGCGCAGGTCGATGCTGGGTGACCCGGCCACCCAGATGGCTACGACCTCGACGTGGTCGAGTTGGCCACGTAGCGCGGATGCGCCGTCGAAGTCGACGGACAGGATGAGTTCCAGCACGGCACGTTCTGAGACGTTCAGCGGGCGCGGGGTGATCGGGATCGGGGTCATGGCCTCATCATGCACGGCCACGGATCGGCCTCACGGTTCCCAGTTCGCCGGTGGGGGTGGCCCGGCGTGTGCGGGGGCGGGGCGCGCAGTGCGGGACTGCCTCCGTCGATGCTCACAGGTACCGCTAAGATCCGCTGCGGCACCGGTGTCGGACGCCGGAACAGCGGCTACCGTCCCGCTCCGACATCAGGTGTTCCTGACGCTCTCCCACCTATTTGGAAGTGGATGCGCATGCGCCGAAGGGTGCGTTTCATGCGGGCTCCGTTCATACCGCTCATTGCGGCTGCGGTCGGTCTGGCCTCGTTCGTCGTGGTGCCGGCAGCGCGGGCCGCTTCGCCGGGAACCCCTGGGCTGCTGGCCGGTGCGGTCTCTGCTGCTTCGGATACGCAGACCACTGCCACCGAGAACCCGGACGGAACCGACCTCTACCAGGCGACATCCGCAGGTACCGAGGGAAATCAGGGCGAGGTTCCGGCGTGGTCTCCTGACGGCCAGTGGATCGCCTACCAATTCGCATCCGGGGGGATCGAGGCCAGCCACCCCGACGGCACGGACCGGCACGGCGTCTCCGAGGACATGGCCGCCGGACCTGTTTACTCCCGGGACGGCACCGCGATCATCTTCGGTTGCGGGGTGCCGACACAGGGTCAGTACCTGTGCTCCACACCGGCATCCTGGAATCTGGATGCCGAGCACGGGATTGAGAATGTGACCCCTTGGTTCGGGGCCACCACCGGGGCGGACGACAGCCTGCCCACGGTGTCTGCCACTACGGGAACGGTGTACTTCCAGCACGGCAGTCGGACGGCCAGCGCCATCTGGACCGACCACGGCACCCACACACCCGGTCCGCTCATCGCCGACGCGGGCCAGCCGGACATATCGCCCGACGGATCGACGCTGCTCTTCGTCCGCAAGGTCAGCGGCTACGACCAGGTCTTCTCCCAGTCCGCTACGGGCGGGGGCGTCGCAGTACAGCTGACCTCGGGCGCTGCTGACCACGAGGTCCCGAAGTGGACACCGGACGGGCTCGGGCTCGACTACAACCTCGGAGCCCAGACAGTGGCTACGGTGCCGATCGGACACCATCTGGTCCTGGCCACCGGGGCGGACTCGGTCGTCCCGAACGGGCTCTTCGACGTGGTCCAGCAGCCTGTCGGAGCGACCGTCCCGGCCCCCTTCCCGCCGTCACCGGCGGACACTCCTGGTGCGGCCTCGACCTTCCACCCGCTCAACCCCACCCGGGTCCTGGACACCCGCGCCGGTATAGGTACCGGCAAGCCGCGGTCCCCGCTGGCTGCCAAGGCCACCTATGGCCTCCTGCCGTCGGCACTGCCGGTGCCCGCGACCGCGACTGCCGTCGTCCTGAACGTCACGGTCACGCAGCCCAAGGCAGCGGGCTTTCTCAGCGTGTATCCGGGCAACATGAGCCGGCCGACGTCATCGAGCCTCAACTGGACCGCCGGTGAGACGATTCCGAACCAGGTGGTCGTGCCGACTGCGCCGCACGGTGGGATCGACTTCTACAACGGAAGCATCGGCACGACCCATGTCGTCGCCGATGTGTCCGGGTATTTCACTGCCGACACGACCGGTGTCACATACACGGCGACGAACCCGGTGCGGCTCCTCGACACCCGGGTCGCCGTCGGCGTGAGCAGCAAGACTGCGGTCGCCCCGCACGGAACGGTCCGGCTCCAGGTCGCGGGCAAGGGCACGGTGCCGTCCAGCGGTGCGACCGCGGTGGTGCTGAACGTCACGGTCACGGCACCGCGGAGCGGGGGCTTCCTTTCCGCGTACCCGGACGGGGGCAAGCTGCCGACGGCATCCGCACTGAACTGGAGCACCGGCGAGACCATCGCCGACCATGTGACGGTCCCGGTCGGGGCCGACGGCGAGGTCGACCTCTACAACGGGAGCCCGGGCACCGTCCACATCGTGGCCGACCTCTACGGTTTCTACAGCACCAGCCCAGCCGCCTCGGCGTTCCACACCATCGGCCCGGTCCGGTTGCTCGACACCCGGCAGACGCAGACCACGGTCGCGGCGCACGGGAAGGTGGTGTTGGACACGGAGATCGGTCTGGTCCCCAGCGGTGCCACGGCGGTTGTGCTGAATGTGACGGTGACCGACACCCGTGGTGCCGGCTACCTGACCGTCTTCCCCTACGAAGTGGCCCAGCCCAACACGTCGAATCTCGACTGGACCGCAGGCGAGACGATCCCGAACCTGGTGACCGTCCGAGTCGTCGGTGGATACGTGACCTTCACCAACACCGGTAGCGGCACGGTCGATGTGATCGTGGACCTGCTGGGTTACTACCACGCCTGAACGGCCCTTTGAACGGCCCCCGGCGCTACTCCCCGGTGGTGCCGTCCAGGGCTTCGCGGAGGAGGTCTGCGTGGCCGGTGTGGCGGGCGTACTCCTCGATCACGTGCGCCAGGACGAAGCGAACGTCGGTGTCGCCGAACTCCGGGTTGGGCACGATGCGCCCGGGGTCGGCGGTCACGTCCGTGAAGAACTGGCGGGACTCGTCGCAGGCCTTCAGGTAGTCCGCGTAGACCTCGGTGGCCGGGGTGGGGTCGGACTCGTCGTACCACTCCTCGCCCTCGGGGGTGAGGTAGGTGCGGTAGGGGAAGAAGTGCGGCGTCGTCCCGGCCAGGGCCCGCTGGAACCAAGCGCGTTCCACCCCCTGCAGATGGCGCATCAGGCCCAGCAGGGTCAGTGTCGACGTCGGGACGGACCGTTGCCGCAACTGGGCGTCGGAGAGGCCCTGGCACTTCCAGAGGAAGGTCGCCCGGTGGTAGTCGAGGTTCGAGGCGATCACGTCCAACCAGGGGCCTGACAGCACGCGTTCGGGCCGAACGGCCTTCTCCACCACGATGTCGTTCACGGTGTCGTCCATGGCGTCGATCCTCTCCCCGGGTTGCCGGCTTGCATCATATGCAGGAGGTCGGACATGGCTGCCGACCTGCTGCGGCCGGATTGTCAGTGCCGGGTTCTAGGGTTCTGGCAACAGCAGCGAGGCGGACGGGCGCCGTACCCGGACCGATCCTGTGCCTGCTTCCTGTGCCTGCTCCCCGCGCCTGCCACCGAGAGGGTCAACCATGACCGCTGCCGTTGATTCCACCGAGTCGACCACCTACCTGGAGCTTTCCGAGGATGGGGGAGGAGCGCACAAGTTCTACGAGGTGCGGCAGTCGGGCCTGGACGTGACGATCTCCTTCGGTCGGATCGGCGAGCCGGGGCAGACCCGTTCGGCCTCCTATGCCACGGTCGACAAGGCGACTGCCGCCGCTGCACGCAAGGTCGGCGAGAAGGTGCGGAAGGGGTACGCGCCTGCCGTGCGCGGGGTTCGGCAGCGGCGGGCGGTGACCCGGCGCGAGATGGTGAGCAGCCGGTCGACGGCCCGTCAGGCCCCGGTGCTGTGGCGGTTCTCCTCGGGTGCTCCGGCCTTCGGCGTCTTCGTGGGGGAGGAGCACGCCTGGGTCGGCAACCAGCGCGGCGACGTCTTCACGCTGACCCACGACGGGGCGGTGACCGGGCGGTTCGGGCTGCCGGACGGCGTCAAGTGCATTGTTGCTGACGACTTCTGGATCTATGCCGGATGTGACGACGGTCGGGTCTACGACCTGGGCGGCAAGGTGCCGCATGTGGCCTACGAGATAGCCGAGGACGTCGACATCTACTGGCTGGACATCCACGACGGGGTGCTGGGGGTCTCCGACCGGCAGGGCGGGGTCACCACGGTCGACCACGAGGACGAGTTCCAGTGGCGACGCGGCGGACGCGGCAGCCATGCCTGGATGGTGCGCTGCGACGACTCGGGCGTCTACCACGGGGACTCGCACGGGTTGACCAAGTACGGTGCGCGGGACGGGGTCCAGGCGTGGCAGGTCGCGACCGAGGGCGGGGTGCTCTTCGGTTGGCAGGAGCCGACCGAGGTGTTCGCCGGCACCAGCCGTGGCTGGGTGTACCGGCTGGCCAAGGCGGACGGCAGCGAACGTGCCCGCTACCGATGCGATGCCGCGGTCTTCTCCTGCGCCACCTCGCCGGACGGACAGTACGTCTTCGCCGGGGACAACCACTCCTCGGTCTACTGCTTCGCGGCGGACGGCACCCGACTGTGGAAGCTCGGTACCGGCTGCGGCTCCGCGTACTCGATGCAGTTCCGCGACGGTCGGCTCTACATCGTCACCACGGACGGATCGCTGGCCTGCATCGACGCCAGCGAGAACGCGGTGCGGGAGGCGGAGGGCGGCAGGCTCCCGCAGACCACGGACATCAAGGCGACCGGGTGGGAGCGGGTGCTGCCCTCACCCGAGTTGGAGACCACGGTGGCCGGCCCGTCCGGGGTGGCCGACGGGGTGGTCGTGGAGTGCGTCCAGGAGGGTGGCCGGACCCGGATACGCGTCGTCTCGCCCGGCTTCGACCCGACCTGGCGGGTGCAGTTCCCCAAGGACATCCGCGTCCCGGGTGCCAGGTACGTGGTCACCGAGGTACGCGCCTCCGTCCAGGGCTCCTTCTACCGAACCCGGGGGGAGATCAAGCGTCTGCTCTGATCCGGTGGGCTTTGGATCGGGCGGAGTCCGGGGCAACCTTTCCGGGGCTGCGGACCACTGACAGGTCGACAGCGCCGGGCGCCCCGAATCCTTCTGTCGGGTGCAGGCGACGCGGCCTCGTTCCACCACGGGACGGGGCCCCGAGGCTTAGGAACTCCGCTTGTCCTCCCGTGAATCCGAAACCGAGACCGCGACCACGACGGAACCCGCGACCGAAACCCGGAGGTACCGCTCCGGTCGGTCCGTGCACCGCCGTTCCAGGCTCAACCGGCGGGTAGCCCTGGGGGTGGGCGGGCTGATGGTGGCCTCCGGGCTGGCCGCGATCCCGCTCGCGCTGAACGCCAGCGCTGCGACGACCGCGACGGTCACGGTGGCGGCCGGCAGTTCGTTGGGCACGGTCCCGGCCACCGCCTTCGGCCTCAACACCGCCGTGTTCGACCAGTACCTGACCGACAGCAGCGCCACCACCCTGATGAAGGCCGCCGGCGTCACCCAGCTGCGCTACCCCGGCGGCAGTTACTCGGACATGTACCACTGGAAGACCAACACCGTCGACGGCAGCGGCTACGTCGCGCCCAACACCGACTTCGACCACTTCATGGCCACCGCGAAGAGCGTCGGCGCCGATCCGATGGTGATCGCGAACTACGGGGACGGCACCGCGGCGGAGGCGGCGGCCTGGGTGAGCTACGCCAATGTCACCAAGGGCTACGGCGTCAAGCACTGGGAGATCGGGAACGAGGTCTACGGCAACGGGCACTACGGCTCCGCCTGGGAAAACGACACCCATGCCGACAAGAGCCCCACCGCCTACGCCAATGCCGTGGTCGCCTATGCCAAGGCCATGAAGGCGGTGGATCCCACCGTCAAGATCGGGGCGGTGCTGACCACGCCGGGCAACTGGCCGGACGGGATCGTCGCCTCCGGTGACAGCGCCGACTGGAACAACACCGTGCTCTCCATCGCCGGCGGTTCCATCGACTTCGTCTCGCTGCACTGGTACCCGACCGCGAGCAGTACCGCCGCGCTGCTGCGGACGCCGACCGCCATCGCCGGTGCCACCAGTACCGTCAAGGCCCTGATCGCCAAGTACACCAGCAGGAGCGTGGCGGTCTCGGTGACCGAGACCGACGGGCTCAACTCGCCGGCGCGCACCAGCCAGGCTGCGGCGCTGTTCGCGCCGGACACCTACATGACCTGGCTGGAGCAGGGGATCAACGCCGTCGACTGGTGGGACCTGCACAACGGCGCAGGTGCGGTGACCACGGTGGACGGTCAGACCGACTACAAGGACGAAGGCGTCCTGTCCAACGGCTCCTGCGGCTCGGGAGGCGTCTGCGAACCCGCGCACGAGACGCCCTTCCCCACCTACTTCGGCCTGAAGTCCCTGACGGCGCTGGCCTCGCCGGGTGACACCATGGTCAAGGCGAGTTCGACCAGCACTCTGGTCGGGGTGCACGCGGTGAAGGCCGCGGACGGCGGGCTGAACGTCATGCTGATCAACAAGTCCCCGGACACCGCGGCCACCGTCGGACTGGCCTACACCGGCTACACCCCGGCCTCGGGCGGCGTCACCACCGTCACCTACCTGAAGAACGGCACCGCGCTCACGACTGCCGTCCAGGGAACGGCAACGCTGCAGACGCTGCCGGCGTACTCGATCACCACGCTGAAGCTGGCCCCGTCCAGCGGGACCGCGGCCTCCGCCTCAGCCTCCGCCTCAGCCTCGGCCTCCGCATCGGCCTCGGCGGCCCCCACGGCGACGGGCAAGGCTTCCGCAACGGCCACCGCGACCACCGCTGCTACCTGCAAGGTCGCGTACACCACCAACGACTGGGGCAGTGGGTTCACCGCCTCGGTGACCGTCACCAACACCGGTACCAGTGCGCTCAACGGATGGAGGGTCAGTTACACCTACACGGGCAACCAGACCCTGAGCGGCACCGGCTGGAACGGCACCTGGTCGCAGAGCGGCAGGACCGTCACCATCGCCAACGCCGGCTGGAACGGGTCGCTCGCGGTCGGCGGCAGCGCCACCGCCGGTGCCAACTTCGGCTACAGCGGCAGCAATGCTGCACCGACGGCCTTCGCGGTGAACGGAACTGCCTGCAGCACTGTGTGACGGCTGGTCAGGCAGTTTGTTGGAGCGAGCCTGCGGTGATGACGCCGTTCTGCACCGTGTAGGTGCCGGCGTAGTCGGCGGTGGAGCCGTCGGTGTGGACGGCGTGCAGGTGGACGTCGGCAGTGTCGCCGCTCTCGCTGTCGATGGTGATGGTGTCGTTGCTGGTGGTGGCGAAGCCGTTGGCGAAGGAGGAGTAGCTGCCGCCGAGGTTCTTGCCGCCCAGGTTCCACGCCGTGCGATAGTCGTGGGCGTTGATCGCGGCGTAGTAGGCCCTGACCGTGGCGCCGGGGCCCGGGGTCGGCTTGGCCGAGGACGGCGCCGCGGTGGTCGGCGGGGGCGTGGGCGGGGGCGTCGGCGTGGGGCTGGGGCTGAGCGTGGCTGATGCCGATGGGCTCGGTTGGGCCGATGTGCTGGTCCCGCCCGACGGTCCGGCGGAAGGCGGCGCGCTCTGCGCGGTGTTGTGGTGCGCGCCGCCGAGCCTGGTGGCGGCGAACGCCAGGCCGCCGCCGATCAGGGCGGCCAGCAGCGCCATGGAGCAGACCAGGATCCAGGTGCGGCGCCTGCGCGAGTCCGGTCCGCTGGGTCCGCCGGGGCCGTGCGGGCCGCCGGGGAAGCCGCCCGGGGGAGGGTTCGACCAGGTGGGGCTCGGCGGGGTCGGGTACCCGTACGCCGGTGGGTAGGCCGGACCGTACCCCTGGGCGGGCGGCGGACCGGGGACCTGGGTCGGCGGGTAGCTCGGCAGCGGCGGGGGCTGCATCGGGGTCGGTGGGGTCGACTGCGTGGGGTAGGTGGAGCGGTCGTCCCCGGGTGGGAGGGGGCTCGCGGCTGCCGCCCCGGCGGCTGCACCCGCTGCCGCACCGCCGACGACGCCGGGGCCGCCCACGCCGGGGCCGTACCCCGGTGGAGGCGGGGGCGGGACCGCTGTCGCGGTGGCCGGTGTGTGGCCCTGCGCCACCTCCTCCAGCATGCGCAGCGCCTGCTCGCCGGTGGCGCGCTCGGCCGGGTCCTTGCGCAGCAGGGCCTCGAGCACCGGGGTGAGCGGCCCGGCGTTGCGGGGCTCGGGCAGGGGATCGGTGATCACCGCCTGCAGGGTGCCGATGGTGGAGCTGCGCAGGAACGGGGACTGCCCCTCGACCGCCGCGTAGAGCGTGGCGCCCAGTGACCAGAGGTCCGACTCCGGCCCCGGTCGGCGGCCGGCGACCCGTTCCGGCGCCAGGTAGTCCGGCGAGCCGACGATCTGTCCGGTCCGGGTGAGCCCGCTGCCGCCCTCGAACAGGGCGATGCCGAAGTCGGTGAGCACCACCCGCCCGACCCGGTCGACCAGTACGTTGGCTGGCTTGACGTCGCGGTGCAGCACCCCGAGCCGGTGCCCCTGGCCCAACGCCGCAAGGACCTGCGCGCCGACCCTGGCGGCGTCCCGCGGCAGCAGCGTGCCCTCGTCGGTGATGATCTCGGCGAGGGAGCGGCCGTCGATCAGCTCCATCACGATCCACGGTCGGCCGTCCTGCTCGACCACATCGTGAATGGTGATCACATTGGGGTGGCCGATCCGGGCCGCCGCCCGTGCCTCCTGCTTCATCCGCGAGTGGAGGGTCTCCAGCTCCTCGGCCGGAAGCCCGCCGACATTGAGCTCCTTGACCGCGACCTCACGGTCGAGCAACTGGTCGTGGGCCCGCCACACGATGCCCATGCCGCCCCGCCCGAGCCGGTCTCCCAGCAGGTAGCGGCCGACCAGCAGCCGCACAGGGCCTTCCGCTGGTGTCTGATCCGACGAGTGAGTGGTCATCAGTCGCGCCCCCCGGCACCGGTCCTCAACGGACGGACTCCCAGTCTGGCAGCTCACCCCGGCGCCCCGCTCCCCCTCGGCGAACAACGCCGCAAATCCGACGCGACGGGGTAACCGAGAAATTTCGGCAGCGGCGGTCACAGTCGGACGAGGAGCTGTGTCCAACCCTGTGAAGGCAGTTTTCGCGAGGGAGGAACGGCACCATGGCCAGCATCGAGGTACTGGACTCGTTCATGAACTACCGGGACACCGACACCGACACCGGGGCCGGAACCGGGGCCGGAACCGCGCAGGGAACCGTGCCGGTGGTGTTCCTGCACGGCAACCCCACCTCGTCGTACCTGTGGCGGAATGTGATTCCGCAGGTGGTGGGGGAGGCCAGGTGCCTGGCGCCGGATCTGATCGGGATGGGGGAGTCGGGCAAGCCCGAGCTGGGCTACCGGCTCGCCGACCACGTCCGCTACCTGGACGCCTGGTTCGAGGCGCTGGGGCTGGACGAGGTGGTGATCGTCGGGCACGACTGGGGCGGGACGCTGGGCATGGACTGGGCGGCCCGGCATCCGGGGCGGGTCCGCGGAGTAGCGGTCGTGGAGACGTTCCTGCGGCCGATGCAGTGGGAGGAGATGCCGCCGCAGGGGGCGGAGCTGTTCCGGGGCTTCCGCTCGCCGAAGGGCGAGGAGACCATCCTGGAGAACAACCTGTTCATCGAGTTCAACCTGCCGCGCGGGGTGGCCGGCGGGCTGGCGCCGAGCGACCACGACGTCTACCGGGCGCCGTTCCTGGAGCCGGCCTCGCGCAGGCCGATCCTGGCCTGGACCCGCGAACTGCCGCTGGGCGGTGAACCCGCCGACGTGGTGGCGGTGGTGGAGCGGTACCGCCGCTGGATGGCGGACTCGCCCGAGGTGCCGAAGCTGCTCATGGCCGTGGACAACGGTGTGGGGCTGGGCTCTCCCGAGATGATCGCCCAGGCTGCGGCGGACTTCGCCAGTGCCGAGGTGGTGTCGGTCGGACCGGGCGGCCACCACATTCCGGAGGACCAGCCGGAGGCGATCGGCACCGCGGTCGCCGACTGGATCCGGCGGCACGCGCTGACCGCGGCGACGGCAGGGACGGCCGGCGCGGCAAGCGCAGCCAGCGCGGCCAGCACAGCCGGCACGGCAAGCACGAAAGAGACGACAATGGCGCCATGACCGTTGAGAGCACAGGCAGTTCGGAGGCCGCCGACGAGGTGGAGCTGGTGGCGCGGGCGGTCGACGGTGACCGGGCGGCGCTGGAGGAGGTCATCCGCCGGCTCCAGGACCCCCTCTACCGGCTGGCGCTGCGGATGGCCTGGCGACCGTCCGACGCGGAGGACGCGGTCCAGGAGATCCTGATCCGGGTGGTGACCCGGTTGGCGACCTGGCGTGCCGAGGCGAGACTGCTCACCTGGGCGTACCGGGTCGGCGTCAACTACCTGCTCAATCTGCGTCGGCAGACCCCGCAGGAGGCCCGACAGCTCAGCCTGGACGAGTTCCGGGACGGTCTGGCCGACGGGCTGGCGGAGGAGGACTACCGGGGGCCGGAGGCCGCGCTGCTGGCCGAGGAGGTGCGGCTCTCCTGCACCCAGGCGGTGCTGCAGTGCCTGGAGCGCGACGAGCGGATCGCGTTCGTGCTGACGGACGTCTTCGAACTGTCGTCCGCCGAGGCCGCCTGGATCCTCGAGGTCAGTCCGGCCGCGTACCGCAAGCGGCTGGAGCGGGCGCGGCGTCGGATCCGGACGTTCATGGACTCCACCTGCGGTCTGGTCAATGCGGAGGCGTTCTGCCGCTGCGCCCGGCGGGTGCCGAAGGCGCTCGCCCTCGGCCGGATCGATCCGGCCCGACCGGTGTTCGCGGTGCATCCGGTCAGCCCCTCGGGCCGCGGCGTCGCCGAGGCCGCGGCCCAACTCGGCCGACTGCACGACGCCGCAGCGGTGCTGCGCGCCCATCCCGACTATGCGGCGCCCCAGCAGAAGGTCGATGCGATCGGGGCGCTGCTCAGGTCGGGACGGTTTCCGCTGCTGGAGTGAGTGAACGGGTCAACTCCCCTCCCTCAGCAGGGTGTCGACCAGCTCGCGGGGCAGGCCGTGGGTGCCGTGCAGGTAGTCGTACTCGTCGCCGGTCAGCGGTCCGGTGCCGACGCGGCCGGAGAAGCCCTGGCGGGAGAGGACGGTGCGGCCGCGCTCCAGCAGCCCGGTGAAGCGCTGCTCCTCGTCGAGCAGCACCGAGCGCACCGAGCGCACCGAGCGCACCGAGCGCACCGAGCCGACCCCGCCCTGCTGCCCCTGCTGCCGGAAGTGCTGCCGGGTGTGTTCCAGCAGCTCGTCCGGCAGGTCGGAGAGGGTGCGCGAGGAGTCGTCGCGCCACAGCACGGTGAGTACCCGCCGCAGCAGCCGGCGCAGCACGTAGCCGCGGCCGCTGTTGGACGGGAGGACGCCGTCGCCGACGACCACGATCCCGGAGCGGAGGTGGTCGCAGACCAGCCGCAGCGACGGTTCGTCCAGGTCGTCCCACAGGTCCGGGACGGTGCGCATCCACGGTTCGAAGACGTCGCACTCGTAGACCGAGCGCTTGCCCTGCAGCAGGGTGACCAGCCGCTCCAGTCCCATGCCGGTGTCCACGCTCGGCCGGTCCAGGGGCACCAGACTGCCGTCGGGGTGGCGGTGGTAACGCATCGTCACGTGGTTCCACACCTCCACCCAGCGCGGATCGGTGGTCGGGGTGGACTGCTGCGGGGGCGGGCCCTCGCCGGTCCACACGAAGATCTCCGAGTCGGGGCCGCAGGGCCCGGTGGGGCCGTTGGACCACCAGTTGTCCTCCGTGGTCAGCTCCACCGGGACGCCGAGGTCGCCCCAGGTGCGCAGTGATTCGGTGTCCGGGCCGACCTGCCCGTCGCCGCCGAAGACGGTGGTGTGCAGCCGGTCCGGGCGGATGCCGAAGCCGTCGCGCAGCAGCTCGTAGCCCCAGCGGAGGCTCTGCGGGCCGTCGTAGTCACCGAGCGACCAGGAGCCCAGCATCTCGAACACGGTCAGATGGGTGCCGTCGCCGACCTCGTCCAGGTCGGTGGTGCGCAGGCAGCGTTGCAGGTTGACGAGACGGGTTCCCCCGGGGTGCGGGAGTCCCTCCAGGTAGGGGGTCAGCGGGTGCATGCCGGAGGTGGTGAAGAGCACCGGGTCCCCGGGCGGCGGGATCAGGGTGTCGCCGGTGAGCTGTCGGTGGCCGCGGTCGCGGTAGAAGTCGATGAAGGTGTTGACGGTCCGGTCGGTGTCCATGGCGGTGGACCCTTCGGGTCATGGGACCGGAGCGGGCCGTGCGGGCAGACCGTGGAGCACGGGCTGCGGCGATGGATGGTCGGCGGACGACGCACCGGCGGCCGTTTCCGGTCGCCGGTGGAGGAGGGGATGAGGTCAGGCTGCGGCGGCCGGCGAGCGGGTAGCTCGTGCGGCTGCGGCGGTGCTGCGCTGGGTGACCTCCATGACGTCAACGGTAACAGGGGCCATTGCGGTGCCGCCGGGGATATCCGGGCGGGGCGGCGGTGCCACGCCGGTCGTCGGTGCCGGTCGTCGGTGCTGGCCGTCGGTCGGTACCGGCAGTCGGTGCGGGCGGTTTGAACTGGTGATCGCTCTTGGCCGTCGGTGCGGGCAGTCGGTGCTGGTCGCTCGTGCCTGTTGTCCCACCGGGTCACGTCGCTGGAGCGGTCCGAAGGGACGGCGGTCGTGGGGCCCCCCCGGGGGGCCACGACCGAGCCGCGGCTGTGGTCACCCCCGTGGGCCACTGCCGGGCGTCGAACCGCCGGCGCGGTTCGACCGGGTGCAGGGGGCACGTCCGGTATGGACCCGAAGGTCCCCGATTTCGGCCTGTGCGCCCCCACACGCCCTTTCCGTGGGCATTACACTTCCATCCGGCCGTGGCGTCTGCGTGGCGTCAGCAGGGGCGGAACCGACGACAGAGAATCTCCGGTGGACGAAAAGATGCCAGACGCAGCGTCGCAGATCCGTTTCGGGCTGCTCGGTCCGGTGTCCGTCGACCTGGACGGGGTCGTGGTGGGTATCCCCGCGAGCCGCCAGCGCATCCTGCTGGCAGCCCTGCTGCTGCGGGCCAACCACACCGTGGACACGGCGGAACTCGCCGACCAGGTCTGGGACGGCAAGCCGCCGACCGCCGCGACGACCACGCTGCGCAGCTACATGATGCGGCTGCGGCGCACCCTCGGTCCGGTGGCCGGGGCGCGGCTGCTGACCCGGGCCCCGGGCTACCGGGTTGAGCTGCTCGACGACGCCGAGCTGGACCTGCTGCGGTTCGACGCACTGCGCCGGCGCGGCCAGGGCGCGGCCGCCCGGCTGGACTGGACCGGTGCGGCGGCGGACCTCAGGGCCGCACTCGGCCTGTGGCGCGGCGCCGCCCTGGAGGACGTGCCGGCCGGTGTGCTGAAGGACCGTGAGATACCCAGCCTGCAGGAGGGCCTGATCCAGGCCCACGAGCTGCTGGCCCGGTCCGACCTCGAACTCGGGCACCCCGGCGAGGCGTTGGCGCGGGTGCTGCGGCTGCAGTCCGAGCACCCGTACCGTGAGCAGCTCTCCTGCCTGCTGATGCGGGCCCAGTTCGCCGCGGGCCGACCGACCGAGGCGCTGGACGAGTTCGCCAGGCTGCGCCGCAGCCTGGTCGACGAGCTCGGTGTCGAACCGGGCCCGCACAGCCGGGCGTTGCAGGCTGCGATCCTGGCCGGGGCACCGCTGCCGCCCTGGCCGCTGGACGCGGGCGCGGCCCCCACGGAGAACGCACTGGGGACCGGACCGGGTGCGAGCGCAGGGACCGGCCCGGGAACCGCCGCGGGAACCCCGTCCGGGCCCGCGGTGCTGGACCGGCCCGCCGTCCCCGCCCAACTTCCGGGCGGACTGCGCGACTTCACCGGCAGGGCGGGTCAGGTCGACGCCCTGTGCGAGGCGCTGACCGGCGCGCTGCCGCCGGACGCCCCGGGCGGCGTCGGCACGGCCGCGCTGTGCCTGGTCTCCGGGGCCGGCGGGGTCGGCAAGACCACCCTCGCGGTGCGGGTGGCGCACCAGGTCGCGGCCGGCTTCCCGGACGGGCAGCTCTTCCTGGACCTGCGCGGCTCGGGCCGCCGTCCGCTGGCGCCCGCGGACGCGCTCTCCTCCTTCCTGCGCGCCCTCGGCGTCCCCGACGCGTCGATCCCGCGCGACGAGCAGGAGCGGGAGGCGCTCTACCGGAGCCACCTGGCCACCCGGCGCGTCCTGCTGCTGCTGGACGACGTCCGCGACGCCGCGCAGCTGCGCCCGCTGCTGCCGGGATCGGCGGGCTGCGGCGTGCTGGCGACCAGCCGCAGCCGCTGCGCCACCCTGAGCGTCTCCGTCCGCACCGAACTCGGGGCGCTGGAGCGGAACGAGGCCGAGGCGCTGTTCGCGGCGATCGTGGGAGCCGCCCGGGCGCTCGCCGAACCGGAGGCGGTGACGCGCATCCTGGACGCCTGCGACATGCACCCGCTGGCCGTCCGGATCGCCGCGGCGCGCCTGGTCGCGCGTCCCGACTGGTCCGCGGCCTCGCTGGCGGACCGGTTGGCGGAGCGGCGCGGCCGGCTGCACGAGCTGGTGGTGGACGACCTCGGCGTCCGGGTCTCCTTCGGGCTCAGCTACGACACCCTGGCCGGGGCCGACTGCGAGCTGGACCGGGAGGCCGCCCGGGTGTTCCGGCTGCTCGGCCTGTGGCAGGGCGGGGAGATCGGCCTGGCTGCCGTCGCCGCCCTGGCCGACCGCAGCGTCGACGCCACCCGGCAGGCGCTGGACCGGCTCGCCGACATCCACTTCGTGCGCGAGCCCAGGGCCGGCCGGTTCGCCGTCCACGACCTGCTGCACCTCTTCGCCCGGGAGCTGGTCGCCGGGGAGCTGTTCGCGGGGTCGGAGCCCGAGCTGCGGCCCGGCACCGAGGGGTACGCCGCGGTGGAGCGGCTCGGCACCTGGTACCTGCACGCCGCCTACCAGGCCATGGAGCTGTACAAGCCCGAGCGCCGGCGGTTCGACCTCTCCGAGGCGCCGGAGCCGGACCCGGACACCGCGCTGCGCTTCGACTCCTACGCCGACGCGCTCGCCTGGCTGGACCTGGAGCAGGGCAACCTGCACGCGGTCACCGTCCAGGTGGGCGAGCTGCGGATGGAGGCGCTGGCGCAGCTGATCCCCATGGAGACGCTGCACCACCTGCTGCACCGCCGGGAGCTGGACATCGTGGTGGAGACCCAGACGATCAGTCTGGAGAGCGCCCGCCGTACCGGCCGGCTGGAGCACGAGGCGTCCTCCTACAACAGCATCGCCCACGCCCACATGGAGCTGAAGCAGATCGACGAGGCGCTGGCCGCCGCCCACGCGGCCCTGGAGATCCACACCCGGCTCGGCGACGTGCCCGGGCGGGCCGCCGCCAACGAGTCCATCGCGATGACCTACTACTTCGCCGGGCGGCACGAGGACGCCCTGCCCTGGTTCGAACGGGCGCTGCCGCTGCGCCGGGAGGCTGCGCACCCCTTCGGGCTGCTGGCGACCCTCAACAACGTGGGCCTGCTCTACCTGGAGCTCGGCCGGGCCGAGGAGGCGGTGCAGGCGTTCCAGGAGTCCATCCCGATTGCCCGCCAGGCCGACTCCGTCATCGGACTGGGCGCGGGGCAGCTCAATCTGGGCGAGGCCTATCTGGCGCTGGGCCGGCTGCCCGAGGCGATGGCGTCGCTGCGCGAGGCCATCGCGACCGGCCGCGACTGCGACGACCCGCAGATGGTGGGCAATTCGCTCAGCCTGCTCGGCGACGCGCTCACGTCGACCGGGGAGCCCGACGAGGCGCTGCCGGCCTGGGAGGAGGCCGCCGAGTGGTACGACCGCCTCGGCGAGCCGGAGACCGCGGCCGGACTGCGCCGCCGGGTGGCCGAGGCACGGGCGGAGGGGTGAGGACGGCGGCCCGGACGCCTGATGGCGGCAGCCCGCGCCTGATGGCGGCAGCCGTGACGGCGGCTGGGGACCGGCTGCTGCCGGCCCGGATGGCCCAGGTCACAGCAGGGGCGGTCCGGAGGGCGCAAAGCCAAGATCAACACCCACGGGCGGCTGATCCCCGTTGACGCTGTGTCGACAATGTGGGGCAGCTCACCAGGGTCGGCGTGTGGCCCGGGCCACAAAGCGGCGCCGGATTCGGCGGCCGGGCCCGGAATACGGCCCCCGACTGATGATCGATACCAGCGGTAACAGCACTCTGACCTGGGACTTGTCCAAAATGTTTGAATCGTCGCCGGTAGTTGCCTAGCTTCGAAGACGTGCACTGAGCACCCCCCGGGTTCGCCCACCCAGTGGTCCCCCTCCGCTCCGAGCGGCGGCCAGGACCGGAGGGCACCGGGACAGCAACGGTGACCACGCCCCTGTCGCGTGGACCGACTGTCCGCACCACCTCACGACACCCGCCAGGCCGAGCGCGCTCCCGCGCGTTCTTCCGGCCTGCCAGGTGCTTCGCCCCGGGGCCTGTCGAAAGGGATTTGATGAACTTCCGCACCCCCGCCAACGCTGCCCGCAACACCGCCGGTACCGGTCGTCGCCGTAACCGGATGCGGGTCGCGCTGGCCACCGGTGTGCTGGTCGCCGCTCCGGTGGCCGGTCTGGTCACCGCCACCACTGCTTCTGCCGCCGACACGTCCACCTGGGACGCCGTGGCGCAGTGCGAGAGCACCGGTAACTGGAGCATCAACACCGGCAACGGCTACTACGGTGGCCTGCAGTTCTCCGCCTCCACCTGGGCCGCCTACGGTGGCACCCAGTACGCCGCCACCGCCGACCAGGCCACCAAGGCCCAGCAGATCTCCGTGGCCGAGCAGGTCCTGGCCTCCCAGGGCCCCGGCGCCTGGCCGGTCTGCGGCCCGGCCGCCGGTCTCTGACCGACGCCCGGTCCCTGACCGCGCGCACCGCGCACTGAGCACCGCCCGAGCGGCGCATCCCGAAACCGGGGTGCGCCGCTCTCGCGTGTCCGCTGGCAGGATGTACAGGCAGGAGCGGCGGGTGCGACACGGGGGAGGCACCGGGTGGGACAGGGCCGTGAGCGCAGGGAGCTGTACCGGCGGGGGGAACGGCTGCACCGGTCCGCCACCGAGGTGGTGGACGAGTACCGGGCCGCCGTCGAGCGGGTCCGGACCCTGGCCGAGGAGCTGCGGGACCGGGAGACCCAGGCGTCGCTGGACGAGGTGCCGGTCGACCGGCTGAGCGACGTCACCGACGGACGGCTCCGGGTCACCGCCCTGGAGGCGGCCGGGTTCCGGACGGTGGGTCAGGTGCACCGGGCCGAGGCCTACGAACTGCTCCGGGCCCCCGGCATCGGCCGGCAGAGCGCGGACCAGGCCAAGGTCGCCGCCGCGCAGCTGGCCAGGGCCGCCCGGGAGGCCACCGCGGTGCGCATCGACCCGGACCGCCGTGACCCGGCCGGGACCGGGCTGGTCACCGAGCTGTTCCCGTTCGTCCAGGCCGGCCCGGGGCTGCTCGGTGCCCAGCGCCGCGCGGAGCAGGCCTCGGCCCGGCTGGCCGTCGCCCTGGCCGACGGCGCCCCGGCCCGGTCCGCGCTGCGCCTGCGGCTGCTCGGACGGGCCCGCCGGGAGGCCGCGCTGGCGGCGGTGGCCGCCGTGGCCGAGGTGCTGACCGGAGCCGAACAGGGCCGTGCCGACGAGGTGTTCGCCCAGGCCGCGGTGGACCTGCTGCGCCGGCCGTCCTCACCGGACCAGGCCTGGCTGGAGTTCGAGACCCGGGCGGCCGAGTTCTACACCGTCCTGGGGCAGCTCGCGGAGGAGGCCCTGCGGAGGGTGCCGGCCGAGTCGTCCGAGGGCCACCTGCCGGACCGACTGGCCCGGGCGGTACGCGGGCTAGAGCTGGACGAGTCGCTGCTCCGGGTCTCGCTGCGCGGCTACCAGGTGTTCGGCGCCCGCTACGCCCTGGTGCAGCGGCGCACGATCCTGGGCGACGAGATGGGCCTGGGAAAGACGATCCAGGCGATCGCCGCGATGGCGCACCTCGCGGCCGGCGGCGAACGGCACTTCCTGGTGGTCTGCCCGGCGAGCGTGCTGGTCAACTGGCTGCGGGAGATCGAGTCGCGGTCCCGGCTGACGGCCCACCGGGTGCACGGGACCCATCGCGGAACGGCGCTGATGGAGTGGCGGCACAGGGGCGGGGTGGCCGTCACCACCTTCGAGGGACTGCGCTACCTGGACGGACTGCCGGCCGGGACGGCTCCGGCGACGGCGATGGTGGTGGTGGACGAGGCCCACTACGTCAAGAACCCGCAGACCCTGCGCGCCCGGCAGGTGCGCGCCCTCACCGACGGGTGCGAGCGGGTGCTGTTCCTCACCGGGACGGTGATGGAGAACCGGGTCGAGGAGTTCCGCGCGCTGCTGTCCTACCTGCAGCCCGGACTCCTGCCTCCCTACCGGCCGTGGGAGCCGCCGCTGGGCGCGGAGGCGTTCCGGCACGCCGTGGCCCCGGCCTATCTGCGGCGCAACCAGAGCGACGTGCTCAGCGAACTGCCGCTGCTGGTGCACAGCGACGAGTGGCAGGAGTTCAGCGCGGCCGACGAGGACGCCTACCGGCAGGCGGTCGCCGCCGCGAACTTCCCGGCGATGCGGCGGGCGGCCTACGCGGTGCCCGAGCAGTCGGCGAAGCTGCGGCGGCTGGGCGAGATCGTGGCGGAGGCCGTGGCCGCGGGCGAGAAGGTGCTGGTGTTCTCCTACTTCCGCGATGTTCTGACGACAGCTCAGAAGACGTTCGGGGAGCGGGTCCCGGTGCTGCTGGGGCCGCTGTCGGGCCGCACCGAGCCGGGGGAGCGGCAGCAGGTCGTCGACCGGTTCGGCGCGGCGCCCGGTCCTGCGGTGCTGCTGGCGCAGATCCAGGTCGGCGGGATCGGGCTGAACCTGCAGGCCGCGAGCGTGGTGGTGCTCTGCGAGCCGCAGGTCAAACCCGCCCTGGAACAGCAGGCCGTGGCCCGCGCCCACCGGATGGGCCAGACCCGGCGGGTGCGGGTGCACCGGCTGCTCACCCCCGACAGCGTCGACCAGCGGCTGCTGCGGCTGCTGGCCCGCAAGCAGGACCTGTTCGACGCCTACGCCCGCCGCAGCGACGCCGCGGAGGCCTCGCCGGAGGCGCTGGACATCTCCGAACCGTCGCTGGCGCGGCAGATCATCGAGGCGGAGCAGCAGCGGCTGGCGGAGCAGACGCCTTCCGGCCGCTGAACGGTGGCACCGCGGGCTGAGGAGGCGGACGGGGGATCAGCGCTGCGGACGGTGTCCGGTGAGGTCCTGCCAGCGGTCCAGGGCCTGGTCGAGCTCGGCGCGGGCGGCGGAGAGGCGACCCTCCTTGCGGTGACGTTCCTTCACCTGCTCCAGCCGCTCCCGGGCGGCCTCCTGGGCGGCCGTGTCCGCGACCGCGCGGCTGCGGTCCGCCTCGGCCTCGGCGATCTGCTGCTCGCGTTCCACGCAGGCCCTGTTCTCGTCGGCGACCGCGTTGGTGATCCGCCGGGAGAAGCCGCGGACGTCCTCCTCCTCGAACTGGTCGCCGGGGAAGGATGCGGACCTCTCGTGACCGTCGGGCAGGGTGACATGGATGTAGCAGGTGTTCCGCCGCCCGAGCTCGAAGCGGACCCGGAGGCCGTCCAGCGGTACCTCGGCCTTGGAGACCCGGAGCTTCCGCTGAAAGAGCGTCATCGGGCCCATGGTCTCCCGCAGTTGCCCGGGTCCGGGATCCCTCAGCTGCTTGAGCCGGCGGTCAGCGCCGGTGATCTGCCGGTTCTGGCGTCGCTCGGCCTCGCGCAGCTGCCCCTCGGCGGCGGACTGCTCCTGGCCGTGCTCGCGCCTGATCGTGCGCATGGTCAGCCGTGCGGACGACAGCTCCTTGCGGTCCGGTGCGTACATCGCCCCGAAGGCGTAGGCCCATCCGCCGGGATAGCGGTGCAGCTGCCACCCCACGGCGGCGGCGCAGCACACCAGGACGACCAGTGTCCAGCCCAAGGCTTCCAACGCTGCCCCCTGCCCGCCCGGAGTCCCGGGCGACGCGCATCAGTATCGGGGACCACCGGTCGGGATGGATAGGTCCGGACCGGTGCTCCGGGGGCGGCGAAAACGGGGAGATCGGCGCGGCCGCCCCTCGGTAGACTGCGGCCCCGCCCCCGACTCGAAGGCAGCCCCGCTGATGCGCTGGTCAGAGCTCTACGTCCCCACCCTGCGCGAGGATCCCGCCGACGCCGACGCGGCCAGCCATCGGCTGCTGCTGCGGGCCGGCTACGTCCGCCAGCTGATGGCGGGCCACTACTCGCTGCTGCCGCTCGCGGTGCGGGTGCGGGCGAAGATCATGGACATCGTCCGCGAGGAGATGAACCGGGCCGGCGGGCAGGAGTTCGTCCTGCCGGTGATGCACCCCGCCGAGATCTGGCAGAAGTCCGGGCGCTGGGACGTCATGGGCGAGGAGATGTTCCGGCTCAAGGACCGCAGGGGAGCGGACCTCGCGCTGGGCATGACCCATGAGGAGATCTTCACCACGCTGGCCACCGAGCTGCGCTCGTACCGCCAGCTGCCGCAGGTCTGGTACCAGTTCCAGACCAAGTTCCGGGACGAGCCGCGGCCCAAGAGCGGCCTGATCCGGGTGCGCGAGTTCACCATGAAGGACGCCTACAGCTTCGACCTGGACGAGGCCGGGCTCGACGCCGCCTTCGACCGGCAGCACGCCGCCTACGCGCGGATCTTCGCCAGGATCGGCATTCCGGCGATCCCGGTGCAGGCGTCCAGCGGCAGTATGGGCGGCAGTTCGTCGGT
This sequence comes from Streptacidiphilus jeojiensis, assembly GCF_042510965.1. Lineage (NCBI taxonomy): Bacteria > Bacillati > Actinomycetota > Actinomycetes > Kitasatosporales > Streptomycetaceae > Streptacidiphilus > Streptacidiphilus jeojiensis. The sequence goes on from NZ_JBEUKS010000021.1 coordinate 93,426, forward strand.
GGAGTTCATGTGCCCGTCGGACGCGGGCGAGGACCTGATCGTCACCTGTCCGGACTGCGACTACGCCGCCAACGTGGAGAAGGCCGGTTCGGCCCTGGCCGCGATCGAGGACGCCGTGGGACCGGCGGCCCCGGAGCGCTTCGACACCCCCGGCGTGCGCACCATCGACGACCTCGACCGGGAGTACGGGTTCAGCGCCCGGCAGCAGGTCAAGACCCTGGTCTACATCCTGGACGAGCAGCTCACGCTGGTGCTGCTGCGCGGTGACCACGCGCTGGTCGAGCAGAAGCTGATCGACGCCACCGGGGCCAACCGAATCCGCCCGGCCACCCCCGAGGAGATCGTCGCGGCGCTGGGTGCCAGGCCCGGCAGCCTGGGCGCGGTCGGGGTCGCCGACCTCCCGGTCATCGCCGACGAGGCCCTGCGCGGACGCCGTTCCATGGCCACCGGCGCCAACACCGACGGGGTGCACCTGCGCGGTGTGGACGTCGACCGCGACATCGCCCCCGCCCGCTGGGCCGACCTGCGCGAGGTCACCGCCGGCGAGCCGTGCCCGCAGTGCGGCGCCGCGCTGGGAGTGGTCCGTACGGTCGAGATCGGCCACATCTTCAAGCTCGGCCGCAAGTACACCGAACCACTCGGCGTCAGCGTCCTCGCCCCCGGCGGCGAGCGGGTCACCCCGGTCATGGGCTGCTACGGCATCGGCATCGAACGCGCCCTGGCCTGCGCGGTCGAGTCGCACCACGACGACCGGGGCATCGTCTGGCCGGTCGCGATCGCGCCCTTCGAGGTGGCCGTGGTCACCCTGGGCAAGGACGAGGCCGTCGCCCGCGCGGGCGAGGAGCTGTACGCGCAGCTGCGCCGCGAACGCGTGGACGCCGTCCTGGACGACCGCGCGGAGCGCCCCGGGGTGAAGTTCAGCGACGTCGAACTGGTCGGCATCCCGTACCGGATCACGGTCGGCGCCCGCGGACTCGCCGCCGGGACGGTCGAGCTCACCGACCGCGCGACGGGGACGAGCACCGAGGTCGCCCTGGCCGATGTGGTGGGGCGGGTACGGGAGTTGGTGCTGGGGGCGGTGGCGGAGACGGGCGCCGAGTAGGCCGTCAGCGGGACAGTGTGTCGTGGCCGATGAAGGTGAACATGCTCTCGGCGTCGGCGTCGGCGTCGGCGTCGGTGGACCCCTCGACCCCGGAGCTGTCCGAGGTCGTGCCGGCGTAGCGGTGGGCCGCGGCGCCGAAGCCTGCTCCGGGGGCGGAGAGCCACACCCGCTCGAAGCCGCGTTCCTCGAACCAGCCGCAGATCCGGGGCACCAGGTCCGGGTCCTTGCGGTGCCGGGTCCAGACCACGGTGCCGCCGACGGCGCAGAGCCGGGTGCAGTGGTCGACGGTGCGCTCGATGTCGGCGTCGCTGATGTTGCCGAAGATCCCGCAGGCCAGCACGAGTTGAGCTGGTGTCAGGTCGCGGTAGCGGGAAACCTGGGCGGCGTCGCCGGTCACCACCTCGACCCGGGTCAGGCCGGCCGCCGCCGCGGTGGCCCGCGCCGCGGCCGCGTTGCGCGGGTCGAGCTCGACCAGTCGGGCCGTGACGTCATCGCGGCGCGGATGGTCGGGCAGGACACCCAGCAGGTCGTGTCCCTGACCGGCGCAGATGCTGATCACCCGGATCGGCCCCGGCGGCGCGGTGTCCAGCGCCAGCCGGATCTGCTGCTGCACCGCGGCCAGGCGCTGAGTCAGGTAGGAGCCGGGGCGGTCGTAGTCGTCGTGCCAGGCGTGCCAGTCCATACCGGGACGCTACATGACCGCCCGGTGTCGGCAGGGGGGTGTACCTGGGTCCACCCCCTGATCCGGTGGCCAACGCCCCTGCGGGCGCCGGGGGAGGGCGGCACACTGGGGTGGCGGCTCCTCCGGGGCGATGTGTCGAGTGGGCGACGAGGGCGAGGGCAGCATGAGCAGGAGCATGGCCGACCGGGTCGAGGAGTCCCTTCCGTGGTTCCGGGAGCGGCTGGTGGCCCTGGGGCGGTGCCTGGTGCTGCATCTGCTGGTGTATCCGGGGCTGTTGTGCGCCGCGCTGGCCGGATTCGCCTTCGTCGGGCTGGGGTTCGGGGCCGGTGCGCTGCTGCTGCCGCTGGCGGTGCTGGCGGTGCGGCGGATGGCGGACCAGCGCCGGGAGTTGGCCACGCGCTGGACCGGGACCGTGGTCGAGGCCCCGTACCCGCGGCGGCCGGTCTTCCCGGCCGGGGCCACCGGGGTCCGGCAGTGGGTGCGCTGGCTGCGGGCCGATCCGGCCACCCGGCGCGACCTGACCTGGCTGCTGCTGGACCCGGTGGTCGGCGGGCTGCTGGCGCTGCTGCCGGTCGCGCTGGTGCTGGAGGGCGTCTACGGGTTCGTGGTCTGCGCCAACGTCAGGTGGATGAGCAGCACCGGCTACGGTGACTGGTTCGTGCTGATGCACGCCCACTACGGCCACGGCGGCGACCTGGCCGCGATCTCCGCAATGGGGGTGGGGCTGGTCCTGCTGGGGCTCTGGAGCGCGCCCAAGGTCCTTCCCGTCTACGGCCGTTGGACCAGGTCGCTGCTGGCGCCCACACCCGAGGTGCAACTCGCCTCCCGGGTACGGCAGTTGACCGAGACGCGGAGCGAGGCGGTGGACGCCCAGGCGGCCGAGCTGCGCCGGATCGAGCGCGACCTGCACGACGGCGCGCAGGCCCGGCTGGTGGCCATGGGCATGAACCTCAGTGCCGCCGCCCAACTGCTGGAGAAGCACCCGGCGGAGGCCAAGGAGATGCTGCTGGAGGCCCGCAACGCCTCCGCGCAGGCCCTGAACGAGCTGCGCGACCTGGTCCGCGGCATCCACCCGCCGGTGCTGTCCGACCGCGGACTGGGCGACGCGGTACGGGCGTTGGCGCTGGACAGCGCGCTCACCGTCGAGGTCGGGGTGGACCTGCCGGGCCGGTTGGAGGCCCCGGTGGAGTCCGCCGCCTACTTCACCGCCGCCGAGGCCCTCGCCAACGCCGCCAAGCACTCCGGCGGCCAGCGGGTCTGGATCGACATCCAGCACCGCGACGGACGGCTGCTGATGACCATTCAGGACGACGGCGCCGGGGGCGCGGATCCGGCCAAGGGCGGCGGACTGCGCGGGCTGGAGCGCAGGCTCGCCCCGTTCGACGGGATACTGGTGCTGAACAGTCCGGTCGGCGGTCCGACCGTCCTCACCGTGGAGCTGCCGTGCGAGTTGTCCTAGCCGAGGACCTGTTCCTGCTGCAGAACGGCCTGGTGCGGATGCTCGAGGCGTACGACTGCGAGATCGTCGCCGCCGTCGACAACGGCCCGGACCTGCTCGCGGCGCTGCTGGAACTGCGGCCGGACGTGGCCGTGGTCGACGTGCGGATGCCGCCGACCTTCACCGACGAGGGGCTGCAGGCGGCCCTCCAGGCCCGGCGCGAGGCGCCGGGCCTTCCGGTGCTGGTGCTGTCGCAGTACGTGGAGCAGCTCTACGCCAGGGAGTTGCTGGCCGACGGCACCGGTGCCGTCGGCTATCTGCTGAAGGACCGGGTGTTCGACTCGGACCAGTTCGTGGACGCGGTCCGCCGGGTCGCCGCCGGCGGCACCGTGATGGACCCGGAGGTCATCGCCAAGCTGCTGGCGCACAACGCCCACACCGAGCCGCTGGGCGCGCTGACGCCCCGTGAGCGCGAGGTGCTGGCGTTGATGGCCGAGGGCCGCTCCAACGCGGCCATCGCCGAGCGGATGGTGGTGACGGAGCGGGCCATCGCCAAGCACACCTCCAACATCTTCCTCAAGCTGGACCTGCAGCCCTCGGACGAGGACAACCGCCGGGTGCTGGCCGTCCTCGCGTACCTCAACACCTGAGCGGACACGTACGCCCCCCGCCGGGGTGTAGGTAGTTCCACCCCCGGTTCCGGTGTCTACCGCTCCTGTGCCGGGCGCCCCAGGTCAACAGACTGGCAGCAGGATGCCGAATCCGTTGACGAGGGAGCTGGGCAAGATGCTGGACACAGCGCGGACGCAGGACGCGGTGCGGCTGGAAGCACTGACCAAGCAGTACGGATCCGGGGACGGGGCGGTGGCCGCGCTGCGGGGGATCGACCTGTCGTTCCCGGTGGGCAGTTTCACCGCGGTGATGGGCCCCTCGGGCTCGGGGAAGTCGACTCTGCTGCAGTGCTCCGCCGGCCTGGACCGGCCCAGCTCGGGCCGGGTGGTGATTGGCGGGGTGGACATCACCCGGCTCAACGAGACCGAACTGACCGGCTTCCGAAGGGAGTCGACCGGATTCGTGTTCCAGTCGTTCAATCTGCTGCCCTCGCTGACGGCGGAGCAGAACGTGGCGCTGCCGCTGCGGCTGGCGGGCCGCCGGCCGGACCGGCGCGCGGTACTGCGCGCGCTGGCGCAGATGGGCATGGAACACAAGGCGGGCAGCCGTCCCAGTGAGCTGTCCGGCGGCCAGCAGCAGCGGGTGGCCATCGCCAGGGCCCTGGTGACCCGTCCCGCGGTGCTCTTCGCGGACGAGCCGACCGGGGCGCTGGACCTCAGCACCGGACGGGAGCTGCTGGCGGTGCTGCGGGCCCTGGTGGACGCCGCGGACGGCCCGGACGGGGTCGGCACCACCATCGTGATGGTCACCCACGACCCCAGCGTGGCCGCGCACGCGGACCGGGTGCTGTTCCTGGCCGACGGCGCGCTCGCCGGCGAGTTGGTGGCGCCCTCCCCGGAGGCCGTGGCCGGCCGGATGACGGACCTGGCGGTGGCACGGTGATCGGGGTGGCCCTGCAGACGCTGCGTGCCCGTTGGGTGTCCTTCCTGGGGACGGTCGTGGCGCTGGTGCTGGGCGTGGCCCAGGTCGCGTCGATGGGCCTGCTGCTGATGGGGATGTTCGACCTGCCGCAGCGGCCGGTGCAGCGCTTCGCCACGGCCCCGGCCGTGGTGCAGCCGAACGACCCGACCTGGAACGCCTCCGAGCACGACGTCGGGGCGCGGTCGCTGGCGCAGGCCGAGGGGGTGTCGGCGGCGCTGCTGGCCAAGGTGTCGGCGACCGGCCCCACCGTGGTGGACCGCTCCTTCTACGCCCAGCCGGCCGGCGGCCCCGCGACCAGCGTGGGGCATCCCTGGGCGGTGGCCGGGTACGGCGGCTACCACCTGGTGTCGGGCCGGTCCCCGGCCGGCGCCGACGAGGTGGTGGTGGGCGTCGGCCAGGGCCGGGTGGGCCAGAAGCTGACGGTGCTGACCGCCGCTGGCCCGGCCGTGTTCACGGTCAGCGGCACGGTCTCCGCGGTCTCCTGGGAGCACGCGGTGTTCTTCAGCGACGCCGAGGCGGCGGCGCTGTCGCCACGGATCGACGACCTGGTCGCGCTGGGTCCGGTGGACGCGGTACGGGCCGCGGTCGCCGGGTCCCAGGCCGAGGTGCTGACCGGCCAGGACCGGCACAAGGCGGACCCCAGCGCGACCACCGACCGCAGGTCGCTGGACGACACCATCACCCTGGTGCCGGTGATGGCCGGGGTGGCGGGGGTGACCGCGGTCTTCGTGGTGGCCTCCACCTTCGGGTTCGCGGTGATCCAGCGCCGCCGTGAGGTGGCGCTGCTGCGGGCGGTGGGGGCGACCCCGCAGCAGGTGCGGAAGATGGTCCGCGGCGAGGCGCTGCTGGTGGGGGCGTTCGCCTCGGCGGTGGGCACCGGGCTGGGGCTGCTCGGCGCCCAGTGGCTGGCACAGCTGCTGATCGGGATGGGCATCGCGCCTTCCTGGTTCACCGTCGCGATCTCGCTGAAGTGGACCGTGCTGGCCCCGCTGGCGGCCGCGTTCCTGGTCGGGGTCGGGGTGGCGCTCGGCGGCGCGGTCACGGCCGCCGGGCGGGCCGGGCGGATCCGTCCGATCGAGGCGCTGCGGGAGGCCGCGGTCGACGAGGCGGGCTGGACCCCGGGCCGACGGCTGCTGGGCCTGCTGGGCCTGGTCGGCGGGGTGGCCTGGGCCGCCTGGATCGGGATCGCCTCGCCCAACAGCGTGCTGTCGCCCAACACCTATGTGATGTCGCTGACGGTGCCGGTGCTGGCCGCAGCGGTGCTGGCGCCGTTCGCGGTGGGACCGCTCACCCGGCTGCTGATGCGGCCGTTCCGGAGGTCGTCGGGCGCCACCGCGATGCTGGTCCGGGAGGGCGCGCTGACCTCGCGCCGGCGCATCGCCGCAACCGCCGCGCCGGTGCTGCTGACGGTGGGTCTGGCCTTCTCGCTGATGGCGGCGACCTCCTCGCTGGGCGCGGCACGCGACAGCGGGGCGCAGAACCAGGTGTCCGCGCCGTACGCGCTGGTGCCCGACGGCACTCCGGGGATCAGTCCGCAGGTGGTGGCCCGGGTCGCGGCGATCCACGGGGTACGGGTGGCGGCGCCGCTGGCGACCACCATCTACACCCCGTCGGACGGGAACACGGACCAGAACGACGCGCTGGTGGTCGACCCGGCCGCGCTGCGGGACACCATGAAGCTCCAGGTGGTCGCCGGCTCCCTGGACGCCCTCAACGACACCAGCATGGCCGTGGCGGACATCTGGGACTGGCCGGTGGGTTCCGAGGTCCCGGTGCACCTGCCGGACGGCCAGGTGGCCACGCTGCGGGTGGCGGCCACCTACCGCGCGGTGCGCGGCCAGGACGTGGCGTACCTGCCGATGAGGTTCGCCGCCAGCGCCGCCTACGCCAAGGACGGTCTGGTGCCGGACGCCTATGTGTCGCTGGCACCGGGCACCGACCCGGCCGCGGCCGCCAAGGCGATCCGGGCGGCGGTGGCCGGCGGCGGGGCGAGCTTCGTCAGCCGGGACCGGCTGGTCTCCTCGGAGAGCTCCTACTCGACCCATCTGATCAAGGTGCGGCAGCAGTCCACCGCCCTGATCATCGTGCTGTTCTGCTTCATCGCCATCCTCAACACCCTGCTCATGGCCACCGCGGACCGCCGCAGGGACCTGGCGGTGCTGCGGCTCGCCGGGGCCACGCCGCGGCAGGTGCTGAAGTTCTTCGTCGGCGAGTCGCTGCTGGTGGTGGCCATCGGGACGGTGCTGGCGCTGGCCGCGACGGCGGTCAACCTGGCCGGGCTGTGGGGCGCGCTGCTGCAGCTCTTCGGCAGCACGCCGATCGAGGCGCCGTACTCGGTGATCCTCGGCATCACCGCGGTCTCGCTGCTGCTCGCCCTGGTCGGCACGGTGCTGCCGGTCGGCGCCGCGCTGCGCGGACGGAGCCTGGGCTTCGTCGGCACCGGGGAGTAGGCCGGGTACGGACAGCCGTGCGGACAGAAGTGCGGACAGAAGTGCGGACAACGCTGTCAGCACGGGGTCTTGACGCCGTATAGCCCCGATATAGCCGTCGAACGCACGCTCGCCTCATCTCGAACGGATGGGGGAAGCGTGTCCGACCAAGAAGCACAGGTGGCCCTGGTGACCGGGGGCTCGCGCGGCATCGGCCGGGCGGTCGCCACACGGCTCGCCCGGGACGGTTTCGACGTGGCGCTCTGCTACCGGTCGGACGACTCGGCCGCGGAGCTGGTGGAGAAGGAGATCGCCGCCGCCGGCCGCCGGGTGCTGACCCGGCGGCTGGACGTCGGCGACCGCACAGCGGTGCGGGCCTTCGTCGCTGACACCGAGTCCGAGCTCGGCCCGGTCTCGGCGGTGGTCACCTCGGCCGGGATCACCCGGGACCGCCCGCTGGCGCTGATGTCCGACGACGAGTGGGACTCGGTGCTGAGCACCAACCTCGACGGCACCTACAACGTGCTGCGCTCGGTGGTGCGTTCGATGATCCGGCGGCGGGCCGGAACGGTGGTCACCCTCTCGTCGGTGGCCGGGGTGGTCGGCAACGCGGGGCAGACCAACTACTCGGCCTCCAAGGCCGGGATCATCGGCCTGACCCAGGCACTGGCCAAGGAGTTCGGCCGGTACGGGGTGCGGGCCAACGCCGTCGCGCCGGGGTTCATCGACACCGAGATGGTCGCCGGGGTGCCGGAGAAGCAGCTCAAGGAGGCGCTGAGCCGGATCCCGCTGGCACGCTTCGGCACCCCCGGCGAGGTCGCCGCGCTGGTGTCCTACCTGGTGTCGCCGCAGGCCGAGTACATCACCGGCCAGGTCTTCCGGATCGACGGGGGCATGGCGCTGTGAGCGCCGCCGAGAACTGGTTCCGCCGCTCCCCGGCGTTCGGCCGGACGGCCGGGGCCGGAACCGCCACCGTGCCCGGTCCGGTGCGGACCCGGCTGCGGCTGGTCTGCCTCCCGCACGCGGGCGGCAACTCGCAGCTGTTCCGCGGCTGGCAGGCCCGGCTGCCCTCGGACATCGAGGTGCTCGCGGTCTGCTACCCGGGCCGCCGCGAACGGATGGGCGAGCCCTGCGTGGAGTCCATGGACGAGCTGGCCGACCGGATCACCGCGGCGCTGACCCCCTACCGGGACCTCCCGCTGGCGCTGTTCGGGCACAGCATGGGCGCGGCCGTGGCCTACGAGGTGGCCGCCCGGCTGGAGGCCGGCCACGGCGAGCCGGCGGTCCAGCTGCTGGTGTCGGCCCGGGACGCCCCGCACCGGATCCGCCCCACCGCACTGCACCGGGCCGCCGACGAGGTGCTGGTGGCCGGGGTGTCCCGGCTGGGGACGCTGGGCGGCGACGTCTACTCGATCCCGGCCCTGCGCGAACTGCTGCTGCCGGTGCTGCGCTCGGACTACCGGCTCATCGAGACCTACCAGCCGCAGCGGCCGGTCCGGCTGCGCACCGCCATCACCGCCTACCAGGGCGACCGCGACCCCGCCACCGCGGGGGCGGGCATGCTCGGCTGGGAGGAGCTCACCAGCGGCGGATTCGCCCGGCGCAGCTTCCCCGGCGACCACTTCTACCTCGCCCCCCAGGAGTCCGCGCTCACCGCGGACATCGCCGCGCGACTGGCGCGGGTCGGCTCCGGGCTCACGGTCTGACGTGCCCTCATATCCGTCGGATCGTCAGAACAGCACCCCATGCGACAGGACCGGTCAGTGACCCGGTCAGTGACAGAGAGGAGCAGCACCGTGACGAGCGCCACCGCTTGGGCACCACTGGAGATCGAGGCCAAGGAGGGCGGCGGAGCCGCCGAACTGCTCGCCCGGGTGGACGGGCTGGACGGCGGCCTGGCGGCCGGGCTGGTCCGGGCCAGGGCGCTGGTGTTCCGCGGCTTCGGGATCACCCGGGAGACGCTGGACCCGGTACTGGACCGGCTGCTGCCGAACCGGCTGGCCTATGTGCACGGGAACTCCCCGCGGACCAAGGTCGGCAGCAATGTCTACACCTCGACGGAGTACCCGCAGGAGTACACCATCTCGATGCACAACGAGATGAGCTACGCCCACGCCTGGCCGACCCGGCTGGCCTTCTACTGCCAGGTGCAGCCCGGCGGCGGCGGGGCCACCCCGGTGCTGGACGCCGAGCTCTGGCTGCAGCTGCTGGACCCGGAGCTGCGCCGGGCCTTCGCGGGCGGCGTGCGCTACCTGCAGAACCTGCACAACGGCTACGGCCTGGGCAAGAGCTGGCAGGACACCTTCGAGACCACCGAGCGCTCCGAGGTGGAGGAGTTCCTCGCCGCGGCCGGCGCCGAGTGGGACTGGCGCCGCGACGGCAGCCTGCGGGTCGAGTCGCACCGCCCGGCCACCACCCGGCACCCGGTCACCGGCGCCGAGGTGTGGTTCAACCAGGCCGACCAGTGGCACCCGGCCGGGCTGGGCGACGACACCGCCGCCGAACTGGCCGCCATCCTGTCCGAGGACGAGCTGCCGCAGTCGGTGACCTTCGCCGACGGGACGCCGATCCCGGCCGAGTACGTCGCCCAGATCCGGGACCGCGGCCTGGACGCCGCGGTGGACGTCGACTGGCGGGCCGGCGACCTGATGCTGATCGACAACGTCCTGCTGGCGCACGGCCGCAGGCCCTTCACCGGGGACCGCAGGGTCCTGGTGGCGATGTCCGACTGACCGTCCCCGCCCATGCTCCCGCAGCGAGAGCCACCCACCGCCACCCACTGCCACGACAGGACGAGCCGACCATGACCATCACCTCGGAAGAGGTCCCCGCGGGCTGGGCGGGCAGCGGTACCGTACCGGGCCTGTGCCGCCCCGACGCCCCCGGCGCGGGCATCCACGACTACCTCACCCGCAACCGGGACGCGCTGCGGGCGCTGCTCACCGAGCGCGGTGCGCTGCTGCTGCGCGGCTTCGCGGTCGGCGGGGTGGACGGCTTCGACGGGACCGTCCGCGCCTTCTCCGGCCGCCCGCCGCTGGCCTACGCGGAGCGCTCCTCGCCGCGCAGCACCATCAAGGGCCAGGTCTACACCTCGACCGACTACCCGCCGGACGAGGAGATCTTCCTCCACAACGAGAACTCCTACCAGGCGGTCTGGCCGCGCACGCTGTTCTTCTACTGCGTCGAACCCGCGGCCACGCTGGGGGCGACGCCGCTGGCCGACATCCGCCAGGTGCTGCGGGCGATCGACCCCGAGGTCCGGGCCGAGTTCGAGCGGCGCGGCTGGCAGGTGGTGCGCAACTTCCAGCCCGGCTTCGGGGTGCCCTGGCAGGAGGCCTTCAACACCTCGGACCGGGACGGCGTGGCGGCCTACTGCAAGGAGCGCCGGATCGAGGCCGAGTGGCGCCCGGACGGCGGCCTGCGCACCACCGCGGTGCGGCAGGCGGTGCACCGGCACCCGGTCAGCGGCGAGCCGGTCTGGTTCAACCACGCCACCTTCTTCCACGTCAGCACGCTCGCCCCGGAGGTCGGCGCCGGCCTGCGCACCATCTTCGCCGACGAGGACCTGCCCACCAACACCTTCTACGGCGACGGCGGGGCCATCCCGGACGCGGTGACGGAGCACCTGCGCGCCGTCTACCGCTCGGCGTCGGTCCGCTTCGACTGGCAGCGGGACGACGTGCTGGTCGTCGACAACATGCTGGCCGCGCACGGGCGCGAGCCGTTCACCGGGCCGCGGCGGATCGCCGTGGCCATGGCCGAGCCGTCGGACGCATGACGGCACAGAGAGGATCCGAGACAGCGATGTTCGAGTCATTCGAGACGTTCGGGTCGCGCATCACCGGGATAGCCGCCTACCGGCCGACCCGGCTGGTCTCCAACGAGGAACTGGCGCCGCGGACCACGGTCTCCCCGGACTGGATCGTGAGCCGGACCGGCATCCGCACCCGCTACCACGCCACCGAGGAGGAGACCCTGGTCGCGATGTCGGTGGCGGCCGGCGAGAAGGCGCTGGTGACGGCCGAGGTCGACCCGGCCGAGGTGGACCTCACCATCGTGGCGTCGGCCACCCGCAAGGTCCGGATGCCCGGGATCGCGCCCGAGGTGGCCAGCACCATCGGCCTGCCCAACTCCGGTGCCTACGACCTGAACGCGGTCTGTGCCGGGTTCACCTACTCGCTGGCGATGGCCTCCAACGCGGTCCGGCTCGGCGAGGCCCGGCACGTGCTGGTCGTCGGCGTGGAGCGGACCAGCGACTGGATCGACCCCAACGACCCGGACACCTTCGTCATCTTCGGCGACGGCGCCGGCGCGGCCGTGGTCTCCCGCTCCGCCACCGCCGACATCGGCCCGGCGGTCTGGGGCAGCGACGGTGCCAGGCACGACGTCCTCGGCATCACCACCAAGGCCGACGGCAACGAGTACGTGACCATGAACGGGCCGCTGGTCTACAAGTGGTCCACCGCGACCATGCCCGATGTCGCCCACCGGGCCTGCGCGGCGGCGGGGACCACGTTGGAGGAGATCGACTGGTTCGTCCCGCACCAGGCCAACAACCGGATCATCAAGACCCTCACCACCGAGCTCGGCCTGCCGCCGGAGCGCGTCGTCAACGACGTCGTGGACACCGGCAACACCTCGGCGGCCTCGGTGCCGCTGGCGCTGACCCGGCTGCGCGACAGCGGCCGCAGCACCCCCGGCGAGCGGGTGCTGCTGCTCGGCTTCGGCGCCGGGCTCACCTATGCCGGCCAGGTCGTCCGGATGCCGTAGTCCCGCTCTGATGCTCCGTCATTCTCCTTACCGAACAGTCGACATGCGAAGGAAACGAACACCATGAACCGCGACGAACTGACCGCCGAGGTCATCAGCCTGACCGTCCGTACGGCGCAGGACCTGGACGCCGAGGTGACCGCCGAGGCGACCTTCGACGAGCTCGGGATGGACTCGCTGACCCGGATCGACCTGCTCGCCGCCGTCGAGAAGACCTACCGCTGCACCGTCCCGGACGACCGCGTCGGCGAACTGCTGCGGATCGTCGACGTGGTGGACTTCCTGCTCGCCGAGAAGGCGGGAGTCTGACCCATGGACCGCACCGCCGGCACGGCCGGGACCCACGACGACGAAGTGCTGCCGCTGTCGGTGGGCCAGGAGGGCCTCTGGCTGCTCCATGAACTGGCCCCCGACAGCTCCACCTACCACCTCGCGGGCGGCGGCCGGATGGAGCCCGCGCCCGACCCCGAACTGCTGGCCCGGGCCGTGCTGGCGCTGACCGAGCGCCATCCCATGCTGCGCTCGGTCTATCTGGAGACCCCGGCCGGTCCGCGACGGATGGTCCGCGAGCCCGGCACGATCGGGGCCCTGACCGTACGTCAGGTACCGGACGCGGATGACGAGGAGCTGCGCCGGCTGGTGGCCGAGGAGACCGCCAGGCCGTTCCGGCTCTCCACCGAGGGACCCTTCCGCGCGGTGCTGCTGCTGCGCGAGGGCGACGCGGTCCTGCTGGTGACCACCCATCACATCGCCACCGACGCCACCTCCCAGTGGCTGATCTGGCGCGACCTGCTGGACGCCTACGAGGCGCTGGCCTACGGCAAGGAGCCCGGCTGGGACCCGGTGGGCTCCGGTTACGAGGAGTTCGTCGCGGCCGAGCAGGCGCTGCTGGACTCCCCGCGCGGCACCCGCCAGGCCGAGTACTGGCGCGAGCAGCGCACAGGGTCCGAGCCCGCCGAACTGCCCACCGACCGGCCCAGGCCGGCCCACTCGGCCGGCACCGGGGCCAGCCTGGTCCGGCGGCTTCCGGACCAGCTGTCCGAGCGGGTCCGGCGCACCGCCGCCGACCAAGGGGTGTCGCAGTTCGCGCTGGCGCTGGGCGCGCTGCAGGCCCTGGTCAACCGCTGGACCGGGCAGACCGACTTCCTGATCGCCTGCCCGGCCTCGGTGCGCCGCTCGGCGGCCCGCAACGTGGTCGGCTACTTCGTCAACCCGGTGCTGATCCGGGGCCGGCTGGACCGGGGCACCACCCTCGGCGAGGCCATGGCGGCGGCCAACGAGCGGATCCGGCAGTCCACCGCCCGGGTCACCTACCCGTACCCGCTGGTGGCCCAGGCCGCGCCGGCGACCGGCCCGCTCTACCGGATCTCCATGACCATGGTCACCACCGACCGCTTCGGCCCGGGCCTCGGCGGCGCGGTCTCCGGTGAGGCCATCGACGTGGGCGGAATCAGCACCACCTACCTGGAGATCCCGCACCTGGAGGGGCAGTGCGACCTCGCGGTCGAGGTCACCCGGGACGTCTACGGGCTGACCCTGGCGCTGCGCTACGACACCGAACTCTTCGAACGGGACACGGCGGAGCGGCTGTTCGACCAGTTCGAGCGCTTCATCGCGGCGGCGGCCGACCGTCCCGGCACCAGGATCGGCCGGATCCCGCTCACCGACGAGGCCGAGCGGCGGGCCCTGCTGGAACTGAGCGGCAGCGCGGGCAGCGGTACTCGGGGCAGCGGTACTCGGGGCAGCGGCACTCAGGGCCTCGCGTCATGAGCCGACCGGTGCTGCACGGCATCCTGGACGCCGTGGGCAACACCCACCTGGTGGAGCTGAGCGGCCTGCTGCCGCACTTCCCCTCCCGGGTGTTCGCCAAGCTGGAGGCCTTCAACCCGGGCGGCAGCGTCAAGGACCGCTCCGCGCTGTCGATGCTGCTCGGCCGGATCCGCAACGGGGAACTGCTCCCCGGCCGTTCCACCGTGGTCGAGTCCAGCTCGGGCAACCTGGCCATCGGGATGGCCCAGATCTGCCGCTACTTCGGACTGGACTTCATCTGCGTGGTGGACCCCAAGACCACCGCGCAGAACCTGGCCATCCTGCGCGCCTACGGGGTGACCGTCGAGATGGTCACCGAGCCGGACCCGGACACCGGCGCCTACCTGCCCGCCAGGCTGGCGCGGGTGCGCGAGCTGGTGGCGCTGACCCCCGGTGCCTACTGGCCGGACCAGTACTCCAACCCGCTCAACCCGCGGGCCCACCTGCAGACCATGCGGGAGATCGACGAGGCCCTGGACGGCCGGGTGGACTACCTGTTCTGCTCGACCGGGACCGGCGGCACGATGACCGGCTGCGCCCAGTACATCCGCGAGCGCGGACTGAGCACCACGCTGGTCGGGGTGGACGCGCTCGGCAGCGTGCTGTTCGGCGGGCCGTCCGGACCCAGGCTGCTGCCCGGGCACGGCGCCGCCGTCCGGCCGCCGCTGTTCGATCCGACCCTCGCCGACGAGGTGGTGCTGGTCTCCGACCTGGAGAGCATCGTCGGCTGCCGGATGCTGACCAACCGTGAGGCGATCCTGGCGGGCGGCTCCTCGGGCGCCGTCACCGCCGCGCTGGGCAAGCTCGCCGACCGCATCCCGGCGGGCAGCACCTGCGTGCTGGTCTTCCCGGACCGCGGCGACCGCTACCTCGACACGATCTACTCCGACGAGTGGGTGCGGGCCCGCTTCGGAGACGTCTCCTACCTGTGGAACCAGACGGAACGGACCATGGCGGTGGGCGCATGCTGATCATCAGGCACCAGGAGGTGGCCGATCTGCTGGCCGGGCGCGAGAAGGAGGTCCTCGACCTGGTCGCGGACGCCTACCGGCGCCATGACGAGGGGCGCACCAGCCTGCCGCAGTCGGTGTTCCTGCGCTTCCCCGACCGTCCCCGGGACCGGATCATCGGCCTCCCCGGCTACCTGGGCGGCGCCGACGAGGTGGCCGGGATGAAGTGGATCTCCTCCTTCCCCGGCAATGTCGCCGCGGGGATGGAGCGCGCCAGCGCCGCGATCCTGCTCAACTCGCTGACCAACGGCCATCCCGAGGCCCTGATCGAGGGCTCGCTGATCTCCGCCCGGCGCACCGCGGCCTCGGCCGCGCTGGGCGCCGGGCTGCTGCTGGGGGGCCGGCGTCCGTCCGGGGTCACCCTGATCGGCACCGGCGTCATCAACCGCGAGATCCTGCGCTTCCTCGCGGTCCGGCTGCCGGACCTGGACTCCCTCGCGGTCCACGACACCGACCCGGAGCGGGCCCGGCGGTTCACCGAGGCCAACGCCTCGCTGCTGCCGGGCGCGCGGGTGCGCCACTGCGACACCCTGGACGAGGCCCTGGCCGCGCACGACCTGGTCTCCTTCGCCACCACGGCGGCCACCCCGTACACCGGCCTGGACGCCTGCCCGCCGGGCACGGTGGTGCTGCACATCTCGCTGCGCGACCTCACCGTGCCGACGCTGCTCGGCGCGCACAACCTGGTCGACGACCCGGGCCACGTCTGCCGCGAGAACACCTCGGCGCACCTGGCCGAACAGCAGACCGGCGGAAGGGACTTCATCGACGCCCCGATCGGCGCACTGCTGCGCGGCACCGCGGAGCTGCGGCCGGAGCCCGGGCGGCCGCTGGTGTACTCGCCGTTCGGTCTGGGCGTGCTGGACCTCGCGCTGGCGCGGTTCGTCCGGGACGAGGCCCGGCGCGTCGGCAGCGGGGTCCTGATCGACGGCTTCCTGCCGGCCTGACACCACCGGGGCACCGGACCACGACGGCCTGACCACGGCGGCCCGGCCCACGACGGCCTGCCACACCCGCTCACCACGTCTTCTGGAGTAGAGATGTCCGCCCTGCTGCATGAACTGATAGCCCGACAGGTCGCCCTCACCCCCCGAGCCATCGCGGTCGAGGACCGGCAAGGGGCGATGACGTACGAGCAGTTGGATCGCCGTGCCAACCGCGTCGCGCGGCTGCTGCTGGCCCGTGGCGTCGGACCGGAGTCCCGGGTGGCGGTCTGCCTGCCGCGCGGGCAGCAGCTGGTCGCGGTGCTGCTGGGGGTGTGGCGGGCCGGTGCGGCCTATGTTCCGCTGGACCCCGGCCACCCGGCCGCCCGGCAGGCCTGGGTGCTCGCCGACAGCGGTGCGCGGACACTGCTGACCACCGCTGCTCTGGCCGAGGCGGCCGGTCCCGACCTGGCCGACCCGGAGCGGACCGTGCTGCTCGACGCCGCCGACGATGGTGTCGACGGTGGGGGCGACGCTGGTGTCGGCGGCATTGCTGACGGGCAGTCGGACGCACCGCTGGAGGCCCTGCGCATCGACCCCGACCAGGCCGCCTACCTGACCTACACCTCCGGCTCCACCGGCGAGCCCAAGGGCGTACTGGTGCAGCACGGCGGGATCGCCAACCGGGTCGCCTGGACCCTGGAGCACCAGGGCCTGGGCGCCGACGACCGGGTGCTGCAGAAGACCGTGCTCAGCTTTGACGCGGCGGCTCTGGAGGTCTTCGCGCCGCTGGCGGCCGGCGGCACCGTGGTGATGGCCCTGCCGGGCGCCGAGTCCGACCCGGCGCTGCTGGTACGGACGGTCGCGGCGGAGCGGATCACCGTGCTGCAGGGGGTGCCGTCGGTGCTGCGGCTGCTGGCGCTGGAGCCCGGCTGGGCCGAGTGCACCTCGCTCCGGCTGGTGTTCTCGGCCGGCGAGGCACTGGACGCCGAACTGTGCCGCCGTCTCGGCGAGCCCACCGGCGCCAAGGTCTGGAACACCTACGGACCCACCGAGTGCTCCATCGACGTCGCCGGGCAGGAGTTCGACCCGCAGCTGCACACCGAGACCGTCCCGATCGGCCGGCCGATCGACAACATGCGGGTGTACGCGCTGGACGAGGAGCTGGACCCGGTGCCGATCGGCGTCGTCGGCGAGCTGTACGCGGCCGGGGTCGGCCTGGCCCGCGGCTACGTGGGCCGCCCCGGCCAGACCGCGGAGCGCTTCGTCCCCGACCCGCACGGGGCCCCGGGCAGCCGGATGTACCGGACCGGCGACCTGGTCCGCTGGCGCGCCGACGGCGCCCTGGCCTTCCTCGGACGGGTGGACCACCAGGTCAAGGTGAACGGCGTCCGGATCGAGCCGGCCGAGGTGGAGGCCGCGCTGGCGGCCCACCCCGACGTCCGAGGCGCGGTGGTGAGCGCCCGCACCGTGGGCGGCGCCAAGCGGCTGGTCGCCCATGTCGCCTCGGCCCGCCGGATCCCCCGCGACGAGCTGCGCAGCTTCCTGCGGGGACGACTCCCCGAACCGATGATCCCCTCGGTCTTCGTCCCGCTCGACGCCCTCCCGCTGACCGGCAACGGAAAGGTGGACCGGGCCGCCCTGCCCGAACCCGAGCAGCCGGACAGCGGCGGCATTGCCGACGGCACCCCCTACATCGCCCCGCGCACCCCGGCCGAACGGCTGGTCGCGACGGTCTGGGAGCAGCTGCTCAAGGTCGAACGGGTCGGCGCCCAGGACGACTTCTTCGCACTCGGCGGCTCCTCGCTGGTGCTGACCCGGCTCGCCGACGCCCTGCGCACCGCCAGCGGCGACGACGTGCAGCTGCGCGGGCTGTTCTCCTCGTCCACGGTGGAGGCGCAGGCCCGGCTGCTGGAGCAGAGCCGTCCGCCGGTGGCCCCGGTGGTACCGGTGCCCAGGGCCGCCCCGCTGCCGCTCTCCTTCGGACAGCACCGGCTGTGGTTCCTGGACCGGATGCACCCGGGCAGTGAGGAATGGGTGGCGCCGCTGTTCATGCGGCTCGCCGACGGCACCGGGGCCGCAGAGGTGCAGACCGCGCTGGACGCCCTGGAACGGCGGCACGAGGCGCTGCGCACCCGGTACCTGCTGGAGGGCGACGAGCCCCGGCAGCGGGTCGCCGAGCCGGGCCCGGTCGAGCTGCGGGTGGAGGACGCCGGCGAGGGCGACCTGGAGCGGCTCTTCGGCGAGCAGTTCCGCCGCGGCTTCGACCTGGCCGACGGAGCGCTGTGGCGGGCCTTGCTGGTACGGGTGCCGGTCGGCGGCCCGGTGCTGCTGGTGACGATGCACCACATCGCCGGTGACGGTTGGTCAAGCGTGCTGCTGGAGGAAGAGATCCGGGAGCTGTGCGCGGCGGCTGGGGAGTCCCGTCCGGCCGAGCTCGCCCCGGTGCCGGTGCAGTACGCCGACTACGCGGTCTGGCAGTCCGCCCGGGCGGACGACCCCGAGATGCTGCGCGAACTCGACTACTGGCGCGGCGCCCTGCACGGACTGCCGGAACTCCAGCTGCACACCGACCGGCCCCGGCCGGCCCAGCGCGACAGCCGCGGGGCCGGCGTGCGCTTCTCGGTCCCCGCCGGTCTCGCCGACGCCCTCAGCGGGCTGGGCCGCAAGCACGGCGCGACCCCCTACGCCACGCTGCTGGCCGCCTGGGCCGCGCTGCTCGCCCGCCACAGCGGCCAGGACGACTTCGGCATCGGCAGCCCGGTGACCGGCCGGGTCCGCCCGGAGACCGCGAAGACCGTCGGATTCTTCCTCAACTCCCTGGTCATGCGCTGCGACCTGACCGGCGACCCCACGTTCGCCGAGCTGCTGCGCCGGACGAGGAACACCGTCATGGCCGGCTTCGCCCACCAGGAACTGCCCTTCGAGCGCCTGGTCGACGAGCTGCAGCCGGTCCGGGACCTGTCCCGCACCCCGATGTACCAGGTGGCCTTCGACCTCCAGGACGAGGGCGCGACCTCGGTCACCACGGACGGCGTGCTGATGGACGCCTTCCAGGGGGCCTGGCGGGTGGCCAAGACCGACCTGACCCTGTTCGTCTGGCGCCAGGCGGACGGCTCGCTGGTCGGCGGCATCGAGTACGCGACCTCCCTGTTCGACCAGGGCACGGTGGCCCGGATGGCCGACCAGTTCGTCCGCCTGCTGGCCGGCGTCGCGGCCGAACCCGAGACGGCGGTGTCGGCCATCGACATCACCTCGGCCCACGAGCGCAGGCTGCTGCGGGCCTGGAACGAGTCGGGTGTGGTGGTGCCGGGGGTGTCGGTGCCGGAGTTGGTCGGTCGTCGGATTGTGGAGTCGCCGTCGGTGGTGGCGGTGGCGTCTGCTGCTGGCACGGTGACGTTTGCTGAGTTGGATGTGCGGGCGTCGCGGTTGGCGCATCGGTTGGTAGCGGCTGGTGTCGGGCCGGGTTCGTCGGTGGCGGTGTTGCTGGATCGCTCGATCGATCTGGTGGTGGCGTTGTTGGGGGTGTGGCGGGCTGGTGCTGGGTTCGTGCCGATGGATCCGGTGCTGCCGGGGGCCCGAGTGGCCGGGATGGTCGCTGACGCTCATGTGTCGGTAGCGGTGACGTCGGAGCAGTTCGCGGATCGGTTCGACTGCACCACGGTGTTGGTCGAGGAGGACTTGTCCCGGTTCCCCGATACGGCTCCGGCTGTTGAGCTGGATTTGGATGCGGTGGCGTACACGGTGTTCACGTCGGGTTCTACGGGTCGGCCGAAGGGGGTGCAGGTCTCGCATCGCAGTCTGGCCAATCACATTGACTGGGCGGTGCGGGAGTTGGTGGGGCCCGGGTCTGGTGGTGCGCCGGTGTTCTCGTCGGTGGCGTTCGACTTGGTGGTGCCCAATGTGTGGGCACCGTTGGCGGCCGGTCAGCGGGCCTGGCTGTGGGACGGCGAGTTGACCGGCCTGGGCGCGGAGTTGGCGGCTACTGGTCCGTTCGCGTTCATGAAGCTGACACCGGGTCATCTGGAGGTGCTGTCCGGTCAGCTGTCCGACGCGGAGATCGCTGTGCTGGCTCCGCGGGTGGTGGTGGCGGGTGAGGCTCTGCCGGGTGCACTGGTGGAGCGGTGGCGTCAGATCCTGGGTTCGGGTGCCGTGCTCAACGAGTACGGTCCCACCGAGGCGACGGTGGGCACCTGTGTGTTCCCGCTGACGGAGCCGGTCGAGGGTGTGGTGCCGATCGGGCGTCCGCTGCCGAACATGACCATGCGGGTGCTGGATGCCGGTCTGCGTCCGGTGCCGGTGGGTGTGGCCGGCGAGCTGTATGTCGGCGGAACCGGGGTCGCCCAGGGCTATGCGTTCCGTCCGGCCGCCACGGCGGAGAAGTTCCTTCCGGACCTGTACGGCGCCCCCGGCGCGCGGATGTACCGCACGGGTGACCTGGCCCGTTGGCGCTCAGACGGGGTGGTGGAGTTCCTGGGCAGGATCGATGACCAGGTCAAGATCCGTGGCTACCGGGTCGAGCTCGGCGAGGTCCGCGCCGCCCTGGTCGCCCACCCCGCCGTGAGCGACGCGGCCGTGATCGTCACCCCGGACCAGCGTCTGATCGGCTACGTCGTCGGCGACACCACCGGCCTTACCGACACCCTGGCCGAGACCCTTCCGCCCTACATGGTGCCGTCCGTCCTGGTGTCGCTCGCTGCGATCCCTCTCACCGCCAACGGCAAGCTCGACCGCGCCGCTCTCCCCGACCCCGAGTCCGGCACGGATGCCGCGTTCATCGCCCCGCGCAACGCCACCGAGACCCGCATCGCCGGTGTGTGGCAGGCCCTGCTGGGCAAGGAGGCGAGCGTTCAGGACAACTTCTTCGAGCTCGGCGGCCACTCGATCCTGGCTGTCCGGCTCATCGCCCGGCTGCAGAACGAGTTCGACCTCGACCTGCCCATGCGGATCGCCTTCGAGCGTCCGACGATCGAGCAGATCGCCGCCGAGATCGAGGAGCGGGTCCGGGCCGAGGTCGACGCGATGCTCAGCGAGTCGGTCCAGTCGTGACTTCCACAGGAGCGGACATGCCCATGCGACACCTGATCTCCATCACCGACCTGTCCGACGACGACCTGCGGCTGCTGGTCGAGCGCGGGGCGCACTTCGCGTCCGGGGCGGTGGAGAAGCCGCTGGACGGTGCCATCGCCGGGATCTACTTCCGGCGTACCTCCACCAGGACCCGGACCGCCTTCACCAGCGGTGCCCTCCGCCTCGGCGCGCAGACGGTGACCTTCGGGCCCGACGACCTGCAGCTGAACACGGGGGAGACCACCGAGGACACCGGCCGGGTGCTGGCCGGGATGCTGGACCTGCTGGTGGCGCGGACCGCTGACGCCACGTCGGAGCTGCGCTCCTGGGCCGCCGACGGACGGATGTCGGTCATCAACGCCATGAGCGCGGAGGAGCACCCCACCCAGGGGCTCACCGACCTGACCACCCTGCACAGCCACTTCGGCAAGGTCGAAGGCCTGCGCGTGCTCTACGTGGGCGAGGGCAACAACAGCGCGGTCGCCCTGGCCCTCGCGCTGTCCAGGTTCCCCGGCACCGAACTCGAACTGCGCACGCCGGCCGGCTACGGGCTCGCCCCGGAGGTCCTCGCCACGGCCACGGAACAGGCGGACCGCCACGGTTCCCGGGTGGCCGAGCGGCACGACATGGCCGACCTTCCGGCCGGCCTCGACGCGATCTACACCACCCGCTGGCAGACCACCGGGACCAGCAAGCCGGACCCGGACTGGCGGCGCGGCTTCGCGCCGTTCCAGGTCACCGGGGAGCTGTGGGAGAGCAGCCCGAAGGCCGTCTTCCTGCACGACCTGCCCGCGCACCGCGGCGAGGAGGTCACCGCCGAGGTGCTGGACGGCCCGGCCAGCATCGCGTTCACCCAGGCCACCCACAAGCTGCACAGCGCCATGGCTGTCCTGGAATGGTGCTGGGCCGCGCACTGATGAGTACCGACCAGGGAGGACGAGCAGGAGGGGCAGCCGTCGCGGCGGCTCAGGCCCCGCTGCCGGCGCTGCGCAGCTACCGCGACTTCAGGCTGCTGTGGACGGGTTCGGCGATGGCGGCGATGGCGGACCGCTGCGCCGGCATGTCCTTCACGCTGCTGGTGCTGTGGCACACCGGGTCGGGGGGCCAGGCCGGGTTGGTGGGCTTCGCCGGACTGCTGCCGGCCCTGCTGGTGCAGCTGCCGGCCGGGGTGCTGGTGGACCGGTTGAACCGGCGCCGGCTGTCGATGGTCTGCATCGTCGTCAGAACAGTGGCGGTGGGGTCGGTGGTCGCCGCGCTGCTGGGCGACCACGTCTGGGTGTGGCACATCGCCGTGGTGGCCTTCGTGCAGAGCAGCATGACGGTCTTCTACCAGCTGTCCGAGGTCGCCATGGTCCGCGGCCTGGTCCCGTCCCGGCAGCTGAGCGCGGCGATGGCGACCAACGAGGCCCGCTCGCGGGGGGTGAACTTCGTCGGCTACCCGGTCAGCGGCGCGCTGTTCGGGATCTCCGCCTTCGTCCCGTTCGCCTCCAGCGTGGGGCTCTACTTCCTCTCGCTGCTGACCCTGGTCCGGATGCGCAGGCAGCCGGAGGCGCCGGCCCGGCCGTCCAAGGCCAGGCGCAGGATGCGGACCGAGATCGCGGTCGGGCTGAGCTGGGTCTGGAGCCGGGCCTACTTCCGCACCGCGCTGCTGATCATCGCCGGCAGCAACCTGGTGTTCCAGGGGCTGATCCTCACCGTCGCGGTGGTGATCAGGGAGGACGGCGGGGCGACCGGCACGGTCGGGCTGATCATGGCGGGCGGCGGGCTCGGTGGGCTGTGCGGCGCGCTGGCGGGAGGCTGGCTGAACACCAGGATGCCGATGCGGCACATCATGATCGTCGCCCATGTGGCCTGGGCCCTGGTGATGCCCGCGACCATCGTGCTGCGGCAGCCGGTGGAACTGGGGTCGCTGTTCTTCGTCACCTCCTGCATAGGCGCGGCCGTCACCGTCGCGGGCATGTGCTACCAGGTCCGGATCACGCCCGACAACATGCAGGGCCGGGTCGGCAGCGTGGTGATGCTGCTGGTGTCCGGCGCGAGCTCGCTCGGCGTGCTGGTGACCGGCTACCTGGTCGACGACATCGGCACCCGGCGGACGCTGGCGGTGGTGTCGGGGGTGATGGTGCTGCTCGCGGTGGTGTCGGCGGTCGTCTTCACCCGTAGCGGCGCGGCCCGTGAGGACCAGCCGGACGACGTCCCCGACGAGCCGGAGCCCGAGCACGCCCACGCGGGGGCGGCCGGCGTCGCGGACCTGCCCTGACAACCCACCACCCGCGCACGACCATCCCCGGAAACCCATGTGGCCCGGTCCCGCTTCCCCTCGGGACCGGGCCATCTGGCGTCCCCGGCGGGGCGTTCCGGGCCCCGGACAAAAGGGCCTCGGTAGAGAGCCGGTATAGCTCCCCGCCGGAAGCTGACTGCGCATTCACACCCTGGAGCGAAGAAGGAGTCCGCCATGGCTGAAGAGCGCGAAGACACCCGTGTCTACCGGGTCGTTCTGAACGACGAGGAGCAGTTCTCGATCTGGGACGCGGAGCGGGACCTGCCCGCCGGCTGGTACGCCGAGGGCACCGAGGGCAGCAAGCAGGACTGCCTGGACCGGATCGAGCAGGTCTGGACGGACATGCGCCCGGCCGGCCTGCGCCGCCGGATGGAGCAGGCCGGGGCCTAGTTCTTGACGACCCGTCAGGGTCACTGCGGTACGCGGTAGGCGGGGCAATCCAGTGGACACACGGAACAGCAGGTCGGGAGGGGCGCGCAGGATGAAGACGGACGAGGGTCTGACGGGTCGGCAGGTCGAGGCGAGGCGTGAGGAACTGGTGCGCGCCCGGCTCGCCGGCGGCCGTGGCGGTCGGCGTGCCGCGGTGGTGCCGGTGGACCGCGAGGGCGGTCGGCTGCTGCTCTCCCACGGTCAGCAGCAGATGTGGTTCCTGAGCCGGCTCGACCCGGAGAGCTGGGAGTACAGCGTCCCGGTGGTGCTCAGGATGCGCGGAGCACTGGACCCGGAGGAACTGCGCCGCAGCTTCACCGAACTGGTCGCCCGGCACGAGATCCTGCGCACCCGCTACCGGATGGACGGCGCCGAGCCGTTGCAGGTGATCGACCCTCCCGTCCCGTTCGACCTCCCGTTGGACGACCTCAGCGGCCTGCCCCCGGCGGAGGCCGAGGCGGCCGCCCTCGCCCTGGCCGAGGCCGAACCAGGACGCCCCTTCGACCTGGAGCACGGCGCACCGCTGCGGGCCAGGCTGGTGCGGATCGCCGCGGACCACCACCTGCTGGCCGTGGTGTTCCACCACGTGGCCTGTGACGAGTGGTCGGTCGGGCTGTTCCTCTCCGAGCTCTCCCAGGTCTACGCGGCCTTCCTGGACGGGCACCCGTCGCCGCTCGCCCCGCTGCCGGTGCAGTACGCCGACTTCGCGGCCTGGCAGCGCGAACGGCTGGCCGGGGACGCGCTGGCCAAGCAACTCGACCACTGGCGCGGCCGATTGGCCGGGATCACCCCGCTGGAGGTGCCCGCCGACCGGCGCCGTCCGGCGGTCCGGAGCTGGGCTGGGGACGCGGTGCCGCTGGAGCTCCCGGCGGCCTTGGCCGACCGGCTGCGCAGCCTCGGCTCGGCCCACGGCGCCACGCCCTTCCAGACCCTGCTGGCGGGATTCCAGGGGCTGCTCTCGCGCTACACCGGCCGCAGCGACATCGCCGTCGCCACCGTGGTGTCCGGACGCAGCCGCCCGGAACTGGACCAGCTCATCGGCTACGGCATCAACACCCTGGTGCTGCGCGGGCAGTGGGCCGGCGACCCGACCTTCCGCGAGCTGCTGGTCGGCGCCCGCGAGACGGTCCTGGACGCCTTCGACAACCAGGAGTACCCGTTCGCCGGGCTCGTCGACGAGCTGGTCGTGGACCGGGACATGTCCCGGACCCCGCTGTGCCAGGTGGCGTTCACCATGCACCAGGAGCGCACCGCCGGGCTGCGGCTGCCCGGGGTGGAGGCCGAGCCGCTGCGGGCGGTCTCCCGGGTGTCCCGCTTCGACCTGACCCTGCAGTTGGGCG
Source organism: Streptacidiphilus jeojiensis (assembly GCF_042510965.1). Classification (NCBI taxonomy): domain Bacteria; kingdom Bacillati; phylum Actinomycetota; class Actinomycetes; order Kitasatosporales; family Streptomycetaceae; genus Streptacidiphilus; species Streptacidiphilus jeojiensis. The sequence goes on from NZ_JBEUKS010000021.1 coordinate 118,302, forward strand.
AGGCCGCCGACGGATCGGTGCGCGGTGCGCTGGAGTTCAGCACCGCGCTCTACGACCGGTCCACGGTCGAGCGGCTGGCCGGGCACTTCGTCCGGCTGCTGGAGTCCGCCGCGGCCGATCCGGACCGTCGGCTGTCCCGGCTGGACCTGCTGGACGCGGCCGAGCTGGCCGTGGTCGTCCCCGAGGCGGCCCGCTTCCCCACGCCGCAGCGGTGCCTGCACGAGGTCTTCGAGGAGCAGGCCGCGGCGACGCCCGAGCGGACCGCCCTGGTGTTCGGGACCCAGCGGCTCAGCTACCGGGAGCTCAACCACCGGGCCAACCGGATTGCGCACCGGCTGCGGGCCCTCGGCGCCGGCCCCGGCGAGCTGGTCGGCATCAGCCTGGACCGCGGCCTGGACCTGGTCCCGGCCCTGCTCGGCGTGCTGAAGTCGGGCGCCGGCTACCTGCCGCTGGACCCGGAACACCCCGCCGAACGGCTCGGCTACATGCTCACCGACGCCGGCGCCCGCATCGTGGTCAGCGACACCGCCCACGCCGCGCACCTGGCCGAGCCGGTCGCGGCGGCCGCCGCCCGGCTGCTGCTGCTGGACGACGCTGAGGAGGCGGCCGTCCTGGCGGGGCAGCCGGAGAACGACCCCAGCTCGGGGGTCCGGCCCGGTGACCTGATCTACACCATCTACACCTCGGGCTCCACCGGCCGTCCCAAGGGCGTCGGACTGACCCACGCCAATGTGCTGCGGCTGTTCATCACGACCGAGCGGTACTTCGAGTTCAACGAGCAGGACGTCTCCGCGCTGTTCCACTCCTATGCCTTCGACATGTCGGTCTGGGAGCTGTGGGGCGCGCTGGCCTACGGCGGGAGACTGGTGGTCGTCCCGGCGGACGTGGCCCGCTCGCCCGAGGACTTCCTGCGACTGCTGGTCGAGCAGGGCGTCACCATGCTCAACCAGACCCCGTCCGCCTTCCGCAGCCTGGTCGCGCTGGCTGCGGAGGGCAGTCCGCTGGTGGATGAACTGGCGCTGCGGGTGGTGACCTTCGGCGGCGAGCGCCTGGACATCCCCGGACTGAAGCCCTGGGTCGCCCGGCGCGGCCTGGACCGCACCGAACTGGTCAACCTCTACGGCATCACCGAGACCACGGTGCACACCACCTACCGCCGGATCGGCGAGGAGGACCTGGCGGCGGACACCGGCAACGCCATCGGCGTGCCGCTGCCCGACCTGCAGGTGCGGCTGCTAGGTGAGCACGGCGAACCGGTGCCGGTGGGGGTGCCGGGGGAGATCCACGTCGGCGGCCCCGGCGTCGCCCGGATGTACCTCAACCGGCCTCGGCTCACCGCCGAGCGCTTCGTGCCGGACCCCTGGGGCGAGCCCGGGGCCCGGCTCTACCGCAGCGGGGACCTGGCCTCCCGCCGGCCCGACGGCAGCATGGACTACCTCGGCCGGATCGACCAGCAGGTGAAGATCCGCGGCCACCGGATCGAACTCGGCGAGATCAAAGCCGCGCTGACGGACCATCCGCTGGTGCGCGACGCCGCGGTGGTGGTCCGTGAGGACATCCCCGGCGACCGCCGGCTGGTGGCGTACATCGTGCCCGCAGGGGAGGCGGTGGCCGCGCCGAGCGAGCTGCGCGCGCTGCTGGGCCGCTCGCTGCCCGGCTACATGGTCCCCAGCGCCTTCCTGGTCCTGGCCCGGATCCCGCTGACGGTCAACGGCAAGCTGGACCGGGCCGCCCTGCCCGCCCCCGACCGCGGCGCCCTGGGCGTCGAGGGCACCCGGGTGGCACCGCGCACCGCGGCCGAGGAGGAGATGGTCCGGATCTGGCGTGAGGTGATCGGAGTCGACGAGGTCGGGGTGGAGGACAACTTCTTCGACCTCGGCGGCGACTCGCTGCGCGCCGTCGCCCTGGTCGGCGCCCTGCGCGAGGCGGACCAGGACGTCACCGTCCGCGACGTCTTCGAGTACCGCACCCCAGCCCGACTGGTCGAGTTCATCACCGGCCGCCCGGCCCCGGCCCGGGCCGAGCCCGGCGTGGAGCCGTTCGCACTGCTGTCGGAGCAGGACCGGGCGCTGCTGCCGGAGGGCGTCACCGACGCCTACCCGCTGGCCCAGGTGCAGCTCGGCATGGTCGTCGAGATGCTCGCCAACGACGGCCGGAACGTCTACCACAACTCCACCTGCTTCCGGATCCTGGACGACCGGCCGCTGGAGCCGGCGGCTCTGCAGACGGCCGTGGACACGGTGATCGCCCGTCACGAGATCCTGCGGACCTCGTTCGCGCTGGAGGGCTACTCCGTCCCGCTGCAGCTGGTCCACGCGGCCGAGTCGGTGCGGTCGGTGGCGGGCGCCCGGGACCTGGCCGGCCTCGGCGCCGAGGAGACCGAGCAGTCCCTGCGCGCCTTCATGGCCGAGGAGCGCTCCCGGCTGTTCGACCTGGACCGGCCCCCGCTGATCCGGTTCACCGGCCACGCCTGCGACGCCGGGAGCTGGTGGCTCACGCTGACCGAGTGCCACGCCGTCCTGGAGGGCTGGAGCCACCACTCGGTGCTGATGGAACTGGTCGCCGTCTACCGGGCCGTCCGGGACGGCCTGCCGGTCGAGCAGCCGGAACCGGCCCAGGTGCGCTACGCCGACTTCGTCGCCGCCGAGCTGGTCTCGCTGGAGTCGGAGCAGGACCGCGGCTACTGGCAGGGGAAGCTCGGCGACCACCCGGTGTTCGAGCTGCCGGCCGGCTGGGGCGACGACCCGGCGCAGACGCCGCCCGGACTGCACCGGGCCTGGGTGCCCTACCACGACCTGGAGCCGCGGCTGCGCGCGCTCGCCAGCCGGGCCGAGGTGCCGGTCAAGAGCGTGCTGCACGCGGCGCACCTGAAGGTGATGAGCCAGCTCACCCAGGAGGAGTCCTTCTGCACCGGCCTGGTCACCAACGCCCGGCCGGAGGCCGTGGGCGCCGAACGCGTCCACGGCGTCTACCTCAATCCGCTGCCCTTCGCCTTCACCCGGGGCGCGCGGACCTGGCGTGAGCTGGTGCGACAGGTCTTCGACCAGGAGATCGAGGTCTGGCCGCACCGCCGCTTCCCGCTCGGCGCGATGCAGCGCGAGTTCTCCCCGGCCCAGCGGCTGGTGAACGTCCGCTTCAGCTACCAGAACTTCCGTCAGGTCGACCAGGAGATCGTCGACTACGCCGCGACGATCGACGACAGCCCCACGGAGTTCCCGCTGGGCGTCTCCACCCGGGCCGGCTTCATGGTCATCACCGCCAACCGGCACGTCATCGGCCGTGCGGGGGTGGATCGGCTGGGGGCCATGTACCGGTCGGTGCTGGAGGCCATGGCGGAGGACGTGGAGGGGGATGCCACGGCGGTGTTCCTTCCGGGTGGTGAGCGGGAGCGGGTGCTGTCCGGCTGGAACGAGTCGGGTGTGGTGGTGCCGGAGACCTCCGTTATGGAGTTGGTTGGTCGGTGGGTGGTGGAGTCGCCGTCGGTGGTGGCGGTGGAGTGTGCGGGTGAGGCGGTGACGTTTGCTGAGTTGGATGTGGCGGCGTCGCGGTTGGCGCATCGGTTGGTGGCGGCTGGTGTTGGGCGGGGTTCGTGTGTGGCGGTGTTGCTGGATCGTTCGGTTGATCTGGTGGTGGCGTTGTTGGGGGTGTGGCGGGCTGGTGCTGGGTTTGTGCCGATGGATCCGGTGCTGCCGGGGGCTCGGGTGGCCGGGATGGTCGCCGATGCTCACGTGTCGGTGGCGGTGACATCGGAGCAGCACGCGGATCGGTTCGACTGCACCACGGTGTTGGTCGAGGAGGACTTGTCCCGGTTCCCCGATACGGCTCCGGTTGTTGAGCTGGATTTGGATGCGGTGGCGTACACGGTGTTCACGTCGGGTTCGACGGGTCGGCCGAAGGGGGTGCAGGTCTCGCATCGCAGTCTGGCCAATCACATTGACTGGGCGGTGCGGGAGTTGGTGGGTTCGGGGTCGGGTGGTGCGCCGGTGTTTTCGTCGGTGGCGTTTGACTTGGTGGTGCCTAATGTGTGGGCGCCGTTGGCGGCGGGTCAGCGGACCTGGTTGTGGGACGGTGAGTTGACGGGTCTGGGTGCGGAGTTGAGCGCTGCGGGTCCGTTCGCGTTCATGAAGTTGACGCCAGGTCATCTGGAGGTGTTGTCGGGTCAGCTGTCGGATGCGGAGATCGGGACTCTGGCTCCGCGGGTGGTGGTGGCGGGTGAGGCTCTGCCGGGTGCGCTGGTCGAGCGTTGGCGTCAGATCCTTGGTTCGGGTGCCGTGCTGAACGAGTACGGTCCGACTGAGGCGACGGTGGGTACGTGTGTGTTCCCGCTGACAGAACCGGTTGAGGGGGTGGTGCCGATCGGGCGTCCGCTGCCGAACATGACGATGCGCGTGCTGGATGCAGGGTTGCGTCCGGTGCCGGTGGGTGTGGCCGGTGAACTGTATGTCGGCGGCACTGGTGTGGCCCAGGGCTATGCGTTCCGCCCGGCCGCGACGGCGGAGAAGTTCCTACCGGACTTGTACGGTGCCCCGGGGGCCCGGATGTATCGCACCGGTGACCTGGCTCGGTGGCGCTCAGACGGTGTGGTGGAGTTCCTGGGCAGGATCGACGACCAGGTCAAGATCCGCGGCTACCGGGTCGAGCTCGGCGAGGTCCGCGCCGCCCTGGTGGCCCACCCCGCCGTCAGCGACGCGGCCGTGATCGTCACCTTGGACCAGCGTCTGATCGGCTACGTCGTCGGTACCGCAGATGGCCTGGCCGAGTGGCTGGGGGCGACTCTTCCGCACTACATGGTGCCCTCCGCTTTCGTGTCGCTCGCCGCGCTCCCGCTGACGGCCAACGGCAAGCTCGACCGAGCTGCCCTGCCGGACCCGGACAGTACCGGCGCGGACTCCTACGTCGCGCCGCGCAATGCCACCGAGGCGCAGATCGCCGCCGTCTGGGAGCGGGTGCTGGGGCTGGAGCGGGTCGGGGTCGAGGACAACTTCTTCGATCTGGGCGGTCACTCCATCAAGGCCATCGCTCTGGTCGGCGCCCTCCGCGCCGAGGGCTTCCAGGTGGGGGTCGGGGATGTCTTCCAGAACCGCACAGTTGCCGCCCTCGCTGCCACTCTCGGCACCGGGGATGTGGAGACCGTCTCCACCGTGGCGCCGTTCAGCCTGCTCACGGTCGAGGACCGGGCCGCCCTCCCGGAGGGACTAACCGATGCCCTCCCGTTGGCTCAGGTGCAGTTGGGCATGTTGGTGGAGATGCTGGCCGGCGATGGTCAGAACAAGTACCACAACACGTCCACCTTTCGGATCAAGGACGGCCGGCCCTTCGACGCGGACGCCCTGCGCCGGGCCGGACAGCATGTGGTGAAGCACCACGAGATGCTGCGGGCCTCGTTCGCGCTGGAGGGCTACTCGGTACCGCTGCAGCTCATCCACGCGACCGCCGACATTCCGGTTGCCGTGCACGATCTGCGCGGCCAGAACGCAGAGCAGCAGGCAGTGGCGCGACGGGCACACGTCGCGGCTGAGCGATCCGAGCTCTTCGACCTGTCGGAGGCCCCACTGCTACGGATATCGGCCCTGATCGAGGACGACGAGGCGTGGTGGCTCTCGGTGAGCGTGTGCCATCCCATCACCGAGGGTTGGAGCCACCGTTCGCTGCTCAGCGAGATCGTCGAGGGGTATCTCCGCATCCGTGGCGGCGGCCCGCTTCCGACGGTCGAGATCCCTGCTGTTCGCTACGCGGACTTTGTGGCAGCGGAGTTGGCCTCGCTCGACTCGGCCGAGGACCGTGCGTACTGGAGTGAACTCCTCGCCGGTCACGCGAGGTTCGAGCTGCCGGCCGGCTGGGGTGACGAGGGCTCAGAACGGCGAGCCGTCACTGTACGGGTGCCGTTGACCGACCTCACGGCCTCCCTCCAGGAGGTGGCGAGCCGGACCGGGACCTCGCTCAAGGCTGTGCTGCACGCGGCGCACCTGAAGGTGATGAGCCAGCTCACGCGGGAGGACTCCTTCTGCACCGGTCTGGTCTGCAGCGGTCGGCCGGAGATCGTCGGCGCCGAGCGGGTGTACGGGATGTACCTCAACACCGTGCCCTTCCCGTACGACCGCGGTGCACGGACCTGGCGCGAGCTGATCCGGCAGGTCTTCGACCAGGAGGGGACGTTGTGGCCACACCGGCGATTCCCCATGCCGGTGATGCAGCGCGAGTTCGGTGACGGCACCCGGCTGCTGGACGTGCGCTTCAGCTACCTCGACCTGCAGGACGCCCAGGCGGAGTCCGAGATCGTCGAGGCCGACTCCGGGCTGGGCGAAGGCGCCACCGAGTTCGGCCTCGCCGTCGCAGCCCGTGGCAGCGGCCTGCTCCTCACGGCGGACCCCCAGGTGCTCTGCCGTGCGGGGGTGGATCGGCTGGGGGCGATGTACCGGTCGGTGCTGGAAGCCATGGCCGGGGACGTGGAGGGGGATGCCACGGCGGTGTTCCTTCCGGGTGGTGAGCGGGAGCGGGTGCTGTCCGACTGGAACGAGTCGGGCTTGCTGGTCCCGGAGACCTCCGTCATGGAGCTGATTGACCGTCGGATTGTGGAGTCGCCGTCGGTGGTGGCGGTGGCGTCTGCTGCCGGCACGGTGACGTTTGCTGAGTTGGATGTGCGGGCGTCGCGGTTGGCGCATCGGTTGGTTGCGGCCGGTGTTGGGCCGGGTTCGTCGGTGGCGGTGTTGCTGGATCGTTCGGTTGATCTGGTGGTGGCGTTGTTGGGGGTGTGGCGGGCTGGTGCTGGGTTTGTGCCGATGGATCCGGTGCTGCCGGGGGCGCGGGTGGCCGGGATGGTCGCCGATGCCCGTGTGTCGGTGGCGGTGACGTCGGCGCAGTACGCGGACCGGTTCGCGTGCACGGCGGTGTTGGTCGAGGAGGACTTGTCGCGGTTCCCGGTGACGGCGCCTGTGGTGCTGGTTGATCTGGATGCGGTGGCGTACACGGTGTTCACGTCGGGTTCTACGGGTCGGCCGAAGGGGGTGCAGGTCTCGCATCGCAGTCTGGCCAATCACATTGACTGGGCGGTACGCGAGTTGGTGGGGGCCGGGTCCGGTGGTGCGCCGGTGTTCTCGTCGGTGGCGTTCGACTTGGTGGTGCCCAATGTGTGGGCGCCGTTGGCGGCCGGTCAGCGGGCCTGGCTGTGGGACGGCGAGTTGACCGGTCTGGGTGCGGAGTTGGCGGCTGCTGGCCCGTTCGCGTTCATGAAGCTGACGCCGGGTCATCTGGAGGTGTTGTCGGGTCAGTTGTCGGATGCGGAGATCGGGGCTCTGGCTCCGCGGGTGGTGGTGGCCGGTGAGGCTCTGCCGGGTGCGCTGGTGGAGCGGTGGCGTCAGACCCTGGGTTCCGGTGCCGTGCTCAATGAGTACGGTCCCACCGAGGCGACGGTGGGCACCTGCGTGTTCCCGCTCACGGAGCCGGTCGAGGGTGTGGTGCCGATCGGGCGTCCGTTGCCGAACATGACGATGCGGGTGCTGGATGCCGGCCTGCGTCCGGTGCCGGTGGGTGTGGCCGGCGAGCTGTATGTCGGCGGCACTGGTGTGGCCCAGGGCTATGCGTTCCGCCCGGCTGCCACGGCGGAGAAGTTCCTGCCGGACCTGTACGGCGCCCCGGGGGCCCGGATGTATCGCACGGGTGACCTGGCTCGGTGGTGTGCGGACGGTGTGGTGGAGTTCCTGGGCAGGATCGACGATCAGGTCAAGATCCGTGGCTACCGGGTCGAGTTGGGCGAGGTCCGCGCCGCCCTGGTCGCCCACCCGGCCGTGAGCGACGCGGCCGTGATCGTCACCTCGGACCAGCGCCTGATCGGCTACGTCGTCGGCGACACCACCGGCCTCACCGACACCCTGGCCGAGACCCTTCCCCCCTACATGGTCCCCTCCCTCCTCATCCCCCTGACCGCGATCCCTCTCACCGCCAACGGCAAGCTCAACCGCGCCGCTCTCCCCGACCCGGCGGCCGAGGCCACCGACAGCTACGTCGCGCCGCGCAATGCCACCGAGGCGCAGATCGCCGCCGTCTGGGGACGGGTGCTGGGGCTGGAGCGGGTCGGGGTCGAGGACAACTTCTTCGACCTGGGCGGTCACTCCATCAAGGCCATCGCCCTGGTCGGCGCCCTGCGCGCCGAGGGCTTCCAGGCCGGGGTCGCCGATGTCTTCCAGAACCGCACCGTCGCCGCCCTCGCCACGGCCCTCGTCACCGGCGGGAACGACACGGCCGGTCCCGTCGAGCCGTTCAGCCTGGTCACCGACGCGGTCCGGGCCGGCCTCCCCGCCGGTCTGGTCGACGCCTATCCGATCTCGCAGGTTCAGCTGGGCATGCTGGTGGAGATGCTGGCCGGCGACGGGCTGAACAAGTACCACAACACGTCCACCTTCCGGATCAAGGACGGCCGGCCCTTCGACGCCGACGCCCTGCGCCGCGCCGCACAGCTGGTGGTGGCGAGGCACGAACTCCTCCGGACCAGCTTCGCGCTCGACGAGTTCGAGGTGCCGCTCCAGCTGGTCCACCCGTCGGCTGACATCCCCGTCGCTGTGCAGGACCTGCGCGGCCTGGACGCCGAGCAGCAGGAGGCGGCGCGCAAGGCACACATCGTCAGGGAGCGGGACCGGCTGTTCGACCTGACCCGGGCTCCGCTGCTGCGGGTGTCCGCGCTGGTGGAGTCGGACGAGGCGTGGCATCTGGGATTCACCCACTGCCATGCCATCACCGAGGGCTGGAGCCAGCAGTCGCTGCTGATGGAGGTGCTCGACGCCTACCGCGCCTACGCCTCCGGCAGCGCCCCTGCGCGGCAGGAGCCGGTCGCCGTCCGCTACGCCGACTTCATCGCCGCCGAGTTGGCCTCGCTGGAGTCGACGGAGGACCGGGACTACTGGCAGCGGATCGTCGACGACCACGCCATGTGCGTGCTGCCGCCGGACTGGGGGGACGGCCCGGGCGCGCCCCGGGAGGACTTCAAGCTCTCGGTGCAGTTCCAGGACATCGAGCCGGCGCTGCGCTCGCTGGCCAGTGCCACCGGGACCTCGTTCAAGGCGGTGCTGCTGGCCGCGCACCTGAAGGTGCTCGGCACGGTCACCAATGAGCCGGCCTTCCACACCGGGGTGCTGTACAGCGCCCGGCCGGAGCTGCCCGGCGCGGAGCGGGTCTACGGGATGTACCTCAACACCCTCCCCTTCGCCCATGACCGCTCCGCCCGCACCTGGAGCGACCTGGTCCGGCAGGTGTTCGCCCGCGAGGCGGAGGTGTACCGGCACCGCCGCTACCCGCTGCCCGCGGTGCAGAGGCTGGCCCGGGGGCGCCGGCTCTTCGACGTGATGTACCGCTACCAGGACTTCCACCAGGTGGACGCCGGGACGGTGGACGTCCGCTCCGGGGACGGCGACAGCTCCAACGAGTTCACGATGTCCATCGCCAACGTCCCCGGGCGGCTGGTGCTGCGCGCGGTGAGCACCGGTCTGAACCGGGCCAACGCGGAGCGGCTCGCCGGGATGTACCGGGCGGTGCTGGAGGCCATGGCCGCCGATCCGCAGGGGGACGTGGACGCGCCGATGCTCTCCGCGACCGAACTGACCCAGGTCCTCGAGGACTGGAACGACACCGAGGTGGAGTGGGGATGACCAGGTATGTGCACGAGGTGATCGAGGCGGCGGCCGCGGCCACCCCCGACGCCGTCGCCGTCCAGGTCGGCGCCGAGACGATCAGCTACCGCGAGCTGGACACCAGGGCCAACCGCATCGCGCACCAGCTGCGCGCCGCGGGGGCCGGGCCGGAGTCGGTGGTCGGGGTGCTGCTCAGCCGTGGGCCCGAGACGCTGCCCTGCCTGCTCGGGATCTGGAAGGCCGGCGGTTCGCACCTGCCGCTCGACACCGGGCTGCCCGCCGAGCGGTTGACCTACATGCTGGACGCGGCCGGGGCCCGGCTGGTGGTGACCGAGGGCTCGCTGGCCGACCGCCTCGGCGGCGGCTACGACGGGGATCTGGTCCACCTGGACCGGGACGGCGACGCGATCGCCGCCCGCCCGGACACCGCGCCCGAACCGGCCCCCGGTCCGGACTCCGACCCCAAGGACCCGGCGCGGCGGCAGCGGCTCGCCTACACGCTCTTCACCTCCGGGTCGACCGGCCGGCCCAAGGGGGTGCAGATCGGTCAGTACGCGCTGCTGAACCTGCTGTTCTCGATGCGTGAGCGCTACCGCTCCGGTCCGGGGCACGCCTGGCTGGCGAGCACCTCGCTGTCGTTCGACATCTCCATGGCCGAGCTGTATCTGCCGCTGGTCACCGGCGGCCGGGTGGTGCTGGCCGACGACGCCGAGGCGGCCGACCCGGAGGCTCAACTGCGACTGCTCGACCGGGCCGGGGTGACCCATGTCCAGGCCACCCCGGCCGGGTGGAAGCTGCTGCTGGCGGCCGGGTTCGACCGCCGCCCGCTGGTCGCGGTGACCACGGGGGAGGCCTGCCCGCCCGGGCTGGCACGCGATCTGCGCGGCCGGGTGGACCGGTTGTACAACCAGTACGGCCCCACCGAGGCGACGGTCTGGACCACGGTCTGGGAGGTGCCGCCGGAGCCGGAGACGGTGCTGATCGGGCGTCCGATCCACAACCACCGCGCCTATGTGCTGGACGCCGCGCAGCAGCCGGTGCCGGTGGGCGTGGTCGGCGAGCTCTACCTCGGCGGTGCGGGGCTGGCCCGGGGCTATGTGGGACGGCCGGGTCTGACCGCGGAGCGGTTCGTCCCGGAGCCGTTCGGCGGTGCGCCGGGCTCGCGGATGTACTGCACCGGCGACCTGGCCCGGTTCCGGCCCGACGGCGAGCTGGAGTGCCTGGGCCGGATCGACCGGCAGGTGAAGATCCGCGGCTACCGGATCGAACTGCCGGAGATCGAGGAGCGGTTGCTCGGGCACGAGGCGGTCCGGGACGCCGTGGTGGTGGACCTGGAGGACGCCGGCGGTGAGCGCTGGCTGGCCGCCTACCTGGTCCCGGCCGCCAAGCCGGACGGCGCCGACGGCGAGGACCTGCTCGTCCAGGAGCTGCGCGGCCACCTGTCCGCGTCGCTGCCCGGCTACATGGTCCCCGCGGCCTTCGTCCTGCTGGACGCGCTGCCGCTGAACCCGGCGGGCAAGGTCGACCGCAGGGCGCTGCCGGCGCCGGGACGGGCGGCGCTGGTGGCGGACCGGGAGTACGTCGCGCCGCGGAACCGGACCGAGGAGATCCTGGTGCGCACCTGCGCGGAGGTGCTCGGGGTGGCCGGGGTCGGTGTGCGGGACCGGTTGCTGGACCTGGGCGCCGACTCCATGCGCATCGTCCATGTGATGGGCGCGGCACGGCGGGCCGGCCTGGCGCTGACCCTGCGGATGCTGCTGGACAGCGAGACCGTCGAGGACCTGGCCCTGGCGATCGACGGGGCACCGACCGGGACGAGCGAGGGTCCCGGATCCGATTCCGACCGAGGAGTTCAGCAGCCGATGACCACGAACACCGCCGTACCGCGAGGGTTGGCGCTGACCGAGCCGCGACTGCCCGAGGTACTGGCGGAGCACCGGGTGCCGGGCGCCGCCGTGGCGGTGCTGCAGGACGGCGGGCTGGTGGGGGTGCAGGCGTACGGGCTGCGCAACGCCGAGACCGGTGCGCCGGTCACCCTGCGGACCCGGTTCCAGGCCGGATCGATCAGCAAGCACGTCACCGCGTTCGCGGTGCTGCGACTGGTCGCCGCGGACGTACTGGACCTGGACGCCGACATCGACGGCTACCTGCGCACCCGCCGTGCGCCCAGGAGCCCGGCCGGACTGCCGCTGACGCTGCGGCACCTGCTCGGCAACACCGCCGGACTGTCCTCCACCGCCGGCACCTGGTGGCGGCGCGACGAGACCATGCCGGGGCTTTCGGCGGTGCTGGACGGGGTCACCGCCGAGTACGAGCCGGGGGCGCTGTTCCGCAAGGCCGGTAGCCACTGGGCGTTGACCGAGCAACTACTGCTGGATGTGACGGGCCGCCAGTTCGAGGAACTGACACAGGAGTTGGTCTTCGGTCCGCTGGGGATGCGGGACAGCACCTTCCTGGCCCCGGAGCAGGGCGACAGTCCGGAGCAGGACGTCGCGGCCGGGCACGACCAGCACGGCCGGGCGGTGCTCGGCGGCCATCTGCTGCGCCCGGTCCACGCCGGCAGCGGGCTGTGGTCCACGCCTGCCGATCTGGCCCAACTGGCCGTGGAGATCCGCCGGGCGCGCCGCGGCTTCTCGGACCTGCTGCCGGCCGAGCTGGCGGCGGAACTGCTCACCGAGGGCTTCCCCGGCAGCTTCTACGGACTGGGCACGGTGGTCGACCGCACCGTGACCGATGTGGAGTTCGGGCACGGTGGCCAGACTCCGGGTTTTCGAGCCCTGATTTCGATCCAACTTTCAACCGGTAACGGTTGTGTGGTGATGACCAACGGCGACAATGGCAGGAACGTCCACCATGTGGTCGCCACCCTGCTCGGTCGTGACAGCTCTGACCAGGCACGTTAAAGACGTGCAATTCTGCCGACCCGACGCCGTTATCAAACAGATGACCGGTGGATAGGACGCCCGCGTAGGTTCATTGACGACAGTCAGTAATAACACCGCGGGGGTGTGACGCAGATGGACTTTCGAGTCCTCGGTCCGGTTGAGGCCCACAGGGACGGCGCAAGGGTGGCGCTGTCGGGGTCCAAAGTGCACACGGTGCTGGCCGCCCTGGTCCTGGCACGCGGGAGGGTGGTGTCCGACGCCCGGCTGAACTCGCTGCTGTGGGGGTGGGAACCGCCCGCCACGGCCGGGGCCCAGATCTACACCTACATGTCGCGACTACGGAAGCTGCTCGGCGACGAGGTCGCCATCGAGCGGCTGCAGCCCGGCTATGTGCTGAAGGCGCCGCGGGCCCGGGTCGACCTGCTGGAGTTCGAGCGGCTGGACCGGCAGGGCCGGGCCGCACTGGCCCGGCAGCACTACGCGGAGGCGGGGGCGCTGCTGGCCGAGGCGCTGGGCCAGTGGCGCGGGCCGGCCCTCGCCAATGCCTCCGAGTCGCTGGTGGAGAGCGAGCAGCCGCAGCTGGAGGAGGCGCGGATGTACGCGCTGGAGAGCCGGATCGAGGCGGATCTGGCGCTCGGCCTGCACGAGCAGCTCACCGCCGAACTGCTGGGACTGGTCGCCCGGTTCCCGCTGCGCGAGCGGCTGCGGGCACAGCTGATGACCGCCTTCTACCGCTGTGGGCGGCAGGGCGACGCGCTGCAGTGCTACTACGAGGGCCGCAGCCTGCTGGCGGACCAGCTGGGCATCGACCCGGGCGAGGCGCTGGGGTCCACCTACCAGGCCGTGCTGGAGGGCAACCGGGGGCCGGGGCCCGGTGCCCCGGTCCGGCCGCCGGCCGGGTCCGCCGTCTTCGAGGGCGCCGGGGCGCCCGCCATGCTGCCCCCTGACAACGACGACTTCACCGGACGGGAGGAGGAACTGGCGTTCCTGCTGGCCCGGTTGGGGAGCGACGAGGCGCCGCCGAGGGCCCGGAGGCTGCTGGTCACCGGGATGACCGGGGTGGGCAAGACCGCCCTGGCGCTGCGCGCGGCGCAGCTGAGCACCGCCCACTTCCCGGACGGCCAGCTCTTCGCCGAGCTGACCGGGCCGGACGGTCGGCCCAAGCACCCGGCGGAGGTCCTGGTCGGCCTGCTGCGGGGGATGGGCGAGCACATCGGCACCGGACCGGGCGGGAGCCCGGACGCGGACGGCCGGATGGAGCTGGAGGAGCTGGTCCGGCGCTACCGGACCCGCACCGCGGGCCGGCGGATGCTGGTGCTGCTGGACGGGGCGGCGGACAGCCGCCAGGTGGAGCCGCTGCTGCCGGGGACGGCCGGGGCCGTGGTGCTGATCACCGGCCGGACCCGGCTGACCCGGGTGGGCGGGGCGCAGACCTGCTCGCTGGCGCCGTTCGAGGACCGGGCGGCGTTCGACTTACTGGCCTCCCTCGCGGGTCGGGCCCGGCTGCTGGCCGAACCGGAGGCCACCGAGGAGCTGCTGGCGCACTGCGCCGGGCTGCCGCTGGCGCTGCGGATCGCCGGCAGCAGGCTCGCGGCCCGCCCGTACTGGCCGGTGGCCCGGTTGGCGTCCCGGCTGGCCGACCCGGGCGACCGGCTGTCGGAGCTCTCCTTCGGCGGGCTGGAGCTGGAGGCGGTGCTGCTCTCGGCGCTGCGGCAGGTGCCCGAGCCCGCCGAGGCCACGCTGGGCCGGCTGGCCGGGATCGGCTCGGGGCCCTTTCCGGCGCAGGCAGCCGCGATCCGGCTGGGGCTGACCGAGGCGGCCGCCGAGTACTGCCTGGAGCAGCTGGTGGACGGGGCGCTGCTGAACATCTGCGGGGTGGACCGGCAGGGCCGGCCGCTCTACCGGTTCCACGAACTGGTGCTGCTGCTGGCCGAATCGCCGGAGCTGGTCCGGCTGGCCGAGGAGCCCACGGCGGTGGGCTGAGCGGGCGGCCGCGGAGGCCGGCTACGCAGGCCGGCTGCGGAGGATGTCCGGGCCGGTCACGGGAGCGGTCGCGGGGCGGGCGGCAGTCCCCCCGCGACCGCTGTTCCCGGGCCCGCTGCTCCAGCAGCGGGCCGGCCGCGAGCGCCCCGCCCAGCCGGGCCGACTCCAGGCCCAGCACCCTGGCCCGGTCCGGGCGGCCGAGGCTCAGCTCGATCTGCGCCATCTGGTCCAGCACCTCGGCCTCCGAGGCGAGGTCGCCCACCGTGCGGAACACGTCGAGCGCCTCGGCCCCGCGTTCCATCGCCGTCTCCAGCTCGCCGCGGTCCCGGTCGATCAAAGCCATCTGGCGGAGGGTCAGGGCGCGGCCGTGCCGCTCGTCGGCCTGTTCGTAGAGGGCCAGGGCGGTGGTGAAGCAGCCGTAGGCCTCGGTGGGATCGCCGGACCGGCCGGCCAGCGCGCCCAGGGTCTGCAGCATCGCGGCCTCGCCCCTGACGTTGCCGGCGCGCCTGGCCGCGCTTAGGGAGCGCTCCCCACAGCGGCGCCAGTCGTCCAGGTAGTTGCGCCGATCGAAGAGCACCGCACTGGACAGGGTGAGGTCCCAGGCGATCTCGTCCAGGCCCAGCTCGGCGGCCTGGAGGATCACCGCGACCAGTGAGGGGCGCTCGGCCTCCAGCCAGTCCAGCGGCCCGCTGAGCAGTTGGGCGGTGAGCCCCTCCGGCAGTTCCAGGCGCCGGACCGGGCTGTGGATGATGCCGAAGTCCCCACCCCGGCAGCGTTGGTGGGCCCGTTCGGCGACATGGAGGTAGGCCTGGAAGACCCGCTCCAGCGCGGCCCGGCGCTCGGTCGGGCCGTCCTGCTCCTCGGCGCGCTCGCGGGCGAACAGGCGGAGCAGGTTCTGGAACCGGTAGCGCGGGTGCCCGGCGGTGTCCCGGCCCGCCACGTCCAGCAGTTGGGCGTCGACCAGCTGCTCGATCAGCCGTTCCGCGTCGTAGAGCCCGGTGTTCAGCAGGGCGGCGCCGACCCAGGCGGAGAAGTCCGGGAGGTCCAGCATCCCCAGGCTCCGGTAGAGCCGGGCCGCGGGCTCGGAGAGGTAGCGATAGCTCAGTGCGAAACTCGAACGCACTTGCGAATCACCCTGGCTGAGCTCGTTCAGCCGCTGCCGCTCGTCGCTCAGCCGCTGCACCAGGTGGGCCACGGTCCAGTGCGGTTTGGCGGCCAGCCGCGCCCCGGCGATCCGCAGCGCGAGCGGCAGCAGGTCGCAGAGGTCCACCAGCAGCTCTGCCGCGCAGGGCTCCTCGGTGACCCGGCCGTCGCCGACGATGGTGTCGAGCAGTTCCACGGCCTCGTAGCCGGGCAGCCGCCGCAGCCGCACCCAGGAGTCCGGCGGCCAGGCGACCAGCTCGGGCAGCTGCTGCCGGCTGGTGACCACCACGCAGCAGCCCCCGCCGCTGGGCAGCAGCGGACGCACCTGCTCGTAGCTGCGGACGTTGTCGAGCACCACCAGCACCTGCCGGTCGGCGAGCATGCTGCGGTAGAGCGCGGCGCGTTCGTCCGGGTCGGCGGGTATCTGCGCGTCCGGGACCGAGAGCGAGCGCAGGAAGCGGCCCAGCACCTGGTCGGCCGGGACCGGCTCCAGATGCTCGCTGTAGCCGCGCAGGTCGGCGAAGAGCTGGCCGTCCGGGAAGCGCTCGGCGACGGTGTGCGCCCAGTGGACGGCCAGGCAGGTCTTGCCGACCCCGGCCACCCCGGTGATCAGCCCGGTGGCCGGGCCGCGCAGGCCGGCGCCCTCGGCCAGCTGGGCGTCCAGCTGCGCCAGCTCGTCCTTGCGACCCGTCAGCGACGAGACGTCGGGCGGCAGTTGGGACGGGGTGCCGACCGGGACCGCGGCGACCGCGGCCGCCTGGCGGTCCTCGGCCGCGTTCTCCCGGTGCAGCACGAAGTCGCCGGCCGCGGCGGGCTCGTCCTGGAGGATGGAGTTGTGCAGCTCCCAGAGGGCGGGCCCGGGTTCCAGGCCGAACTCGTCGACGAAGCGGCGGCGCCCCTCGCGGAAGGTCTCCAGGGCCTCGGCCCGGCGGCCGGAGCGGTACTGGGCGGTGATCAGCTGGTGCCGGGCCCGTTCCCGCAGCGGGTGGTCCCGGACCATCGCGGTCAGCTCCGAGAGGATCCGGCCGTGGTTGCCCAGCTGCAACTGCACGGCGGTCGATCCCTCGTAGGTGTCCAGCCGCAGCTCCTCCAGCCGCCGGGCCTCGCCCTCGACCAGCCGACCGGTCACCCCCGCCAGCGGCTGTCCCCGCCACAGGCCCAGTGCCTCGTTGTAGCAGCGGGCGGCATCGGCCGACCGCCC
Organism: Streptacidiphilus jeojiensis; assembly: GCF_042510965.1. Taxonomy (NCBI): domain Bacteria; kingdom Bacillati; phylum Actinomycetota; class Actinomycetes; order Kitasatosporales; family Streptomycetaceae; genus Streptacidiphilus; species Streptacidiphilus jeojiensis. Next base: position 135,134 of record NZ_JBEUKS010000021.1, read on the forward strand.
CTCCTCCACGGCCAGCTCGGCGGCGGCCACCAGCGAGGTGAACTCGGTGGCGTCCAGCCGGTGGCCGCCGAGCCGCAACCGGTAGCCCGGATGCTCGGTGGCGATGATCTCCTCGGCGTGCCCGGCGGCCTTGAAGGCCTTGCGCAGTCCGGCGACGCACATGGAGACCTGGGTTCGCGCGGTGGCCGGCGGACGCCCGTCCCACACCGTGTCGATCAGGGCGTCCACGGAGACGACCCGACCCGGGTTCAACAGCAGCAGGGCGAGGACGGTGCGGTGCCTCGGTCCCCCCACCGTTAGTTGTTCGTCGTCGGAAGTGACGGACAGGGGTCCCAGAATCCGGAAGTCCAGCCGCCTGTCCATATCCTCCCTAGATCCCGATGGATGCCGAATACCGGCCCGACTCGGGTTTCACATTCGCTCATAATCGAACGGTTCGATGTTACAGCGGTTCGACGGACTACCGTCGAGTACGTGTCAATCTTCGTGACAGCAGCGAGTGTTGCAGCGAATGTTGTCGAGGTCCGGAACCCGCTTGAGTTGTTAGTGACCAGCCACTAGCTTGATTTGCATGGCAAAGGCGAGCATCCGGATGAGTGCTGCGGAACGGCGCAGGAGTGTGATTCTCGCCTCGGTGTCGGCATTCGCCAAGGGCGGTTACAACGGCACCTCCACCCAGGCGATCGCCGATCTGGTGGGAGTGTCCCAGCCCTATCTGTTCCGGCTCTTCCCGTCCAAGAAGGCGCTGTTCCTGGCGGCGGTGGAGTGCTGCATCGAGGACACCGTGGCGGTCTTCGAGGCGGCGGGCCCCGGGCTGGAGGGCGAGGACGCGCTGGACGCCCTGGCCGAGGCCTACTGGGGGCTGATCTCCGACCGGAACCGGCTGCTGATGCAGCTGCAGATCTATGTGACGGCCGGCTCGGACGACCTGGACGCCGCGGACCGGGAGCGGATCCTGCTGCTCTGGCGGCGGCTGTGGGACACCGTGGCCGCGCGCACCGGCTCCGACGTGGCGGAGGTCACCAGCTTCTTCGCGCACGGGATGCTGATCAACACCCTGGTCGCGCTGGGCGTCCCGGAGGGCGACCGGCTCTGGGAGGGCCTGGACCGGACGGGTCCTGACGCAGCGCCGGCCTGCGGGGCTTTACCGCGGTAAAGCCCCGCAGGGCTCAGCCCCGTACGGATCGGATCGACACGGCTCAGCCCCGGCCCGCCGCCAGCAGCAGCCGGACCAGTTCGTGGATCTGGTCGCGGCTGTAGGCGGCCAGCAGGGCGCGGGCCAGATCAGGCGGGGAGCCGAAGGGCGGCACCGGAACCGACGCCGGATCGTGGTCGCGCCGCCGCTGCGGCAGGCTCACCGGTTCGGCCGGCTCAGCCGCCGAGGACGCCGGACGGGAGTCCGGCGCCGCCGCGGGCGAGGGGAGCGGCAGCGGGGGGTGGGAGGCGCGTACCGCCGCGACCGCGGCCCGGGCCGCCTGCCGCTCCGCGCGCTGCAGTTCGGCCCTGGCCGCCTCCTCCCGCCAGGCCGCCACCTGCTCGGCCAGCGGCACCCGGGCCAGCCGCCTGGCGTCCCGCACCGCCAGGTCACCGGCGCGGAGCCGGGACTGGAGCTCGGGGGCCAGCTCCAGCAGCGCCCGGCGCTGGGAGATCCAGCCCGGGCTGCGGTTCAGCCGCCGCGCCGCGGCGACCCCGCTGCCCTCGCAGGCGGCGACCATCGCCTCCACCGCCCGGGCCTCCTCCAGGACGTCGAAGTCCCTGCGGTCGATGTTCTCCTGGATGGACGCGGCCAGCAGTGCCTCGCGGGAGGCGGCCACCTCGTCCTTGACGCAGATCTCCAGGGTGTCCCGGCCGAACCGCACCGCGGCGGCGTAGCGGCGGCAGCCGTTGACCACCACATGGTCGACCCCGGCGCCGAGCAGCGGCTCGTCCTCGGGCCAGATCCGCAGGTACGCCTCCCTGGTGACGGCCAGGCAGGCCTGCAGCTGGAGTTCGGCGATCGAGCGGAGGTCCTCCAGGTCGCCGAGGTCCTCGCGCGGATTGCGCGGGTTGGGGGCGAGCCGGTCCAGCGCCACGGCGCCCGCGAACGCCGACGCGGTGGCAGTGGCAGCGGCGGCGGCAGCGGTCCCCGGCTCGGCCGCGGCCGGGTCCGTGACCGCCTCGTCGATCATGCGGCGGCGACTGCTGCGGGGGCGGGCGGCGGCCTCGAAGGAGTCCGAGCCGCTCAGCCGCTCCGAGGCCCTCATCCCAGCCTCCTGGCCAACTCGCGGAACAGCTGCGCCTGTTCGCTGCCCGGCGCATAGCTGAGCAGCGGGCGCTGCAGCCGCACCGCCTCGCGCTGCTCCTTGCGGTCCGGCAGCACCGCCAGCACCCGGGGCTGCTCCAGCGCCTGCCACTTCTCCAGCGAGGAGGTGGCGATGTAGCCGCGGCGGGCGTCGTAGAGGTTGACCACCAGGCCCAGCTGGGAGAGCTGGATGCCCAGGTCCGCGCGCAGGTCCTCCATCTGGTCCATCAGCATGGTGAAGGCGGTCGCCGAGGCGTCCTCCGCCTGGACCGGGACCAGCACGCCGGAGCGTCCGGCCGGTTCGCCGTCCCGGGTCCGGGAGTAGGCGATCGCGGCGTCCATGCCCAGGCCGAGGCTGGGCGGGCAGTCCACCACCACGGTGTCGAACTCGTGCTCCACCGAGGCCAGGGCCCGTTCCAGGGCGTTCTCCCGGCTGCGCACCCGGGACAGCCGCACGTCCAGCAGGAACGCGTCCATGCAGGCCGGGAGCAGCACCAGGTCGCCGCTGAAGCCGCAGTCCAGCGTGGTCAGCAGGCTGGCCAGGCCGCCCTTGGCGTCGCCGGCCATGTGGGCGGAGAGGCTCTCCTTCTCGTCCTCGACCACGGCGACGCCCAGCTGCTGGCTCAGGTGGCCCTGCGGGTCGTAGTCGACCAGCAGCACCCGCTCGCCGCGTTCGGCCAGCGCCTGGGCGACGCCGCTGCTGACGGCGGTCTTGCCGACGCCGCCCTTCTGGTTGCAGACCACGATCCGCCGGGCGGTCCGCACCGGCCGCCTGGCCCGGGGGACCGGGGGCACCGGGTTGGCGTCGAACCACAGCCGGGCCGCCTCGGGCAGGGCCCGCGCCGTGGTCAGCCCGCGCGCCTCGCACTCCTTCCGGAACGCCTGCTCCACCCGCGCCCCGGCCTGCGCCGGGACCCCGCACCAGGCCGCGACCGCGTCCCGTACCGCGCGCCAGGGCTCGATCCCGTGCTGCGCCGCACGGACCAGCAGGTCCTTGCGCAGCTGCGCGGGCAGCCGCTCGGCGGCCCGGGTCCAGGTCTCGGTGCCGTTGTCCTGTTCTGCTACCGCTGTCTCTGCTACTGCTGTCCGTTGAGCTGTCTCCATGGCCGTACCATAGGCGGCAAATTTCCGCAAATGTACGATTCGATGCCGGTCTGTACGGCGCGTCGCCCCCGTCGGGTGCCCGAATTGGCCGGTCGCCGCCTGGGAATGTCAGGATGCTTGCATGACCATCCAGGCTTACTTCGACATCACCATCGACGACGCGCCCGCCGGGCGGATCACCTTCAACCTGTTCGACGACATCGTCCCGAAGACGGTGGAGAACTTCCGCGCGCTGGCCACCGGCGAGAACGGCTTCGGCTACAAGGGCTCGTCCTTCCACCGCGTGATCCCCGCCTTCATGCTCCAGGGCGGCGACTTCACCCGCGGCGACGGCACCGGCGGCAAGAGCATCTACGGCGAGAAGTTCGCCGACGAGAACTTCCAGCTCAAGCACACCAAGCCGGGCCTGCTGTCGATGGCCAACGCCGGCCCCAACACCAACGGCTCGCAGTTCTTCATCACCACCATCGTCACCGACTGGCTCGACGGCAAGCACGTGGTCTTCGGCGAGGTCGCCGACCAGCAGAGCATGGACCTGGTCAGCAAGATCGAGGGCTACGGCTCGCAGAGCGGCCGCACCAAGGCCAAGATCACCATCGCTGACGCCGGCGTCCTCTGACCCGGGTCCGCCATCGGCCATGACCACCTCCCGGACGGGGGTGCACCTCGGTGCACCCCCGTCCGCGTCGTTCCCGGGGCATCCCGGCGCGGACGGACCGGCGCGGACCCAGCGGCGCGGACGAAGCGGACGAAGCAGTCCCGCCGCAGGCATTGCGGCGGCACCGGCACGGAGCCAGTATCCAGACGAGGGCCGAGCGGCAGCAGCGGCCCGGAGCCGAGGAGCGGTGAGCGCGCTGGACGGTGCGCGCTGGACGGTGGGAGCTGATGGGCGGCAACGGCTGGCTGGCACAGGTCGGTGACGATCCGAGGCAGCGGGCGCGCGAGATCGCGCACGCGCACTCGGCGTTCGTCGCCGCGCCCGGGCGCGCCCCGGCCACGGCCGGCGCGGGTGCCGGGGTGCGCGAGGTGGTGGCGCAGTCCTGGCAGCGCTCCTCCGACGCCCGGGTCGCCCAGGACGCCGAGGCCCCGGTCACCCTCACCGACGCCGCCCTGCTCGCCTACCGCGCGGCGCACCCGCTGTCCCGGGTCATCGGCGTGCTGCGGCAGATCGTCGGCAGCGCCGCCGAGGACGGCGACAACGTGATGGCGGTGTCGGACGCCGCGGGCCGGCTGCTCTGGGTCGAGGGCAACCGCGCGGCCAGGGCCAGGGCAGCCCGGATCAACTTCGTCGAGGGCGCCCTCTGGGACGAGGCTCACGCCGGCACCAACGCCCCGGGCACGGCGCTGGCGCTCGACCACGAGGTGCAGATCTTCGCCACCGAGCACTTCCGGCAGACCGTCCAGGCCTGGACCTGCGCCGCGGCCCCCATCCACGACCCGGCCACCGGGCGGATCCTCGGCGTGGTCGACCTGACCGGCGGCGACACCGTGGCCAACCCCTACAGCCTGGCCCTGGTCCGGGTCGCGGCCCGGGCCTGCGAGGAGGCGCTCTGGCTGCCACCGCGCACCGAGGCCCCGCTCCGGCTGCCGCCCGAGGCCGACGGGTCCGCGGCGGCCCTCGGGGCGGGAAGCGCGATCCGGCTGGAGGCGCTGGACCGCTGCGAGGGCACGCTGCGGCTGGCCGACGGCCGCACGGTGCGGCTGACCCGCCGGCACAGCGAGCTGCTGATCATGCTGACGCTCCATCAGGACGGGCTCACCGGCGACCAGTTGTCCGACCTGCTGCACGGCGGACTGGCCACCGCCAGCCCGACCACGCTGCGGGTGGAGCTCACCAGGCTCCGCCGCACCGTCGGCGACCTGCTCAGCTCCCGCCCGTACCGGCTGACCGCGCCGGTGCAGGCCGACTACCTGGACACCGCAGCCGCCCTGCACCGGGGCGACCTGGCCGCCGCCGTCGCCGGCTACCCGGGACCGCTGCTGCCCAGCTCGGAGGCGCCCGGGGTGGTCTCCCAGCGCCGCTGGCTGGACACCCAGCTGCGGGCCTCGGTGCTGGCCGACGGCGATCCGCGTACCATCCGGGCCTGGGCCGAGGGCAGCGGCTTCAACGACCTCCAGGTCTGGGAGCGGCTGGCGGCCGTGGCCGCGCACGGATCGCCGCAGCGCGGGGTGGCGCTGGCCCGGGCCCGTGAGCTGAGGGAGGAGTACGGGCTCTGACGGGTCGCCTCCGACCGGCCGTCGGCCGTGCGACCCCGGGCCGCCGGCCGTGCAACGTCCAGGCAACGTCCCCGGAGTTAGCGTGCGCGGCAGAACCGCGTCACGGCGGCCGTCCAACGAGGGGCGGCCGGCACGGACGCGGATCCTCACGGAGGTCCTTCACCATGGCCCGTATCGCTGCGCCGGGCGAGTCCGGCGCGAAGATGAACTACCAGTCGCGCTACGACCACTGGATCGGCGGGGAGTTCGTGCCCCCGGTACGCGGGCAGTACTTCGAGAACCCCACCCCGGTGACCGGACAGAACTTCTGCGAGATCGCCCGCGGCACCGCCGAGGACGTCGAGGCGGCCCTGGACGCGGCGCACGCCGCCGCACCCGCCTGGGGCCGGACCTCCGCCGGTGACCGGGCGAACATCCTCAACCGCATCGCCGACCGCATGGAGCAGAACCTCGAAGCCCTCGCCGTCGCCGAGAGCTGGGAGAACGGCAAGCCGATCCGGGAGAGCATGGCGGCCGACATCCCGCTGGCGATCGACCACTTCCGCTACTTCGCGGGTGCGATCCGGGCCCAGGAGGGCGCGCTCTCCGAGATCGACGAGGACACCGTCGCGTACCACTTCCACGAGCCGCTGGGCGTGGTCGCGCAGATCATCCCGTGGAACTTCCCGATCCTGATGGCGACCTGGAAGCTGGCACCGGCGCTGGCCGCCGGGAACGCCGTGGTCATCAAGCCGGCCGAGCAGACCCCGGCCTCCATCCACTTCTGGATGAGCCTGGTCGCCGACCTGCTGCCGCCGGGCGTGGTCAACATCGTCAACGGCTTCGGCGTGGAGGCCGGCAAGCCGCTGGCGTCCAGCGCGCGGGTCGCCAAGGTCGCCTTCACCGGGGAGACCACCACCGGGCGGCTGATCATGCAGTACGCCAGCGAGAACATCAAGCCGGTCACCCTGGAGCTGGGCGGCAAGAGCCCCAACATCTTCTTCGACGACGTGAGTTCGGCCCGCGACGACTTCCTGGACAAGGCCCTGGAAGGCTTCACCATGTTCGCGCTGAACCAGGGCGAGGTCTGCACCTGCCCCTCCCGCGCGCTGATCCAGGAGGGCCACTACAGCGAGTTCCTGGACGCGGCGGTGGACCGCACCAGGGCCATCGTCCAGGGCCACCCGTTCGACACCGACACCATGATCGGCGCCCAGGCCTCCAACGACCAGCTGGAGAAGATCCTCTCCTACCTGGACATCGGCCAGCAGGAGGGCGCCAAGATCCTCATCGGTGGCTCCCGGGCCGACCTGGGCGGGGAGTTGGCGGGCGGCTACTACGTCGAGCCGACGATCTTCGAGGGCAACAACTCGATGCGGATCTTCCAGGAGGAGATCTTCGGCCCGGTGGTCTCGGTGGCGCCCTTCGGCACCTTCGACGACGCCATCAGGATCGCCAACGACACCCTGTACGGGCTCGGCGCCGGCGTCTGGACCCGCGACAGCAGCACCGCCTACCGGGCGGGGCGGGCGATCCAGGCCGGACGGGTGTGGACCAACTGCTACCACGCCTACCCCGCGCACGCGGCGTTCGGCGGCTACAAGGGCTCCGGCATCGGACGCGAGAACCACAAGATGATGCTGGACCACTACCAGCAGACCAAGAACCTGCTGGTCAGCTACTCGCCCAAGAAGCTCGGGTTCTTCTAGCCATGAGTGCCGACGCGGTCTCCCGGGTCGCCGTGACCGCCGCCGCCGAGGCGGTGCTGCGCAAGCTCCACGCCGTCAACGGCCCGCTGATGTTCCACCAGTCGGGCGGCTGCTGCGACGGGAGTTCGCCGATGTGCTACGTCGAGGGCGAGTTCAGGACCGGCGCGTCGGACGTGCTGCTGGCCTCGCTGCCGATCGCGGAGGTGCCCGAACCGGTCACCTTCTGGATGTCCAAGGACCAGTTCGAGCGCTGGCGGCACACCCACCTCACCGTGGACGTGGTGCCCGGGCGCGGCGGCGGGTTCTCGCTCGAAGCGCCGGAGGGGGTGCGCTTCCTGATCCGCTCACGGCTGCTGACACCGGAGGAGACGAAGGTGCTGGACAGCAGCGAGTGAGCCACCGTACGGCCGGGGTCCGCTGTCAGGGGCAGACTCCGGCCGTACGGTTCAACCGTCCCGGTTCACCCGTCCCGGTTCACCCGTCCCGGTTCACCCGTCCCGGTTCACCCGTCCCGGCTCACCCGTTCCGGATCAGCCGACCTGGGGCGCCACCTGATCGGCGATCAGCTCCAGCTGGTCCAGGTCGTGCAGGTCCAGGATCTGGAAGTAGAAGCGGGTGCTGCCGGTCTCCGCGTACCGGCCGATCCGGTCGGCCACCTCGGCCGGCGTCCCGGCCAGGCCGTTGGCCTTGAGCTCGTCCACCTCGCGGCCGATCGCGGCCGCCCGCCGGGCCACCTCGGCGTCGTCCCGGCCGACGCAGGCCACCAGGGCGTTGGAGTACACCATGTCGTCCTCGGCGCGCCCGAGCTCCGCGCAGGCGGCGCGGACCCGGCCGATCTGGGTGCGGGTGTCCTCGACCGAGACGAAGGGGAGGTTGAACTCGGTGGCGTAACGCGCCGCCAGGGCCGGCAGCCGGGTCGGTCCCATGCCGCCGACCAGCACCGGAACCCGGTCCTGCACCGGCTTGGGCAGCGCCGGGGAGTCCTTCAGCTGGTAGTAGCTGCCGTCGTAGCTGAACGTGTCGCCGGGCTTGGTCTCCCACAGCCCGGTGACGATCGCCAGCTGCTCCTCGAAGCGGTCGATCCGCTTGGACGGGAAGGGGATGCCGTAGGCGGTGTGTTCCTCCTCGTACCAGCCCGCGCCCAGGCCCAGCTCGATCCGGCCGCCGCTCATCGCGTCCACCTGGGCGACCTGGATGGCCAGCACCCCCGGCAGCCGGAAGGTGCCGGCGGTCATCAGCGTGCCGAGCCGGATCCGCTCGGTCTCCCTGGCCAGGCCGGCCAGGGTGATCCAGGCGTCGGTGGGGCCGGGCAGGCCGTCGCCGTCGCCCATCACGAGGTAGTGGTCGGAGCGGAAGAAGGCGTCGAAGCCCAACTGCTCGCTCGCCCGGGCGACCGCCAGCAGCGTGTCGTAGGAGGCCCCCTGCTGGGGCTCGGTGAAGATGCGCAGGTCCATAGGGACCATCCTGCCCCAAGGGGCTGGTGGGACCAGTGGGACCGGTGGGGCCGGTGTGGTGCCGCGGGCGTGGCGTCCCGCCGAGCGGCTCCGCCCGGGTGCGGCGGCGCGGTTTGACGCTGCGTCATCCGCTCCGGTGCGCCCGCATGCTACTCGACGGGATCACTCCGCTTCCGCCGGCCGAGCGGCCTTGACGGTTCCTATGCACCACCCGGTCCGGCCTGTCCTGCGTCCCGGTGAAGAGTGACCTGATTCACAACCTGATCACTCTGTCGCCGGGGCCGGGTGGAGGCGCATTCTGTGGGGACCATGGCGGACCAGGGAGGCTGCGCGTGAGCGAGAAGCTCGGACAGACACGGATCGTGCGACTCGCCGAGGCGGACCCGAGCGACGCGGAGATCGCGGGCTGGCACCAGGTACGGACCGAGACCGCGGAGGAGGCCGGCTCCGACGCCCCGGAGCGCGACGCCGCCGCCACCGCGGCGCTGCTCCGCGACCCGCGGCCGCTGGATCCGGTGGTGCGCTGGCTGGCCTGGGACGGGGACACCGCGGTCGGCCTGGCCTGGGTCCGGCTGCACCGGTCCGAGGGCAGGCGGCAGGTCGCCAACTGCCGGATCGCGGTACTGGAGGACCGCTACGGCCAGGGCGTCGCCGAGGCGCTGCTCGACGAGGTGGTGGCGGTGGCCGTGGCGGACGGTCGGAGCAATCTGCTGACCAGCACCTCGGTCGGCTCCACCGGCGAGGAGTTCCTGGTCGGCGCCGGGTTCGGGCTGGGGGCGGACTTCAGCCGGCTGCGGCTGCTGGTCGCCGGCTGCGACCAGGAGGAACTGCGCGCCACCGTGAAGTCCGCCAGCGAGGGCTACAGCCTGGTGCGCTGGCAGGGGGTGCCGCCGGGCGACCTGATCGGCCCGTTCGCCGCCACCCGCGAGGCGATGAACGACATGCCCGTCGACGAGCTGGAACTCGGCCGGATCAGCTGGGACGAGGACCGGGTCCGGGCCAACGCCAGGTCGGCGGCCCAACGCGGGCAGACGCTGCTCACCGTCGCCGCGCTGGGGCTGGACGAGCAGGGCGCCGAGGTGGTCGCCGGCTTCAGCGAGATCGTCCTGGAGGGCGGCGGAAGCGTCCGGGCCCGGCAGTCCGACACCGTGGTGCTCAGGGGGCACCGCGGCCGGGGCCTCGGCCTGTGGGTGAAGGCCGCCATGCTGGAGTGGCTCATCGGCGCCCATCCGGAGATCGAGGAGGTGCTGACGGCCTGCCTGGTCAGCAATGTCCACATGATCGCCATCAATGAGCAGATCGGCTTCCTGCCGATCCGGGGCGAGCGGTACTACCAGCTGGCGCTGTAGCGAACGGCGGGCGACACGGCGGGTGCGGAGCGGTCCGTCCGGCTAGGGTGAACAGGGCACCACCGCCACCACCGCATCGATCGCAGGAGGTATCCGGCGTGGCAACCACACGTGTCGCAACGACTGCTTGGGAAGGCTCGCTGCTGGAGGGCAAGGGAGTCGTCTCCCTGGACACCTCCGGGGTCGGCGAGTTCCCGGTGACCTGGGCCTCCCGGGCCGAGACCGCCAACGGGAAGACCAGTCCGGAGGAGCTGATCGCCGCGGCCCACTCCAGCTGCTTCTCGATGGCGCTGTCGCACGGCCTCACCGGCGCCGGCACCCCGCCGACCCGGCTGGAGACCTCGGCCGAGGTGACCTTCCAGCCGGGCACCGGGATCACCGGCATCCATCTGACCGTCAAGGGCACCGTGCCCGGCCTGGACGAGGCCGACTTCGTCAAGGCGGCCGAGGACGCCAAGGCCAACTGCCCGGTGAGCCAGGCCCTTTCGGGTACCACGATCACGCTGACGGCCGGTCTGGCCTGATCCGCCGATCCGCCGTGCCAACCCGGTGCCCCCGACCGCTCCGGTCGGGGGCACCGGCGCGTCCGGGCCGTTTCGCGCCGTCCCGCCACCACCCGCGCTGTCCCCGCAGGAGTGAATCGTTCCGGGAATGGTGGCCGGGGCGATCCCTCCCATTTATGATCACAACCGTGCGTAGCGGCTGATCTAGAGCATCGGGAACGGGAGAGCTGTGCCAGGCCCGAGCGGCGGCGGCAACGAGACGGGCGGCACCGCGGGGGGAGCCGGCGGAGCGGACGGCACTGGGACGGGCAACGGGACGGGCAACGGGACGGGTAACGGGACGGAGGCGGAGGCCGTGGACCTCGCCGAGGCGCTGCACGCCAGTGAGACTCGCTTCCGTGCCGCGTTCACCGACGCCGGCATCGGCATGGCCCTGGTCGATCCCCACGACCGCATCATCGAGGCCAATCCGGCCCTGGCCGAGATGCTGGGCCGCTCTGTCCCCGACCTGATCCGGCTGCACATCCACGAGCTGCTGGACGTCGAGGAGGAGGCCCGCCGGGTCTACCTGGAGCTGCTCCGCGGCGACCGGGACCGGATTCGGCTGGAGAAGCGGCTCAAGCACCGCAGCGGCCACGCCGTGTGGACCAATGTCACCATCTCGCTGATCCGCGACGCCGACGGCCGCCCGCAGTACACCCTGGCCATGGTGGAGGACGTCTCCGAGGCCCGGCGGCTCGGCGACCGGCTGCACTACCAGGCCGTGCACGACCCGCTGACCATGCTGCCGAACCGTTCGCTCTTCTTCGACCGGCTGGCCGGCGCCTTCGCCGAGGCCGACCAGCGGATCGGCCTGTGCTACCTCGACCTGGACGGCTTCGCCGCCATCAACGACACCCTGGGCCACCACGTCGGCGACGACCTGCTGGTCGCCGTGGCCGAGCGGCTGGAGCAGCGGTTCGCCGCCCGCGGCCATCTGGTGGCCAGGATGGGCGGCGACGAGTTCGCGGTCCTGGTGCCGCGCAGCGCCGGGCCCGAGGAGCTGACGGCGCTGGCGGCCGAGGTGGTGGCGCTGCTCTCGGCCCCCTACGACCTGGCCGGGCAGCGGGTGGTGGCCACCGCCAGCGTGGGCGTGGTCGAGCGGCCGGTCCCCGGCACCACCCCGACCGACCTGGTCCGGGACGCGGACGCCACCCTGAGCTGGGCCAAGAGCGACGGCAGGGCCCGCTGGGCCTTCTACGACCCGGAGCGGATCGCCAGCCAGACCACCCGTCAGCTGCTGGCGACGACCATGCTCCCGGCGCTGGAGCGCGGCGAGTTCGTGGTGGAGTACCAGCCGCTGGTCTCGCTCCATGGCGGGCCCGACGACCGGGCGCCCGACGACGACAGGCCCGACGACGGGGCGCCGGTCGGCCCGGAGGACGCGGCCCTGTGCGGGGTCGAGGCGCTGGTGCGCTGGCAGCACCCGGAGTTCGGCAAGCTCTCCCCGGACCGCTTCATCGGCATCGCCGAGGAGACCGGCGCCATCGTCCCGCTGGGGCGCTGGGTGCTGGAGACGGCCTGCACCGAGGGCCGGGCCTGGCTGGAGCGCTTCCCGGAGAGCGAACTGTTCGTCAGCGTCAATCTGGCGGCCCGGCAGTTCTGGGACTCCGACGTGGTCGCCGATGTCGCCGAGATCCTGGGCAGCACCCGGTTCCCGGCCAGGCTGCTGCAGTTGGAGCTCACCGAGAGCGCCGTGATGGGTCCGGCCGGCCGGCCGCTGGAGGCGCTGCACGCGCTGGCCGCGATGGGGGTGCGGATCGCCATCGACGACTTCGGCACCGGGTACTCCAACCTCGCCTACCTCAGCCGGCTGCCGGTGCACGTGCTCAAGCTGGACGGCAGCTTCCTGGAGGGCTTCCAGGAGGGTGCCGAGGCCGTCGCCGCGGTCGCCGGACCGGGCCGCTACGCCCGCAGGCAGGCGGCGGACGAGCAGATCGTGTTGGCCCTGGTGCAGCTGGCGCACGCGCTGGGGCTGACGGTCACCGCGGAGGGCGTGGAGAGCGCGCTGCAGGCGGACCGGCTGCGGGCGGCTGGCTGCGACACCGCGCAGGGCTGGCACTTCGGACGGGCGATGCCGGCCGAGGCGATCGTGGAGCTGCTGACCCCGCGTCAGTGACCGTTTCATTGACCGTTTCATTGACCGCTTCAGTGACCGCTTCAGGGCTGCGGCAGCAGTCCGAGGCGCATGGCCGCAGTCACTGCCGCGGTCCGGTCGTCCACGTCCAGCTTGGTGAAGACCCTGATCAGATGGGTCTTCACGGTGGCCTCGCCGATGAACAGCTCGCGTCCGATGTCGGCGTTGGTGCGTCCCCGGGCGACCAGGGCCAGCACCTGGGTCTCCCGTGCCGTCAGCAACACCGCGGGGGCGGGGGCCGGGGCGGGCGTGCGCACCCGGTTGAGCAGGCTGGCCGCCGCGGCCGGGGCCAGCACCGTCTCGCCGCGTGCGGCCGCCCGTACCGCGTCGGCGAGTTCGCGCCGCGGGGTGTCCTTCAGCAGGTAGCCGGTGGCCCCGGCCTCCACCGCCCGCAGGATGTCGGCGTCGGTGTCGTAGGTGGTCAGGATCAGCACCCTGACCTCGGGCAGCTCGCGGCTCAGCCGGGCGGTGGCGGTGGCGCCGTCGGTGCCCGGCATCCGCAGGTCCATCAGGACCACGTCCGGCCGCAGCGCAGCGGCCAGTGCGCAGGCCTCGGCGCCGTCGGCGGCCTCGCCGACCACCTCCAGGTCGTCCTCGGCGGCCAGCATGCCGCTGAGCCCGGCCCGTACCACCGGGTGGTCGTCGGCCAGCAGCAGCCTGATCCGCGCCGGTCCGGCCTGGTTCGCGCTCACGGGACCTCCACTCGGACCGTGGTGCCCTGCCCGGGGGCACTCGTGATCTCCAGTGTGCCGTGCACCTGCCCCACCCGCGCCCGCATTCCGCGCAACCCGTACGAGCCCTCCGGCGCGTCGGCGACCGGCTTGAAGCCGCGGCCGTCGTCCACCACCTCCAGCAGCACGCCGACCGGGCGGTAGGTCAGCCGGACGTCGGCACTGCCGGCGGCGGCGTGCTTGCGGACATTGGACAGCGCCTCCTGCGCGGCCCGCAGCAGCACCACCTGGACGTCGGCGGGCAGCTCGCGCGGCGTGCCGAGGACCCTGGCCGCTACCGGCAGCCCCAGCTCGTCGCCGGTGCGGGCGCAGACCCGCTCCAGCGCCAGGTCCAGCGGCATGCCCTGGAGCGGGGCCGGGGCCAGCGCGGCGACCAGGGCCCGGGCCTCGGCGAGGTTGTCCCGGGCGGTGGCCTCGGCCAGGGCCAACCGCTGCCGGGTGGCGGCCGGGTCCTTCTCCACAGTGGCGTCGGCGGCCTGAATGAGCATCAGCAGGCTGGTGAAGCCCTGGGCCAGGGTGTCGTGGATCTCGTGCGACAGCCGCTGCCGCTCGGCCAGCACCCCGGCGGTGCGGTGCGCGTCGTCGAGGTCGGCGCGGACCGTCTCCAGCTCCCTGATCAGCGCCCCCCGGCGTTCCGCCTCCCGCATCATGATCTGGGTGAAGGTCCCCAGCAGCAGGGTGATCAGCAGTGCCAGCACCACATTGACCAGTGCCGTGGCGACATCGTGCTGGTGCCTGCTCACCAGGACCGAGCCCACGGCCAGTGCCGCCACCACCGGGTAGCGGATCCGGCGGTCCCGCAGGCAGCCGAGCAGCTGCGGGAACACGGCGTAGAGGATGGTCAGGCCGTTGGCCTCGAGATAGCCCAGGGCGAGCGTGGCGGGAAAGGCGACCGCCAGATAGGCGATGCCCTGGCCCCGGTCCTGCTTCAGCGCCGGGACCAGGAAGACCAGGTAGGCCAGGGCGACCACGCCGAGGAGCGCGTAGGGGATCCAGGATGTTCCGTCGCCGTAGAAGTTCAGGGCCATCACGGCGATCAGGAAGGCGAAGGCGGCGTGCCACATCAGGAACACCCGGCCGGCCCAGCTGTCGTCGACGGCGGTGGCCGCCGGGTTCCCCGTCCGCCCGGTGTCCTCGGTACCGCTCATCCGTCCTTGCGCCCCTTCCACCGGAACGTCCGCAGGCAGAGCAGCAGTCCGACCACCGCCCAGGCGCCGAGCACCAAGGCTATCCGCCCGTGCTCCCAGCTCCCGGCCGGTTCGGCGTGGACGTACGCCTGCGGCAGCAGGGCCGAACGCATCCCCTGGCAGAGCCACTTGAGCGGGAAGAAGGAGGCGAAGACCTGCAGCCCCCGGGGAAGCTGGCTGAAGACGATGAACACCCCGGAGACGAACTGCAGCACCGTCATCGGCAGCATCACCACGGCGCCGGAGTCGGCGCTGCGGATCAGGTTGCTGTAGGCGATGCCCAGCAGGGTGCAGGAGGTGACGCCGAGCAGGTAGACCCAGCCGAAGGTGAGCCAGTGCGCCGCGTCCACCGGCAGGCGCACCCCGAAGAACAGCCGGCCCACGGCCAGCAGCACGGCGGTCTGCCCCAGGCTGGAGGCCAGCACCATGACGATCTTGCCGATGAAGTAGGAGCTCTTCGGCAGCGGGGTGCCGCGCAGCCGCTTCAGCATGCCCAGGTGGCGCTCCCCGGCGATCTGCAGCGACAGGCTCTGCAGGCTGGAGCCCATGATGCCGACGCCGATCATGCCGGTGGTGAAGATCTGCGGGGTGGAGACCCCGGTGTCCGGATCCTTGTAGTCGAAGATGGTGGAGAGCAGGAGCAGCATCACCACCGGCATGGAGAAGGTGAAGAACATCTGCATCCGGCTGCGGAAGAACTGCTTGGTCTCCAGGGCGCCCCGGGCGAGTCCCAGCCGCAGTGCGAACGCCGGCGGTGCGGTGGTGGCTGCGGCGGCGGTAGTGATGGTGACGGTGGTGGCGGTCATCAGCGGTCTCCCTCGGGGCGGGCCGATTCCTCGGTCTCGATCATGCGTAGGTAGATGGACTCCAGGCTGGGCCGACTGACCGTCAACTCCGGTACCTCGCCGCCGAACCGGGCCGCGAGGTCGAGCACGGTGCGGGTGGGGTCGGCGCTCTCCAGCCGCTGCGGGCCGTTCTGATCGCGCCAGCCGACCACTGCCTTGGCGTGCCGACGGCCGCCGAGCCCGGCGGGGGAGTCCACGTCCACCAGCCGGCCCCGGTTGATCACCCCCACCCGGTCCGCCAACTGCTCGGCCTCCTCCAGGTAGTGGGTGGTCAGCAGGATGGTGGTGCCGCCGGCGCGCAGGTCCTGGACCAGGTCCCAGAACTGCCGGCGCACCTCCGGGTCGAAACCGGTGGTGGGCTCGTCCAGGAAGAGCAGGTCGGGGGCGCCGAGGATGCCCAGGCCGACGTCCAGCCGGCGGCGCTGGCCGCCGGACAGCGTTCCGGTGCGGCTGCGGCGCTTGGCGGTGAGCCCGACGGCCTCCAGCACCTCGTCCACCGGCCGCGCGGCCCGGTAGTAGCCGGCGAAGTTGCGCAGCACCTCCTCGACCGTCAGCAGGTCGAAGCCGGCTGCCTCCTGGAGCACGATCCCGATCCGCTGCCGCCAGGCGGCGTCGGCCCGGCCCGGATCGGTGCCCAGGACGGCCAGCTCGCCGCCGTCGTCGTCGCGCTCGCGGAAGCCCTCGAAGATCTCGGTGGCGGTGGTCTTGCCGGCGCCGTTCGGGCCCAGCAGGGCGAAGATCTCGCCCACCCGAACGTCCAGGTCGACGCCGTCGAGGGCGACCACGCTGCGGTGGTCGCCGTCCCGGCGGGTCCGGCCGTCCCGGTAGGTCTTGCGGAGCCCTCGGGCTCTGATCGCGGTGTCTGTCGGCATGCCCCCAGACTCCCGCCGGCGACGGGTCCGGCATGAGCGGCGAACGGTGGAGTGCGGCCGTCCACCGTTCGGTGGACGGCGGGTCCACGGCCCGGTGGCGGCGGGGTGGTGTCCGGCGGCGGCCCGGCGGGTCCCGGTGGGTCCCGGCGGGTCCCGCTGGTGGCTCCGGCGGGCCGGCCATGGTTGGCTGCTGGGGTGCGCCCTCCGCTGACCCCCTCTCCACTGAGCCCCGCTCCACTGAGCCCCGCTCCACTGCCCCCCCGTTCCGACGGCACCGCGGCCGTCATCGGCAGCGGCCCCAACGGCCTGGCCGCGGCCGTGGTGCTGGCCCGGGCCGGGCTCCAGGTCACGGTGTACGAGGCGGCCGGGCAGTTCGGCGGCGGGCTGCGCACCGTCCCGCTGTTCGAGCCCGACACCGTCCACGACATCTGCGCGGCCGGACACCCGATGGCCGCCGCCTCGCCCTTCTTCCAGGCCTTCGACCTGCCCGCGCACGGGGTCCGGCTGCTCACCCCGGAGCTCTCCTACGCCCATCCGCTCGCCGCCGGCCGGGCCGCCCTGGCCTGGCGCGACCTGGCCGCCACCGCCGCGGGTCTGGGAGCGGACGGCCCGGCCTGGACCCGGCTGATGGCGCCGCTGATGGAGCACAGCCGGGAGCTGGTCGGTCTGATGCTGTCCGATCTGCGCCGCCCGCCCGCCGATCCGGCGCTCGCCCTGCTGCTGGCGCCCCGGATGCTGCGCCACGGCACCGTGCTGGCGCATCGTCAGTTCCGCGGAGAGGAGGCCGGCGCGCTGCTCTCCGGGGTGGCCGCGCACGCCTTCGGTCGGCTGCCCAGCCCGACCGGCGGGGCCATCGCGCTGCTGCTGGGCCATCTCGCCCACACCAGCGGCTGGCCGGTCCCCGAGGGCGGCAGCGCCGCCATCGCCCGGGCCCTGGCCGACGACCTGGGCGCGCACGGCGGGAAGATCCACACCGGGGTGCGGATCGACGACCTGCGCGAGGTGCGGCCGGCCGGCATCGTCCTGGCCGACCTCGGCCCCCGGGAGTTCCTGCGGGTCGCCGGCCCGGCCCTGCCCCCGCGCTACGCCGCCGCACTGTCCGCCTTCCGCTACGGCCCGGCCGCCGCCAAGACCGACTTCCTGCTGTCCGAACGCGTCCCGTGGACCCATCCCGACCTGGCCCGGGCCGGGACGGTGCACATCGGCGGCACCCGGGCCGAGGTCTTCGCCCAGGAGACCCGCAACGCCCGCGGACTGGCCTCGGAACGCCCGTTCGTGCTGGTGATGGACCCGGTCGCGGCCGATCCCGGCCGGGGCCGCCCGGGCAGGTACCCGCTGTGGGCCTACGCCCATGTGCCGCACGGCAGCCCGGCCGACGCGAGCGCGGAGATCATCGCCAGGATCGAGGAGCACGCCCCGGGCTTCCGCGACACCATCACCGCGCAACGTTCGCTCAACGCCCAGCAGTTGGAGGCCTACAACCCCAACTACGCGGGCGGGGACATCAGCGCCGGTGCGGTGACGCTGCGTCAGAGCCTCCTGCGGCCGGTCGCCCGGTGGGATCCCTACCGGACCCCGCTCCCGGGCGTCTACCTCTGCTCCGCCGCCACTCCGCCGGGACCGGGCGTGCACGGCATGTCCGGCTACCTCGCCGCCCGCTCGGCGCTGCGCCGGGAGCTGGGCATCCGCATCCCCAGACTCCCGGCGCCGCACGCTCGTTGACCGGGCGTCAGCCCGGTCCGGCGGGCGTCAGTCCAGCCTCGCGTCGAAGGCCAGCTCCCGCGCCAGCTGCTCGACCCGCTCCTCGGCCAGGCCCCGGGCGGCGAACCAGGCGCCGACGTTGCGGACGTCCCGTTCGAGGAAGGATCGGCCGCGGGGGTTGGCGATCACATCGACGATCTGCGGGACGTCGATGATCACCAGGCGCCCCTCGTGCACCAGGATGTTGTAGGCGGACAGGTCGCCGTGGGCGTAGCCGGCCCGGGCGAACAGCGAGAGGTTGCGGGTCAGCTGCTCCCAGAGGTCCTCCAGGTCGGCGTCCTCGCTGCGGAGCTGGGCCAGCCGCGGCGCGGCCGTACCGGAGGGTTCGCCGATGAACTCCATCAGGATCTCGGTGCCGGTGATCTGCACCGGATAGGGCACCGCCACGCCGGAGGACCACAGCCGGCACAGCGCCGAGAACTCGGCGTTGGCCCACTGCCCGGCGATGGCCTGCTTGCCGAAGTCGGTGCGCTTGGCCATGGCCCGGCTGATCCGGGACTCCTTGTGGGCCCGGCCCTCCAGGTAGCCGGAGTCGCGGTGGAACATCCGGTGCTGCCCGTCGCGGTAGCGCTTGGCGGCCAGCAGGGTGCGCCGGTCGGTGCCGGGCACGCCGCGCTCCAGCAGGAAGACGTCGCCCTCCTTGCCGGTCTTGACGATGCCGAGCTCGGTGTCGACGGCGCCGAGCTCCGTCACCACCCAGTCGGGGCGCGGCTCGGGCCCCTTCTCGGTCGGGGTCGACTGGTCCCAGGTGCTCCAGCGGTCGCCCTCGGGCGGGCCGTCGGGCACGGAGCCGCCGGCAGGGCCGTCGGCACCGGCGTCGAGGTCGGGGTCGATGAGGGTGAAGTAGTCGGCGTACTCGGCCTCCTCGTCGAGGCGGTTGCGCCTGCCGCCGCCCTTGGGGCGCACGCGGCTGAAGGTGTCACTGTCGGACTGGGCACGGTCGAAAGAGCGTTCACGCATCTGGAGGGGCTCCTGTGGGGTGGCCCACCGGAGCGCGTGGTCAGCTCAGCCGGCAGGCAGGTGATGAGAGAAGAAGGGTGAAGAGGCGTCTGGCGCGCAGGCGTGAGCGCGCCGCGTGATGGCGGCAACCACGGAGACGCACCTCCTCTCTCGTCACGACCGGGCGATCGACAGCCCGGTGTTGCAGGAACTCGATCACCTTAGCGAGTCCTCGGCACAGCGCAACCGAATTAATCGGGGTCGAGCACGGCCAGCTCCAGCGCCCGCAGCCGGGCCGGGTCGGCGATCACCTCGTACCCGGTGATCAGCCCGTCCCCGACGGTGAAGGTCAGCGCGACCCGCAGCCGTCCACCCGGTGCCACCACCGCTCCCACCTGCCCGTTCACCAGCAGCACCGCGGCGGTCCCGGCCCGGCGCCCGAACGCGGCGACGCCCTCCAGCACCGCCGCCCGGCCGCGGGCAAGGGTCGCCGCACCGGCCGGCACGGCGGCGCGGTCGGACCGGCGGACCACCTCCGGGGCCAGCACCGCGACCAGCGCGTCCAGGTCCCCGCCACGGGAGGCGGTGAGGAACGCCTCGACGACGTGCCGGTGGGCGTCCAGCTCGGCGCGGGGGAGCAGCGGGGCGCCGTGGACCCGTTGCCGGGCCCGGCTGGCCAGCTTCTTGGCGGCGGCCGGTGAGCGCTCCAGTACCGTGGCGATCTGCTCGAACGGGACCGCGAAGAGGTCGTGCAGCACGAAGGCGACCCGCTCGGCGGGACCAAGCCGGTCCAGCACCACCAGCAGGGCGCGGCCGACCGAGTCGACCAGCAGCGCCTCCTGCTCGGGGTCGGCGTGCTCCCCGTCGTCGCTGATCCGGTCGGACACCTGCTGCCCGACCGGGTCCTCCGGCCGAGCGGTCCGGGACCGCAGCATGTCCAGGCAGATCCGGGAGACGACCGTGGTCAGCCAGGCGGCCAGATTGTCGATCCCGTCCGCGTCGACCCGGCCCAGCCGCAGCCAGGCCTCCTGGACGGCGTCCTCCGCCCCGCCGAGCGAGCCGAGCATCCGGTGGGCGACGGCCCGCAACCGGGGCCGCTCCGTCTCGAACCGGAGTGCCAGCGCATCGCGCCCGTCGTCCATCGGTCACCTTTCTCCACCGCTCCCCGTCGACCCTACGACGGACCCGACCGGGCCGAAGTGACCACCCGCGGAGGAGCGACCATGACCACGAGCGTGACCACGACCACGAGCATGACCACGACCACGACCCGACCGGTGACCGCCCTGGACCAGCCGCTGCTGCGGTCCGTGGACCTGGGGGACCTGCGGCTGCCCAACCGGGTGGTGATGGCCCCGCTCACCCGGGCCCGAACGGGCAACGACGGCCTGGTGCCGACCGGGCTGAACGCCGCCTACTACGGCCAGCGGGCGACAGCCGGGCTGATCGTCACCGAGGGCACCTGGGTCAGTCCCCGGGCGATCGGCTTCGTCGACGTCCCGGGGATCTGGAGCGAGGAGCAGGTCGCCGGTTGGCGGCGGGTGACCGCGCTGGTGCACACCCTGGGCGGCCGGATCGTGCAGCAGCTCTGGCACACCGGCTCCGTCTCGCACCCGGAGCACCTCGGCGGTGCGCTCCCGGCCGGGCCCTCGGCGGTCAACCCGCACGAGATGTCCTTCACCGCCACCGGCCGCCAGGACACCGTCACGCCGAGGGAGATGACCGCCGCGGAGATCGCCGGCACCGTCGCCGACTACCGCGCTGCGGCGGCCAACGCCCGGCGCGCGGGGTTCGACGGGGTCGAGATCGGCGCCCCCGGCACCTACCTGATCCCGCAGTTCCTCAACCCGCGGCTGAACCTGCGCTCCGACCGCTACGGCGGCGACCGCGCCGGACGGCGGCGTCTGCTGCTGGAGATCGTCGACGCGGTCGCCGAGCCCTGGGAGGGCCGGCGGGTCGGGGTCCGGCTCTCGCCGCACTGGACCTCCGGTGACCGCTTCACCGCCGACGAGCAGCTCCTCGCCGACTACGACGAGCTGGTGTCCGAGCTGAACCGGCACCCGGTGGCCTATCTGCACCTGCGCGGCCCGGGCCCGGCCGCCCCGGGGGCCGCGCCCGCGCTGGCCCCGTTCGCCCGCTACCGGCACCGCTTCGACGGCCCGCTGATCGTCAACAACGGCTTCGACCGCGCCTCCGCCAACGCCGCGATCGATACCGGCACCGCCGACGCGGTGTCCTTCGGGGCGCACTTCATCGCCAACCCCGACCTGGTCACCCGCTTCGCCCTGGGCCGCGAGCCCGCGGCCGGCGACCCGGCCACCTTCTACTCCGGCGGCACCCGCGGCTACACCGACTACCCGCTCAGCACCTGGGAAACGACACCGGGGTCCAGCTCCGAAGAGCTGGACCCCAGGTCCTGCTAGCTGTGCGCCGCCAGGGACTCGAACCCCGGACCCGCTGATTAAGAGTCAGCTGCTCTAACCAACTGAGCTAGCGGCGCGTGCTGACCTGAGAGAGATTACATGATCCGACGGGAATCTCCGAATCGGTATCCTCGGTGGCGCGGGATCACCCGCGCCGGACAGATCCGCACGTCACCTACGGGGGAACGTATGACCGAGAGCCGCGCCGCCGGGAGCACCGAGGCGGTGGACGCCCACGCTGTGGCTGAGCTGACCCGTCTGCGGGGGAGTATCGACAACATCGACGCGGCGATCGTGCACATGCTCGCCGAGCGGTTCAAGTGCACCCAGGAGGTCGGGCGGCTCAAGGCCGAGTACCGGCTGCCGCCGGCCGATCCGGGCCGGGAGCGCGAGCAGATCGAGCGGCTGCGGGTGCTCGCCGAGAGCGCCAGGCTGGACCCGGCCTTCGCGGAGAAGTTCCTGAACTTCATCATCGCCGAGGTCATCCGCCACCACGAGACCATCGCCAGGGCCTGAAGGAGACCGCAGCCTGAAGGAGACCGCCGCCCGAAGCGGGCCGCTGACCCGCTCGGCCGAACCCCTCTCGCCGCTCACCGGCGGCTGTCGCAGGCTGGACAGCAGTCGATAGAGGACTTCGAGGGCGAGGAGCCGACTCCATGGCCAGGCGAAACGGGTACCGGACGGCGGCCGGGGCAGCGGCGGCCGCCGTCCTCGCCGGGGCGGTGCTGACCGGCTGCGGCAGCAGCGGGGCGGCCTCCTCCGCGGTCTCGGCGGCGCAGTCGGCCGCGTCCGGACTGGCGTCCAGCGCGCGGGACGCCCTGGCCTCGGCCTCGGCGGCGGCGTCCTCGGCGCTGGCCCGGGTCAAGGACGGCGTCGACGCCAAGGGTGACGTCTCGCTCGGCTCCCCCAGCACCGGATCGGACGGGAGGACCGCCGTCGAGGTCACCGTCAAGAACAGCGACTCCAGCGCCCACGACTACACCGTGACCGTCAACTTCCGCGACAGCGGCGGGAATCTGCTGGACGCCGGAGTGCTGAACATCGACAACGTCGCGGCCGGGGGCACCGGCACCGGAACGGTGCACAGCAACCGCGCCCTGAGCGGGACGGTCACCGCGGAGGTCGGCGCCGCGCTGCGGCACTGACCGGAGCGGGGGTGGTCGCCGCCGCAGCGGGTAGGAGCAGCGCAGCAACCCCGCTCCTGCCGCTGCGAGGGAACCATGAAGAAGGCCGCTGCCCTGCCCGCCGCCAAGCGACGGCACCTGGACCGGATGTCCGTCGGCCGCTTCGCCTGGGGTCTGTACCGGGAGACCCGACGTCCCGGCTCGCCCGGGCTGGTTCGCCGGCTGGCCGCCGCGCCGCTGCTGGTCAAGGACGTGACCTTCGGCCGCTACCCGGGTCTGACGCCGGGTCGGCTCTACGGCTTCTTCCTGCTGATGGCGGTGTACGTGATCAGTCCCATCGACGCGATCCCCGACTTCATCCCGGTCATCGGCTGGGGCGACGACACCCTGGTGGTGCTCTGGTTCATGAACGGCCTGGTCCGCGAGTCGGGTCGGTACGTCGAGTGGAGGCGGGCCGGCCGGCCGGGCCGCTAGCCCGGCCGGCGGGCGTCCCGCAGCGTCAGCACGGCGGCGCCCAGCAGCGAGCCCAGCCCCAGCAGGTTGGCCGCGGACCAGATCGCCGCGGGCGCCTCCAACTGGGCCTTGCCGCCCAGCAGCGGCCGGAGCAGCCCGCCGCCGCGCAGGTACACCATCGTCTCCGGGGTGCCGTCGGGCGCCGGGCAGGGGCCGGCGAAGCGCAGCTCCTCGATGTCGCCGTCCGGGGTGAGCACCGAGCACTGGTAGTAGGCGGTGCCGTGGCTGCCGGTCTCCAGCTGCTGGGAGTCGATCGAGCCCCGCCCCTGGGTGCCCAGCACGAGCATGCAGGCCTGGGCGGCGCAGAAGGAGCCGGCCACCAGCAGCAGCGAGCCGGCCAGGTACAGCCGCCGCACCGGGCGCGGCGGGCCGGCCTTCAGGTACACGGTGCGGCGCAGCAGCAGGACGTAGCAGACGATCAGGGCGACCGCGCCGAGCACGGCGCCGAAACCCAGGTCGAGTGCGGCCAGCCCGGTGGTGGTGGCCGTGGCGGCCAGCAGGATCACCCCCCAGGCCGGGAGCGCCCCGGCGGCCCGCGGCGGCCCGGCCGGCCGCCGCGGCACGGGCC
>NZ_JBEUKS010000022.1:0-97133 GCF_042510965.1 Streptacidiphilus jeojiensis
TCCCGAACCCGGAAGCTAAGCCTCACAGCGCCGATGGTACTGCAGGGGGGACCCTGTGGGAGAGTAGGACGCCGCCGAACAACCATTAACAGAAAGCCCCCTGACCACCGGTCAGGGGGCTTCTCTGCATTCCCGCACCAGTGCGGTGGGGGAGGCCGGCCGCCACCACGGGCTGGCGGCTACTGCAGGTGGCTTACATGGCGCCACCGATGCCGAATGGCGCGTCCGTGGCTTGTTGCTGTTGCTCGGCTTCGCCTCGCGGGCCAACTACAGCGGGGGAGCGGGGCCGGTCCTGGGCGCCGTTGCCGGGCAGAGCGTCGGGGGGCGGGGTGCAGAAACGGTTCTGCGGCCGGGTCTCGCGCGAACCGGGGTCGATTCCGGGACGTCGGGTCACTCGTGGTACGCCAAGACCGGGTCAAATGGGGCATTACGGCATGATCGAGTGACACCTTGTCCCGAAAGTGACCCCGGTTCAGTCCAAGGCCCGTTGACACCTCGGCAGGAACGTTTCTGCACCGCCCCGCGCCCACCCGCCTCCCGGCAACGGAGCCCTACCCACCCCCCGGCTCCTCGTAGTTGGCCGCGAGCGGAGCGAGCCACCCCAGCCACCAACACACCAACGCGCCCCATGGAAGTGATGGCGGATCACCGGGAGCGAACACACACCGATCACCCGGCCACAAGACGGGGGCTCGGCAGCCAAACAGACCCCGCATCACCCCCAACCAACGCACTGGGATCGGTGCGTCCGCGGCCCGCTGCCGCCCTTCGTCTCAGTGGCCGTAGTTGGGGATGCCGACGGCTGCGGCGAGTTCGAGGTCGAGGGCTTCGCGGCGGATTCGTTGGTCGATGTAGAGGAGCGCGGAACTGCCGGCACTGATTGGGAGGGTCACCGCGCCGGCGATGAATCCGCCGATGGCACCGAGCAGCAGGGACGAGACCGCCGTGCCGTCGGATCCGTTGCCGTTGGCGATGAGATCCGCCTCGGTGAACGGTAGGGCGATGAGCCCACTCACGATGGCGGTGAGGATGGCGACGATCAGCGTGACGCCGAAGACGCGCCACCAGGCACCGCGTACCAGTCGGAAGGACCTGCTCAGTGCCGCTCGGATGCCCTGGCGTTCGAGGACCAGTGCCGGTGCCGCCAGGCCCATGGAGATGGTGAGCCACAGGGCGACGGCCGACCCGGGGAGCAGGAGCAGGGCGCTTGCCGAGACGGTGGCGTCGGAGCTGTGGGCGGCGTTGGCGATCAGGCAGGGCGCGGCGGAGGCAGCCAGGGTGCCGAAGGTGGCGCAGGTGGTGACGAGTGCGAGTCCGATGAGGGACGGTAGCCGGGAGCCCACGGCGCGCCACGCCTCGGCCGCGGAGGCGGGCTTGCCCATGACGGCCTTGCTCGCCACGGTGGCCAGGCCGGCCGTGGCGAGGGTTCCCGCGAACAGGCCGATGGCCCCGGTGGCTGCACCGTGGGGGGCGATGTCGGCGAGGTTCACCAGAGCGCGATGCAGATCGGCGGAAGGGTCGCCGGTGCTCGACAGCGTCAGGTCGATGTTGTCGGAGGGGATCGGGACGAATGCCGTGACGAGGGCGACCATGAGCTGGGACAGTGCGGCCACCGCTGCGGAGACCGTCAGTACGGTTCGCCAGTAGCGCGTGAGCAGTGCGATCGCGCCGCTGAGGATCTCACCGAGGCCGAGCGGGCGCAGCGGCACGATGCCCGGCTTGGGGATCCAGCTTCCCGACCAGACCCAACCGTGCACCGGTGCAGGCGGGACCTGGCCCCAGGCGGATGCCGGAGACCAGGCCGGCCCCGCGTTGGCACCCCTGTCGGCGTCGGTACGGGCGTACGCGCGGCGGGGCGGCTGCCCTGTCGCTCCGGTCTGCACCGGAATCGAGGGCCTGGCCGTCGTCCCCGACGCAGACGCAGACGCAGACGCAGGCTCCGCTGCCGATTCCGCCCCCGCCCCCGCCCTCGTCCCGGCCCCTGCCTTCGTCGCCTCACCCGCCGGGGTGCCGTGGTCGACCGCGTCAACCGCGTCGACCTGGTTGACCGGCGTGTCGGCCGACTCGGGAGCCGAGGGTTCCGCGGGGCGTCGGCTCGGGGTGTCGGTCATGCGTCGTTGGTCCGTCTCTGTCGTGATGCCCTGGTGGTGCCGTCCCGGAGCCGTCGGCGCAGCGTGGCAACGAGTAGCGCACATCGTGTCATGTCGGCGCCCCCGGTTTCCAAGGCATCGACGGCTCGGGCTCGGCGTCTCCCGGGGAGAGATCACTTTGAGCCACATCGGCGGTGCCGGGGTTCGCGACACGGCCGTGTGCTGCAGCAGCACGAGTCGGATGTGAGATGACACTCTGTCCGATTTGTACCGAAAATGGCGCAAGTAAGCCCAGGAAAGTCGAACGAGTGGCGGAAGTCTCTGCCGACTGTGCCCCAGGTCACGTTTCCGTAATGAGACCATGGGAACCATGAAGGGACGCGTCTTGATCGTCGATGACGACACTGCTCTGGCTGAGATGCTTGGCATCGTGCTGCGCGGGGAGGGTTTTGAGCCTTCTTTTGTCGCGGACGGCGACAAGGCTCTGGCTGTTTTCCGCGAGGTGAAGCCCGACCTGGTGCTCCTCGACCTGATGTTGCCCGGCCGGGACGGAATCGACGTCTGTCGTCAGATCCGCGCCGAGTCGGGTGTGCCGATCGTCATGCTCACCGCCAAGACCGACACCGTGGATGTGGTGGTCGGGCTCGAGTCCGGTGCGGATGACTACATGACCAAGCCCTTCAAGCCCAAGGAGCTGGTGGCCCGGGTCCGGGCCCGCCTGCGTCGGGCCGAGGAGCCGAGCCCCGAGCAGCTGGCGATCGGCGATCTGACGATCGACGTGGCCGGCCACTCCGTGAAGCGGGACGGGCGGAGCATCCCGCTCACGCCGCTGGAGTTCGACCTCCTGGTGGCGCTGGCCCGCAAGCCGTGGCAGGTGTTCACCCGCGAGGTGCTGCTGGAGCAGGTGTGGGGCTACCGCCACGCTGCCGACACCCGGCTGGTCAACGTCCATGTGCAGCGCCTGCGCTCCAAGATCGAGCGGGACCCGGAGCGTCCGGAGATCGTGGTGACCGTGCGCGGCGTCGGTTACAAGGCGGGACCGAGTTGAGATGAGCGGTCGGACCCCCGTCGCGCCCGGGCCGGACGGCGGGCGGTCGACTCCTCCTGAGCTGCAGGGCGTTCCTGCGCCCAACCCGGACGATGCGCTGTCCTCGCACCCGGCGGCATCCGCCCGGGCGCACCGGATAGGCACCTTCGCCGGTACCAAGTCGCTGCTGTCGCTGCTCGGGCGGCGGCTGCGGCGTCCGTACCGGCGGATGACCGCGCTCTACCAGCGTTCCATCCAGGTGCGGGTGGTCGCGATCACCCTGGTGCTGTCCCTCGGCGCGGTCCTGATGCTGGGCCTGGTCGTCATGAAGACGGTCCGGAACGGCCTGCTCAATGCCAAGGACCAGGCTGCGGTCACCCAGGCGGAGGCCGGGTTCACGGCCGCCCAGAAGAACCAGACCTCCCTCTACGCCAGCCTGTCGCAGCAGCACACCCAGTCGACCAATGGAGCCGGACAGACCGCGGCCACCGGCGCCGACGGCGGACTGGACATGGGGACCCTGCTGTCGCAGCAGGTCAGCTTTCTCGCCACCAGCGGCGCGGGCCAGTACATGGTGATCGGGATGGTGCCTGACGAGAGCCAGCCCACGCCCCCGCAGGCCGCCAGCTCCCAGACGCCCCGGCAGGCGGGAGGTGTGGACCCGGACCGGACCATCAGCTCGACCTTCCGGGACAGCGTGAGCGGTTCGAGCGCCTACCAGGCCGAGTACACGACGATCTACTACACGGACTCCGCCAACAAGTCCCCCGAGTCCGGCCTGGTGGTCGGGCAGACGCTGGAGACCACCGGAGCGGGCCAGCAGCCCTACCAGCTCTACTACGTCTTCCCCTTCACGCTGGAGAGTTCCACGCTGAACCTGGTGGGCACCACGCTGGCCACGGCCGGGATCTTCGTGGTGGTCCTGCTGGGTGCCATCTCCTGGCTGGTGGTCCGTCAGGTGGTCACCCCGGTGCGGATGGCCGCCGAGATCTCCGAGCGACTCGCCGACGGGCGGCTGGACGAGCGGATGAAGGTCTCCGGAACGGATGACATCGCCCGCCTCGGTGAGTCCTTCAACCGGATGGGCGCTGCGCTGCAGACGCAGATCCGGCAGTTGGAGGAGCTCTCCCGGGTGCAGCGCCGCTTCGTCTCGGACGTCTCCCACGAACTGCGCACCCCGCTCACCACCGTTCGCATGGCCGCCGACCTGCTGTACGAGTCGCGTGACGACTTCGGTGATCCCGCGGCGGAGCGCTCCGCCGAGCTGCTGCAGAACCAGTTGGACCGGTTCGAGTCGCTGCTCGCGGACCTGCTGGAGATCAGCCGGTTCGACGCGGGCGCGGCGATCCTCGATGCCGAGCCCGCGGACCTGCGCGAGGTGGTCGGCCGGGTGATCGACGCCGCCGAGCCGCTGGCCAGGACCAAGGGCAGCGCCGTGGTGGTGCATGGCGCCGACGAGCCGGTGGTGGCCGAGGTCGACCCGCGCCGGATCGAGCGGGTGCTGCGCAACCTGGTGGTGAACGCACTGGAGCACGGTGAGGGCAATGACATCGAGGTGATCCTGGCCGCAGGTGACGGTGCCGTCGCCGTGGCGGTGCGGGACCACGGGATCGGTCTGAAGCCCGGTGAGGCGTCCCGGGTGTTCAACCGGTTCTGGCGGGCCGACCCGGCGCGGGCGCGCACCACCGGCGGCACCGGCCTCGGCCTCTCGATCGCCCTGGAGGACGCGGCGCTGCACGGCGGTTGGCTGCACGCCTGGGGCGAGCCGGGCGGCGGTTCGCAGTTCCGGCTGACGGTTCCCCGCAACGCGGGTGCCGAGATCCTGCGGTCCCCGATCCCGCTCGAACCGGCGGACTCCCTGGGCAACCGGGGTCTGGCCGTGCCGGGCATGCCGTACATGCGCGCCTCGCGGGTCGGTACGGCCACGTCCGCGGAGGAGGTTCCCGGCCCGCGCGGCGGGGCGGTGCTGGGCACGGGACTCGGTTCCGGTCTCGGCGGAGTGCTGGGATACGGTTCCGTGATCCCCGAGGTCGCCGGACGTGCGGCGCTGCCGCCGAGCAATCCCGCCGACGTCCGGGCCTCGTCGGGGTACGGCGTCACCGGTGCGCAGATCGTGGTGTCCAAGGAAGGGCGCGATGAGGGAACGGATGACGATGAGGCGTGACGTCCGCTTCCTGGGGGTGCTCGGCTCCGCGCTACTGCTCGCAGGCTGCGCCGCGATGCCGGACAGCGGCACCCCGCCACGGCTGAGCACCAGCCAGAACGACGCCCAGCAGGTGGTGGTCGTGGCCGAGCCGCCGAAGGCGGGGAGTCTGCCGGATCAACTGCTGTCGGGCTTCTTCGACGACCTGGTGTCCGACGAGTCCGGATACGCCACTGCCAAGCAGTTCCTGTCCCAGAGCGCCGACAAGACCTGGAACCCGGAGCAGAGCGCGACCGTTCTGGACGGTCTGAAGATGACGGAGATCAACGACGCTTCCACTTCCAAGAAGGTCGTCATGCGGGTCACCGGCAAACAGGTCGCAACGCTGGACGCACGGCACGCCTTCAAGCCCGTCAACAACGTTCCGTTCGAAGAGGACTACACCTTCACCAAGGGCCCCAGCGGGTGGCGGATCGACAGTCTGCCGAACGGGCTGGTGCTCAAGAAGGAGGACTTCCAACGGATATACGAGTCCGTCAACGTCTACTTCCCGATCGCCGGCCAGTCCCCGAGCGGGACGCAGACGCCGCTGGCGGCCGATCCGGTCTATGTGCGCAGCCATGTCGACCCGTTGACCGAGGCCGCGAACATCCTGCTGAGCGGACCTAGTTCGTGGCTGGCCCCGGCGGTGCAGCCCGGGTTCCCGAGCGGCACCACGCTGGCCGCCTCCGCGCCCGCGGTGCAGGTCTCCGCTGACGGCACCGCGTCCGTGCGGCTCAAGAAGGCGGTGGCGGGCGGGTTGCAGACCTGTGAGCGGATGGCCGCGCAGCTCTACTTCACCCTGGCCCAGGTCTCGACCCAGCAGGCCAAGGAGGCGGGCCAGCAGATCACCAAGGTGAGCCTGTACGAAGGTGACGGTTCCACGCAGTCCTGCGACTCGCTGGGGAGCAGTTCCTACTCGCCTGTCCAGTCGGCGACCGGGGCGCCGACCATGTACTTCGTGGACGCGGCCGGACACCTTGCCAGCCTTGACGCCGCCAGTCGCGGCTCCGGAGGCGGACAGCAGGTGACCGGGCTGCTCGCACCCGCCACCGTCAAGTCTATCGGCGGCTTCGCCGTGGCTCCCGACCTCAGCGGCAGGACCGCGGTGCTGTCGAACGATCAGAAGTCCCTCTATCTCAGTACGCTGACCAGCACAACGGCCCCCACCCATGCGGCGAGCACCGACAGCGTCGGGTTCGGATCGTTGAGCTGGGACAGCCTCGGCACGCTGTGGACGGTCAGCACCGACCCTGCGGGCCAGGGGATCGGCGCCGTCTCCGGCCAGACGGGGAAGGTCGTCCCGGTCGTTGTGGACGGGCTGAAGGGTCGGGTCATCAACGCCAAGGTCGCACAGGACGGGGCCAGGATCGCTCTGGCCGTGGACGACGCCGGCACCATCTCGGTCCAGGTCGGCCGGGTCCAGCGCGCCACCACCAGCGGTTCGCCGGAACTCACCATCGCCGGGCTGCACCCGATCATGCCGGGGAGCGACCTGACCAGCGTCACATCGCTGTCCTGGAACGACGGCGACAGCATCATCGTGCTCGGCCAGCAGACCACGACCGGCAAGGCCCCTTCGGTCTGGGAGATCGACGGCTCCTCCGCCGTCATGCCGGGTGTGCAGGCGCCCTCGTCCGCCGACGGGATGAACAGCATCAGCGCGCTCCAGCAGGATCCGAGCACGCTGGGGACCGGCGTGAAGGCGCCGTACCTGCGGGACGCGAGCGGGACCTCCGCGGTCGGCGAGAGGGGCAAGGTCTACCGCTGGGAGAAGGGCGGCTGGGAGTTCCTCACGACGGGGAGCAGTTCGGCGCTCGGCCCCATGCCGAGCTACCCGGGCTGACCGGACCCGGGTCGGCCGCCCCCGTCCCTGCGGACCGTCGTGGCGACGACCGCCGCCGCCAGGACGTCCCCGCCTGCCTCGGCCAGGGCGCGGGCGCCCTCGGCCAGGGTTGCGCCGGTGGTGACCAGATCGTCGACCAGGACGATCCGGCCGTGGTCGAGGAGTCCGCGCCGGTGTCGCGGCACGGCGAGTGCGCCGCTCAGATTGCGCAGCCGTTCCGCCGCGCCCAGTTCGGACTGGTCGGCCACGGCCCGCTGCTGGCGCAGTACGGCCAGCAGTCTGGCGGGGACGCCCGCACGCCGTAGGGCGCGGGTGGCCGCCAGGGTGAGCCTGCGGGTCGGATCGTGGCCGCGGGCCCGTACGGTCGACGGCGCCGACGGCATCGGGACCAGCAGCAGTGGCGCGCCCCGGGTGCCGCCGGTCGGTACGGCGGCGCGTACCGCGCGGGCGAGTGCGCCGCCCAGGGGTTGGGCGAGCCGCAGCGCTCCGCGCTCCTTGTGCGCCAGCAGGATCTGCCGGGCCGCCCCCTCGTAGGTGGTTGCTGCATACACCTCCGGTAGCCCGGGCGGCGCGGCGTGGGGGCGCGCGGCGCGCGGCCGCGCTCGATCGAGCTCCTCCCGGCAGGCGGTGCAGAGCTGGGCGTGCTGCAGGCCGCAGCCCACGCACTGGGCCGGGACGAGCAGGTCCAGGGCGGCATCGAAGAGGCGGACGGACGCACTGGTCACGGGGGTCCTCCGGGCGTCGACGGCGGATCGCGGGACGGTCGCGGGACGGGGGGTCGGACTCCGCAGAGCGGGGACAACAGGATGCTGCAGCGACGGAAAGGGCCGCGGAGTTTTACCGTGAGTTCATCCGTACGGGGGTAGGACTGACGCGAGGGCTGTACAAGGCCCCGTACTGCCGCGATTTTGGGTGCTCAGGAGGTTCCGGCCGGTGCCGGTGCCCTCTGGTCGCCCCGATCGCACCGCATCCTCCCGGCAGCGGGCGGGCGGAATCCCCGGAACCGTTGTTCCATGGGGTTTCAACCGTCCCCAGTGGGGAGGAAGGGATGTGAGGGGCGGTTCCGCCCATCCCGAGCGGGCGGTGCTGCGTACTCGATGGGCCGCGCGGACCTTGAGGGTCCGACCGGCGACAGTGCAAGGGATCGGAGTTCTGCGTGGACATCGTCGTCAAGGGTCGGAAGACCGAGGTGCCCGAGCGGTTCCGCAAGCACGTGAGCGAGAAGCTGGAGCACATCCAGAAGCTCGACGGCAAGGTGATCAGCCTGGACGTGGAGCTCTCCAAGGAGCGCAACCCCCGCCAGGCGGAGCGCTCCGAGCGCGTGGAGATCACGCTGCACAGCCGGGGACCGGTGATCCGGGCCGAGGCATGCGCCCCCGACCCGTACGCCGCGCTCGACCTGGCCTCCGCCAAGCTGGACGCCCAACTGCGCAAGGTCGCCGACCGGCGGCGGGTGCACAAGGGACCGCGCTCGCCGATGAGCGTGGCCGAGGCCACGGCGCGGCTCTCGACCGCTCCCGACGTGGCCACCCCGGAGCAGATCGCGGCGCCGGCGGCGAAGACGAAGATCGGTTCGCTGGAGATCGAGGGCGACGGTCCGCTGATCGTCCGGGAGAAGACCCACGCGGCCGTGCCGATGGCGCTCGACCAGGCGTTCTACGAGATGGAGCTGGTCGGCCACGACTTCTTCCTCTTCATGGACACCGACACCATGCAGCCGAGCGTGGTCTACCGCCGGCACGGCTACGACTACGGCGTCATCCATCTCAAGCTGGAGGGGCCGGAGTAGGACTCCGGCAGCGATCCGGCGCCCGAAGCAGGGGCGCGGCAGGGGCGCGGCAATCGTTGCCGCGCCCCTGCGGCGCGCCCGGAGTCACTCGTCCGAGCCAATGCTGGCCTGCGGAATGATCGCACGGCGGCCGGAGCGTGGAATCATGGCGGCAACAGCCACCAGCCGAGGGGGAGTACCGGATGGCGGAGCGATGGGACGAGCGGCGCGGCGACGACCGGGAGCTCGACGAGCCGCGGCGTGCCGCCGAGCCGATCAGGGTCCTGGTCGTGGACGACCACGCACTCTTCCGGCGCGGCCTGGAGATCGTCCTCGCCCAGGAGGAGGACATCCAGGTCGTCGGTGAGGCCGGGGACGGGGCCGAGGCCGTGGAGAAGGCCGCCGACCTGCTGCCGGACATCATCCTGATGGATGTCAGGATGCCGCGGCGCAGCGGTATCGAGGCCTGCACCTCGATCAAGGAGGTGGCCCCCAGCACCAAGATCATCATGTTGACGATCAGCGACGAGGAGGCCGACCTCTACGAGGCGATCAAGGCCGGGGCCACCGGTTACCTGCTCAAGGAGATCTCCACCGACGAGGTCGCGACCGCCATCCGGGCGGTCGCGGACGGGCAGTCGCAGATCAGTCCGTCGATGGCGGCGAAGCTGCTGACCGAGTTCAAGTCGATGATCCAGCAGCGCACCGACGACCGCAGGCTGGTGCCCGCGCCGCGGTTGACCGACCGGGAGTTGGAGGTGCTCAAGCTGGTGGCCACCGGGCTGAACAACCGCGACATCGCCAAGCAGCTCTTCATCAGCGAGAACACCGTGAAGAACCACGTCCGCAACATCCTGGAGAAGCTGCAGCTGCACTCCAGGATGGAGGCGGTGGTCTACGCGATGCGGGAGAAGATCCTGGAGATAGGCTGACCGCGGCCGGCAACGCCTACTGGAGCAGCAGTTTCTCCAGCGGGGTGCGCAGGGACTCGTCGTCCAGCCGCTCCACCCTGACCGCGTCGCAGCCGACCCACTCGGCGGCCTCGCGCAGCGCCCCGGCCAGCGCCGGGAGTGCCTTCGCCGAGTCCAGTGTGACCTGACGGGCGATCAGAGTCCGTCCCTCGCGCGCCGGATCGACCCGGCCGACGAGCCGGCCCCCGGCCAGCAGCGGCATGGCGAAGTATCCGTACTGCCGCTTCTCCTTCGGGGTGTAGGCCTCCAGACGGTGGCTGAGGCCGAAGATCCGCTCGGTGCGGGCCCGGTCCCAGACCAGCGAGTCGAAGGGGGACAGCAGCGTGGTGCGGTGCCGGCCGCGCGGTTCGGAGTCCAGTGCGGCCGGATCGGCCCAGGCCGTCGCTGCGGTCCCGCCCCGGCCCCAGCCCTCGACCAGCACCGGGAGCAGACCGCTGTCGGGCAGCGCGGCGGCGACCTGATCGACCTTCAGCCGGTGGTAGTCACTGAGGTCCTTGACGGTGGCGACCCCCAGTGCGGCGCCCGACTGGCGCACCAACTGCCGTACGCAGGCGGCGTCGTCGGGATCCGAGTCGAGCAGCTCAGCGGGGACGGCGCGCTCGGCCAGGTCGTAGACCCGCTTCCAGCTGCGGCGCTCGGTGCAGACCACCCGCCCGGTGTCCAGCAGCCACTCCACCGCGATCTTGGTCTCGGACCAGTCCCACCACTCGCCGCCCTTCCTGGCGCCGCCGAGCTCGGTCGAGGTCAGCGGCCCGTCCGCGCTCAGCCTGGCCAGCACCTCGGCGCAGGAGCGCTCGGCGTCCTCCATCCGGTGCCAGCGGTGGCCCCGGGCCAGGAAGGCCCGGCGGCGGAAGGCGAACAGCGGCCACTCCTCGACCGGCAGTACGCAGGCGGCATGGGACCAGTACTCGAAGGAGGTGCCGCCGCCCCAGTAGGCCGCCTCGACGCCGGCGCGCCCCACGGCGCCCAGGCGGGCGTACGGGACCAGCTCGTGCGAGCGGGCCAGCACCGAGATGGTGTCCAGCTGCACCGCGCCCAGGTGGCGCAGCACGCCGCGCACCCCGCCGCGCCGGTCGGGGGCGCCGAGCAGGCCCTGGGCGCGCAGGGCGATGCGGCGGGCCTGGTCCGCGCTGAGGGTGAGGACGCCGGCGGGTGAGGTGGCTTCGGTCATGGGGTCAGCGTAGGAGCTGCCACTGACAGCACCCCCCTTGCGGGTGAGTGAAACCGAACAGCTGGCTGGAGATGAACCCGCAAGGGTGAGCTTTGGTCCGCACTCGCCGGTAAGGGTCGCAGCCGCCGCGTCCGGGCTTCTAGCATATGAACGCAACGCCACGCACCGCAGTCACGGCAGTACGAGCAGTGACGGCGGACGGGGGCTGGGCGTATGCGGGCGCGGACAGTCGTGGGGGCGACGGGGCGACT
The DNA here is from genome assembly GCF_042510965.1 of Streptacidiphilus jeojiensis. Taxonomy (NCBI): domain Bacteria; kingdom Bacillati; phylum Actinomycetota; class Actinomycetes; order Kitasatosporales; family Streptomycetaceae; genus Streptacidiphilus; species Streptacidiphilus jeojiensis. The sequence goes on from NZ_JBEUKS010000022.1 coordinate 11,307, forward strand.
TCCTTGAGTGTCGGGGGCCACTTCATTCCATTGAGGCGCGGGGTATCGCGCCACATCCGTACTTCGGCATGCCCACTCGGACGTGGGGTGCCTCTGGAGGGGACATCATGGGTCGTAGGACCCGTTGGGCCGCCGCGTTCACCGCGGCGGGACTGCTGGCAGCCGTGGCACCGGCCGCCGGAGCACATGCGGCGACCGCCGCGCAGCGCATCGACCTCAGAGTGCTGGTCGTGGACGACGGCGGGCCGGCCACCGCCGCGATCATGAACGAGATGGACATCTCCGGCACTCCCTACACGGTGGTGAAGCTCGCGGACAGCAACCGGCCGACGATCAACGCCGCCTTCCTCAGCGGCACCGCCAACGGCCAGGCCGAGGGCAAGTTCCAGGCCGTGGTGCTGCCCAACAACGCCCCCTTCGCGGCCGGTTCGGCCGAGATGGCGGCACTGACCAGCTACGAGCAGACCTTCGGGGTCCGCCAGGTCGACGCCTACACCTACGCCCAGCCGGCCGTCGGGCTCAACTACGCCGCCGATCCCGGCTACATCGGCTCGCTGGACGGCACCACCGGGACGGTCACGGCGGCCGGGCTGGCCGGGCCGTTCAAGTACCTCAAGGGGACGCTGCCGTTCGAGGACAACGACCCCACCGTGACCGAGAGCTACGGCTACCTGGCCACCCCGCTGGCCACCCAGGCGGCCGGGGCGACCTTCACCCCGCTGGCCACCGCCCCGATCCCGGGCAGCAGCTCGCAGGGTGTACTGGCGGGCGAGTACGACCACGGCGGCGTCTCCGAACTGGTGCTGACCTTCGCCTACAACCAGTACCAGGAGCAGTACCGGCTGCTCGCCCGCGGCATCGTCGACTGGATGACCCAGGGCATCCACCTCGGCTACGACCGCAACTACTACGAGCAGCACATCGACGACGTGTTCCTGCCGGACGACCGCTGGAGCTCCACTGCCAAGTGCACGCCGGGTGACGCCGCTTCGGCCTGCAGCGGCACCCCGGCCGAGTCCACCATCCGGATGACCCCTGCCGACGTCACCTACGCCCAGCAGTGGGAGCAGGCGCACAACTTCACCTTCGACTTCCTGTTCAACGGCGGGGGCAGCGACGAGCAGGTCGCCGCGACCGGATCGGACCCGCTGCTGACCGCGCTGACGGCGGCCAAGTCCTCGTTCCGCTGGGTGAACCACACCTACGACCACCCCTTCCTGGGCTGCGTCCAGAACACCGCCACGGTGCCGTGGTCCTGCACCACCAACGCCGACGGCAGCACCGCCTGGGTGAGCAAGGCGACCATCCAGACGGCGATCACCCAGAACCAGCAGTGGGCCGCCAGCCACGGCTTCAGCACGGACAACACCGAGCTGGTCACCGGCGAGCACTCGGGTCTGGCGACGCTGCCGCAGCAGCCGGTGGACAACCCGAACCTGGCGCCCGCGCTGGCCGCCGCCGGGGTCAAGTGGACCGGCAGCGACCACTCCCGCGAGGCGAACCAGCGAGCGGTGGGGTCGGCGCTGACGGTGCCGCGCTACCCGATGAACGTGTACTACAACGCCGGTCACACCAATGACGAGGTGGACGAGTACAACTGGCTCTACACCAGCACCGCGCAGGGCGGCAGTGGACTGTGCACCGCCAACCCGGCCACCAGCACCTGCCTGCCCGCGCCGCTGGACGAGTCCACCGGGTACAGCAGCTACATCGCGCCGCTGGAGGCGCGGATCGACCTCGGGCACATCATCGACAACAGCCCGCTGCCGACCTACGCGCACCAGTCCAACCTGGCCGAGGACCGGATCCTCTACCCGGTGCTGAACCAGATCTTCGACAGCTACGCCAACCTCTTCGCCGCCAACGCGCCGATCGTCAACCTGCGCGAGTCCGCCATCGGCGCCGAGCTCAAGCAGCGCACCGCCTGGCAGGCGGCGGTCACCGCCGGGACCGCCAGCGGCTACCGCGTCGGCAGCACGGTCACGGTCACCGCTCCCAGCGGTGTCGCCGCCCAGGTCACCGTGCCCACCGGCACGGTGCAGCAGCAGCTGCTGGGCACCAGCGCCTTCGGCAGCGCCTACGCCGGGGAGCTCTCCGGCTGGGTCAGCCCGGGTCTGCTGCAGGGGAATGTCACGCTCAAGCTGAACGCCGCCGGGACTCCCGCGGCGCCGGCGGCCGGCGCGGCCACGACGCCCAGCAGCAGCCCGAGCAGCAGCCCGAGCGCCGGCTCCAGCACGCCGCCCACCTCCAGCACCACGCCGGTCGTGCCCAACGGGGTGAAGAACCTGGTGCCGCTGACGGTCGCCGGGGTCGCCAAGCTGGTCGGCGCCCTGCTCTGACCGAGGACCGCAGCATCTGACCGGACCGCGTCCGGGGCCCCTCCGACACCACGGGCCCCGGACACGCCGCGCCGCGAACATCTGGAGCAGGGGGAACGCAGGGACATGCACGGACCAGTGGAAGTAACCCTCCTCACCGAGGGCACCTATCCCTATGTACACGGCGGGGTGAGCGTCTGGTGCGACCAGCTCGTCCAGGGCATGCCCGATGTGCGCTTCCATGTGCTGGGCATCACCGGGAGCGGACGCGAGCCCCAGGTCTGGACGCTGCCACCGCAGGTCGCCTCGGTCAGCTCGGTACCGCTGTGGGGGCGCACCCCCGGTGGTTCCGCGCCGCGCGGCCGTGACCTGCGCCGCTTCCTGGCCGGGTACGAACGCTTCCTGCTGTCGCTGCTGGACCAGGACTTCGAGAAGTACTTCGCCGACGAGCTGTACGAGCTGGCCGAGTTCGCCCTCACCGGCGGCTCGCTCACGGCGGCGCTGCGCACCGAGGGCGCGCTGCGCTCGCTGCAGAAGCTCTGGCAGCGGCCCTTCCTGGCGACCCACGCCTCCCGGCCCACGGTCCAGGACGCGCTGGAGGCCACCGACCTGCTGGAGCACGCGCTGCGGCCGCTGACCGTGCAGCCGCCCAGCCGGGGTGTGGCGCACGCGGTCACCGGCGGTCTCGCGGTACTGCCCGGGCTCACCGCCCGGCGCTTCCACGGGGTTCCGCTGTTGCTCTCGGAACACGGTATCTACCTGCGGGAACGCTATCTCAGCTACCGCTCGGCGCCGTACCGCTGGCCGGTCAAGGCGCTCATCCTGGGCTTCTTCCGGCTGCTGGCCACCGAGGGCTACCGCGGCGCCGATCTGATCACTCCGTGCAACCGCTACAACCGCCGCTGGGAGGAGCGCGGGGGCTGCGATCCGCAGCGGATCCGCACCGTCTACAACGGGGTCGATCCGGAGCTCTTCCCCTATGCCGGACCGGAACCCGAGGCGCCGACGCTCAGCTGGGCCGGCCGGGTCGACCCGATCAAGGACCTGGAGACCCTGATCCAGGCCTTCGCCCTGGTCAGGGCGGAGATTCCGAATGCCGCGCTGCGCCTCTTCGGAGCGCCCCCGGCCGGCGGTGAAGCCTATCTGGAGCGCTGCCGGGCGCTGGCGGCGGAGCTCGGGGTCGCCGCCGCGGTGACCTTCGAGGGGCGGATCGACACGGTCCGGCACGCCTACGCGGCCAGCAGCGTGGTGATGCTGTCCAGCATCTCCGAAGGCTTCCCGTTCAGCCTGATCGAGGCGATGGCCTGCGGCCGGGCCACCGTCTCCACGGATGTCGGCGGGGTGCGCGAGGCCGTCGCCGACACCGGCCTGGTGGTCCCGCCCAGGGATCCCGAGGCGATGGCGCGGGCCGCCGTCGGCCTGCTCCGGGACCAGCGGCGCCGGCAGGAACTGGGCGACGCCGCCCGGGCCCGGGTCATCGAACAGTTCACCCTGGGCCGGACGGTGGCGACCTTCCGCACCGTCTACGAGGCACTGCTGGAGGATCCGACCCGGCTCTGGTCACCGGCCGGCGACCCGACGCCGATGCGCTCCCGGATGGCGGCCACCGCATGAGCGCCGTCCTGGAGTTGCGGCCGGGCCTGCGGCTCAGCCCACTGCCGGAGCCGCTGCCGAGGCCGGTCGGACCGCTGGACCCGGCGGCGGAGGCGGCGCTGCGCTTCGGGAGCGTCGCAGCGGCCGCAGTGCACCCTTTCGAGGTGGCCGCCGCCATCGAGGCCGAGGGGGTGACTGACCGTCAGGTCCAGCGCCGCTACGGCAGATCGGACGCCTTCGAGCTCGCCGAGGACCTGTACGCGGAGACCCCGCGCAGTTATCCGGAACCCGAGGCGGCCGTGTCGCCGTGGCACGCCCCGCTGTCCACCAGCGTGCTGCGCGGCTGCCTCTACGCCCTGCCCGGCCTGGCCTTTCCGCTGGGCGCCCCGATGCTCAAGGGCCCGCCGGACGCCGGCGGCCTGCCGCACGGAACCTTTGCGCTGGCCCTGTCGGTCCTGTTCAACTGGGCCTGGAACCAGGCGCTGGCGCACCGCACCCATGCCAGGCTGGGCCGTGGCCTGCGCCGCTCCGGCGGACGCTGCCTGCTGCGCGGTGCCCTGGTGGGGACCGGGTTGGGGATGCTCGGCGCCCTGGTCGGCGTGCTGGCGGCCGGCCACCACAGCGGCGGGGTGCTGCTCTTCTGCGGCGGCCAGGCGGTCTACCTCGGCAGCTCCTGCGTGCTGCTGGTGCTGGGCCGGGAGCAACTGCTGCTCCGTGCGCTGGCCCCGGCGACGCTGGGCGGGGCCGCGGTCCTGCTGGGGCTGGTCCACCCGACCCCGCTGACGGCACTCCTGCTGCTCTGCACCGTGCTGCTGACGCTGCGTCTGGCCGGGCGCGAGCTGCGCGGCTGCCTGGCGGAGGCGGACGGTGACAGCGCGATCGAGCCGCTGCCGCCGCTGCGGACATCGGTGCCGCACGGCCTGTTCGGCATGGCGATGTCGCTGCTCACCCTGGGCATCGCCCTGCGCGGCGGCCATCTCGACCTGGGCCCCACGGTGGCGCTCACCATCAGCATGGGCCCGGCCGAGTGGCTGCTGTACGGGTACCGGAACCGGATCCACGGCGCGCTGCGCGCCGCCCACACCGCACGGGGATTCGCGCTGCTGTCGGCCCGGTCGCTGGCCCTGGGCCTGGCCAGCTATCTCGTCCTGCTCGCCGTACTCGGCGGGGCGGTCGGGACGGCCCTGGCCGGCGGCTCGCTCGGGGAGCAGTTGCCGGGGCTGCTCGCGCTGGGGGCGACCATCTGGACGGCGCTGCTGCTCCAGGCCTTCGGGCTGGCCTGGGCCGCGGCCGGGATCTGCACCCCGGCGGCGGCCGCGACGGTCGCCGGTGCGACGGAACTGGTGGTGGGATCGACCGCCGCCGCGCTGCTGCTGGCCGTCGCCTGCTGGTCGCTGGGCCGGGTCACGGTGCACAGGTGACACCGCCCGACACCGACAACTGACACTCTGAACCCAGCGGACGAAGGAGAACGGAAGTGACGACCGGTGAGCCGGGAGACGGGCCGGGAGACGAGCCGGTGGAGCGGTGCCTGCTGGTGCCGTTGTACGTCCACCCCGGGGCGGACCCTGCTGCCTGGGAGGCGACGGCGGCGCACGCGGCGTCCGTGGCCTGGGTGGTGTTCAACCCGGCGAGCGGTCCCGGCAGCGCTCCGCAACCGGAGTTCGTCGAGGCGGCCGCACTGCTGAGCACGGCGGGGGTGCCGCTGCTCGGCTATGTGGACACCGACTACGGCAGGCGGAGCCACCACGAGGTGGTCGCCGACATCGAGCGCTACCAGGACTGGTACCGGATCGGGGGCGTGTTCCTGGACCAGGCCGCCGCGGCGCCCGAACTGCTGGCCCACTACCGGAGGTTGGCGGTCGCGGCCCGTTCGCTGGAGGCCTGGCAGGTGGTGCTCAACCCGGGGACGCACCCGGACCCGGGATATACGGAGTTCGCCGACGTGGTGGTCACCTTCGAGGGCGACGCGGCCTGCCACCGGAGGCTGCTGGTACCGGAGTGGACCATGGACTTCCCGGAGCGGCGCTTCGCGCACCTGGTGCACGGGGCGACCCCGGAGGACTGCGCCGGGATCCGCGAGTCCGCCCGCCGCCACCGCGCCGGCTACTGCTATGCCACCCCGGGGAGCGGCGACAACCCCTGGTCCGTGGTGATGCCGGAGCTGCTGCTGACAGCCGCACCGGCTGCATCGGCCGCACCGGTCGTACGGACCGGGCAGGGGACGGCGTGAGGTGGACCCGGACCGGGCCGGCCGTCGCCGCCGCGGCGCTGCTGCTGGCCCTGGCCGGCTGCACCTCGGGCGGGACGGGCGGACAGCCGACCCGCCCTCCTGGTTCCGGTGACACGGCTCCCAGCTCCAGCACCAGCCCCGGTTCCGGCGCCCGCTGGCAGCCGACCCCCGGCACCAGCTGGCAGTGGCAGCTCAGCGGCACCGTGGACACCGGCGTGGACGCGGCGGTGTACGACATCGACGGCTTCGACACCGGCGCGGCCGTGGTGGCCGCGTTGCACGCCAAGGGCCGCAAGGTGATCTGCTACGTCAACGCCGGCGCCTACGAGGACTTCCGCCCGGACCGCTCCGCCTACCCCGCTTCGCTGCTGGGATCGGGCAACGGCTGGCAGGGCGAGCGCTGGTTGGACATCCGCCGCCTCGACACGCTGCGGCCGATCCTCGGCAGGCGGTTCGACCTGTGCCGCAGCAAGGGCTTCGACGCAGTGGAGCCTGACAACGTCGACGGCTACCAGAACGACAGCGGCTTCCCGCTCACCGCGGCCGACCAGCTCGCCTTCAACCGCATGGTCGCCGGGCTTGCCCACGCCAGGGGGCTGGCGGTCGGGCTCAAGAACGACCTGGACCAGGTGCCGCAACTGGTCGGCGACTTCGATTTCGCGGTGAACGAGCAGTGCGCCGAGTACCGCGAGTGCGATCAGCTGACGCCGTTCGTCGAGCGCGGGAAGGCGGTCTTCGAGGCCGAGTACAACCTGCCGACGGCCGCGTTCTGTCCGCAGGCCCGACGGCTCGGGTTCAGCGCCCTGCGCAAGCACCTGGCCCTGGACGCCTGGCGACAGGCCTGCTGATCTCTCAGCCCAGGCCGGGTCAGCCCAGGTCGGACGGCAGCAGCGAGCCGAGCCAGCCGTCGATCTTCGCTCCGCGCAGGTCCATCCGGGAGCGCACGGTGCCCTCCATGATGAAGCCCACCTTCCTGGCCACCGCCCAGGACCCCTCGTTGCCGACCCCGGCCAGCCATTCCAGCCGGTGCGCGCCCAGCGTCCCGAAGGCCCAGCGGCACATGGCCGTGGCCGCCTCTGCGGTGTAGCCGTGGCCGCGCTGCTCCTTGGCGGTCCAGTAGCCGATCTCCACGACGCCGCTGGGGCGGGTCAGCCCCTGGTGCAGCCCTATGGACGAGACCAGTTCCCCGCCGTCCCGGGTGAAGGTGCCCAGGTTGAACAGGGTCTCCTCGCGCCAGCCGGTCGCGCAGACCTCCTCGACGAAGAAGCGGGCGTCCTCGCGGGTGTAGGGGACCGGGACCGGAGTCCAACGCTGGATGGCCTCGTCCTGGCAGGCCGCGGTGATCGCGTCGAGGTCGGCCCCGGTGAAGGGGCGGAGGATCAGCCGGGGTGTTTCCAAGATCACGGGTTCCATCGGCAGATTATGGCCCAGGCGGCGAACGGACCGCTTCAGGATTTTTTCATGTCCGTTTTGTTCACTGTTGGACGGACTGGCCGACCCCCTCGGGAGAGTGACACTCAGCTGGTCTGCTGACGGACCTCCCGACCCGCTCGTTTCCTCGCATACGATGGCCACGCGGTGGTGCGTCTCCATCGCCGGTGCGCAGAACACAAGTGCACAGACCGCCCAGTGCCAGCCCAGGCAAGGAGCCAGCCCACGTGTCCGTCTTCGACAAGATCCTGCGCGCAGGCGAAGGAAAGATCCTTCGCAAGCTGCACCGCATTGCCGCCCAGGTCAATTCCATCGAAGAGGACTTCGTCAACCTGACGGACGCCGAGCTGCGTGCGCTCACCGACGAGTACCGGGAGCGCCTCGCGGACGGCGAGTCCCTCGACGACATCCTCCCCGAGGCATTCGCCACCGTGCGCGAGGCGGCCCAGCGCACCCTCGGGCAGCGCCACTACGACGTCCAGATCATGGGCGGCGCCGCGTTGCACATGGGATATGTGGCCGAGATGCGCACCGGTGAGGGCAAGACCCTGGTCGGCACGCTCCCCACCTATCTGAACGCGCTGTCCGGCAAGGGCGTGCACCTGATCACCACCAACGACTACCTCGCCGAGCGCGACTCGGAGTGGATGGGCCGGGTGCACCGCTTCCTCGGCCTCGAGGTCGGTGTGATCCTCGCCAACATGAGCCCGGCCGAGCGCCGCAAGCAGTACCTCTGCGACATCACCTACGGCACCAACAACGAGTTCGGCTTCGACTACCTCCGCGACAACATGGCGTGGTCGCAGGAGGAGCTGGTGCAGCGGGGCCACAACTTCGCCGTCGTCGACGAGGTCGACTCGATCCTGATCGACGAGGCCCGTACCCCGCTGATCATCTCCGGCCCGGCCGACCAGGCCACCAAGTGGTACGGCGACTTCGCCAAGCTGGTCACCCGGCTCAAGCTGGACCGCGACTACGAGGTCGACGAGAAGAAGCGCACCGTCGGCGTGCTGGAGGAGGGTGTCACCCGGGTCGAGGACTACCTGGGCATCGACAACCTCTACGAGTCGGTGAACACCCCGCTGGTGGGCTTCCTCAACAACGCCATCAAGGCCAAGGAGCTCTACAAGAAGGACAAGGACTACGTCGTCATGAACGGCGAGGTCCTGATCGTCGACGAGCACACCGGCCGTGTGCTGGCCGGCCGCCGCTACAACGAGGGCATGCACCAGGCGATCGAGGCCAAGGAGGGGGTGGAGATCCAGAACGAGAACCAGACCCTGGCCACCATCACCCTGCAGAACTTCTTCCGCCTGTACGACAAGCTCTCCGGGATGACCGGTACCGCGCAGACCGAGGCGGCCGAGTTCCACCAGATCTACAAGCTGGGCGTCGTCCCGATCCCGACCAACAAGACCCCGCAGCGCACCGACCAGCCGGACCTGATCTACAAGTCCGAGCCGGCCAAGTTCGCCGCCGTGGTCGAGGACATCGTCGAGAAGCACGAGAAGGGCCAGCCGATCCTGGTCGGCACCACCAGCGTCGAGAAGTCCGAGTACCTGTCGCAGGAGCTGCGCAAGCGCGGCGTCCAGCACGAGGTGCTCAACGCCAAGCAGCACGAGCGCGAGGCCCAGGTGGTCGCCCAGGCCGGGCGCCGCGGCGCGGTCACCGTCGCCACCAACATGGCCGGCCGAGGCACCGACATCATGCTCGGCGGCAACCCCGAGCACCTGGCCGCCGCCGAGCTGGCCCAGCGCGGGCTCTCCCCGGTGGACACCCCGGAGGAGTACGAGGCCGCCTGGGGCGAGGCCCTGGACAAGGCCAAGGCCGCGGTCAAGGCCGAGCAGGAGGAGGTCCAGGACCTGGGCGGCCTCTACGTGCTCGGCACCGAGCGGCACGAGTCGCGCCGGATCGACAACCAGCTCCGCGGCCGCTCCGGCCGCCAGGGCGACCCGGGCGAGTCCCGGTTCTACCTGTCCCTGGGCGACGACCTGATGCGCCTGTTCAAGGCCGGCATGGTCGAGCGCGTGCTGTCGATGGCCAACGTCCCCGAGGACGTGCCGATCGAGTCCAAGATGGTCACCCGCGCCATCGCCTCCGCGCAGACCCAGGTCGAGCAGCAGAACTTCGAGATCCGCAAGAACGTGCTGAAGTACGACGAGGTGCTCAGCCGTCAGCGCGAGGTGATCTACGGCGAGCGCCGCCGGGTCCTGGAGGGCGAGGACCTGCGCGAGCAGATCGACCACTTCATGGACGACACGGTCGACGCCTACGTCAAGAACGCCACCGCCGAGGGCTTCGCCGAGGAGTGGGACTTCGACAAGCTCTGGCAGGCGCTGGGGCAGCTCTACCCGATCGGCCTCACCGTGGAGGAGCTGGAGGGCGAGGACGGCGACCGGGCCGGCATCACCTCCGACCTGCTCGCCGACGCGATCAAGGAGGACCTGCACGCCAAGTACGTCGATCGCGAGAGCCAGCTCGGCGAGGCCGTGATGCGCGAGCTGGAGCGCCGGGTGGTGCTCTCGGTGCTGGACCGCCGCTGGCGCGAGCACCTCTACGAGATGGACTACCTCCAGGAGGGCATCGGCATGCGGGCCCTGGCCCAGCGCGACCCGCTGGTCGAGTACCAGCGCGAGGGCTTCGACATGTTCGCCGCCATGATGGAGGGCATCAAGGAGGAGTCCGTCGGCTACCTGTTCAACCTGGAGGTCCAGGTCGAGCAGCAGGTCGAGGAGGTCCCGGTCGCCGACGGCAACACCATCGTGATGGACAAGGCCCCCGAGGACGCGCGTCCCGAGATCCGCGCCAAGGGCCTGGAGGCCCCGCAGCGTCCGGACCGGCTGCACTACACCGCGCCGTCGGTCGACGGCGAGGGCGGCGTGATCGAGGGCGACTTCGCCACCGGCGATGTCGAGGACGAGACGGACGAGGAGAGCGGCACCCGCGCCGAGCGCCGCAAGGCCGCGAAGGGCCGTCGCCGCAAGAAGTAGCACCGCTCGGATTCCGAACAGCCCCATGGCGGTTCACCACCTGGTCTCCAGGGCGGTGAACCGCCATGCCGGTTCCGGGCGCCTCGGCGTGCGGTGCTGCTCCAGCCGGAAGGCCAGGAACTCCAGCCGCTCGTCGACGCCGACCGTGGCGGTCACCTCCAGCACTCCGGGCGCGGGGGAGTCGTCGAAGACCCGCCGCAGCACCGGGCGTGCGCCGCCCGGCCCCGGGCCGTGCAGGGAGCGCCGCCGGACCAGTGTCCTGACGTCGTCGTAGACCTCCTCGGTGGCCAGCGCGGCGAGCTGGTCGCAGACCCGGTGCCCGCTGAGCACCTCCAGCAGCCGTACCGCGTAGTGCCGCGCCAGCGTGTTGTGACCGGTACGGGTGGGCATCGGGCCGCCGTGTCTGGCCCTGACCGCTCCGAGCCCGTGTACCCGCCCGATCCTGACCCCGGTGGTCGCAGTGTCGACCATGCCCGTACCCCCTTGACTCGCGGTGGTGTGCGTGAGGCCAGTGGTATCGGCTGCCACCGACAGCGACAAGGCTCCCGCCGCGGCCCCCGAGGCTCCGGCGAAGTTCACCTATCCGAGTGAGCAAACGGTCCTGAGCTGGGAGGACGCCGATTACTCCGGCCCGCGGCCGGTCACGCAGCGCAGTCAAAGCCCACTCGATCGGTGACTCTCCGCAGGCATTCGTGGGGGAGGCCCGGCTGCGCGGCTCCGGTGGTCCGGCCGCATATGCTGGACGCCGGTCCCACCCCACCGTCGACCGGAGTGCCCCCATGCGCGTGTACGTCCCCACCACCCTGCACGCGCTGGCGCAGGCGCACGCCGACGGAAGCCTGGGGCCGCTGCCGCTGCGGGCCTACGCGGTCACCCCGGCGCTGCGCGAGTGGTACCTCAGCGACGACATCGAGGAACTGGAGTACGCCGCCCTGGTGCGCGCCGCCCAGTCCTCGCTGCGCCTGCTCGCCGCGGACGGCGCGGCTCCGCGCCGCCGGGTGGTCGTCGCCCTGGACGTGCCGGACGGCGCGGTCGTGCTGCAGAACGACGCCGAGCACGCGGACGCCGCCGCCCTCGGCGCGGTGTCCCTGTCCGAGGCCCCGCCGTTGGCCAGGGCGGCCGCGGTGCACGCGGACGCCGACGAGGCCGAGGTCCGCGAGGACGTCGCGGCCGCCGCCGCCGCGGTGGCCGCCGCGGACACCGGGGACGAGGACGCCAGGTTCACCGTGGACGGCGCCGAGGACCACGAGCTGCTCTGGTTCGCGACCCAGGAGATCCCCGGCCTGCTGGCCTGACCTCCCCGCGGAGCAGTCTGCGCACTGTCCCGCGGAACGTCCCGCCTCCCCGGTTGTCGGAGTCGCCGGGTACCGTGCGGCCATGCGCGCACACATCGTCTGGGACTGGAACGGCACGCTCTTCGACGACATCGAGGTGGTGGTGGAGGCGAGCAACGCCGCCTTCGCCGCGATCCAACTCGCCCCGCTCACCGTCCAGCAGTACCGCGAGCAGTACCAGGTCCCGGTCATCGGCTTCTACGAGCAGGTGATGGGTCGGACCCCGACCGCGGAGGAGTGGGTGGTCATGGACGCCCGCTTCCACCGCCACTACGAGGCGCTCAGGGACGGCTGCCGGCTGACCGAGGGGGCCGCCGAGGCCCTGGCCGGATGGTCCGGGTCGCAGTCGCTGCTGTCCATGTACACCCACGCCGACCTGGTCCCACTGGTGCGCCGGCTCGGTGTGGAGCGGCACTTCATACGGGTCGACGGCCGGGCCGCCAGCAGCGGCGTCAGCGGCAAGGCCGAGCACCTGGTCCGGCATCTGGCGGCCATTCAGGCCGAGGGCGTGGACCCGTCCCGCACCGTGCTCATCGGCGACGTGGTCGACGACGCGCTCGCGGCGGCCCATGTCGGAGCGCACGCGGTGCTGTTCAGCGGCGGCTCGCACGCGCGGTCGGAGCTGGAGCGGGTCGGCGTGCCGGTCGCCGACACCCTGGCCGAGGCCGTCGGATATGCCCAGGACCTGGTCAAATCATGACAGCATAGGACGTATGGACGCTGTCACCCAGGTACCGCTGCCCGTGAACGAGCCGATCCACGGGTACGCCCCCGGCAGTCCCGAGCGGGCCCGGATCGAGTCCAGACTCGGGCAGCTCGCCGGGGAGTACGCGACGCTGTCGATGACCGTCGGCGGGGTGCAGCGGATGGGCGGCGGCGAACGCATCGAGGTGGTCCAGCCGCACCACCACGCGGCCAGGCTGGGCGTGCTGGGCAACGCCACCCGGGAGGACGTCCAACTCGCGGTGGACGCCGCGCTCGCGGCGGCCCCCGGCTGGCGGGAGCTGTCCTTCGACGACCGGGCTGCGGTCTTCCTGCGCGCCGCCGACCTGCTGGCCGGGCCGTGGCGGGAGACCGTCGCGGCGGCCACCATGCTGGGCCAGTCCAAGACCGTGCAGCAGGCGGAGATCGACGCGCCCTGCGAGCTGGTCGACTTCTGGCGCTTCAACGTCCACTTCGCCCGGCAGATCCTGGCAGAGCAGCCGGTCAGCAGCCCGGGGGTGTGGAACCGCAGCGACCACCGGCCGCTGGAGGGCTTCGTCTGCGCCGTCACCCCCTTCAACTTCACCGCCATCGCCGGGAATCTGCCCACCGCGCCGGCGCTGATGGGCAACACGGTGGTCTGGAAGCCCTCGCCCACGCAGACCCTGTCGGCCTGGTACACCATGCGGCTGCTGGAGGAGGCCGGGCTGCCGCCCGGTGTGATCAACCTGGTGACCGGCGACGGCCAGGCGCTGTCGCAGGTCGCGCTGGTCCACCCGGACCTGGCCGGGATCCACTTCACCGGTTCGACCGGGACGTTCCAGCAGCTGTGGCGGACCGTCGGCGCCAATATCTCCGGCTACCGCGGCTACCCCCGGCTGGTCGGCGAGACCGGGGGCAAGGACTTCGTGGTCGCGCACCCCAGCGCGGACCCCGCGGTGCTGCGCACCGCGCTGGTGCGGGGGGCGTTCGAGTACCAGGGGCAGAAGTGCTCGGCGGCGTCGCGCGCCTACATCCCGCGCAGCCTGTGGCGGCTGATGAAGGACGACTTCCTGGCCGAGGTGCGCGGTCTGACCGTCGGCGACGTCACCGACTTCTCCAGCTTCATGGGCGCGCTGATCGACGCCCGGGCCTACGCGAAGAACAAGGACGCCATCGACCGGGCGCGCAACGACCACAGCCTGGACATCGTGGCCGGCGGCCACTGCGACGACGCCATCGGATACTTCGTCAGCCCCACTGTGATCATTTCCACCGACCCCCGCCATGAGATCTTCTCGACCGAGTACTTCGGTCCGGTCCTGGCGGTCCACGTCTACGAGGACGGCCGCTGGGAGCAGACCCTGGACCAGTTGGAGTCGGTCGCCCCCTACGCCCTGACCGGCGCGGTCATCGCCCGGGACCGGGCCGCGATCGCGGCGGCGGCACAACGGCTGCGCTTCGCCGCGGGCAACTTCTACGTCAACGACAAGCCGACCGGCGCGGTGGTGGGCCAGCAGCCCTTCGGCGGCGCGCGGGCCTCGGGCACCAACGACAAGGCGGGATCGGCGCAGAACCTGCTGCGCTGGACCTCCACCCGGTCCATCAAGGAGACCTTCGTGCCGCCCACCGACTACCGCTACCCGCACATGCTCTAGAGCAGCCGCCGGGACCCGCGGGGGCGGGTTGGACAACTCGTACAGGAGGGACCAATGTTCCTGACGCAGTGCACCGTTCCGGCCCCTGACAGGGTCTCTTACCCCAGTTAGGCTCGCTGGGAAACCTCGCGAAAGGCGGGATTTCGCCGGGCGGTTCGCATCCTCATCCGGACATGCGGGAGGATACGGACAGACCCGGCGGGATGCCAGACCTACGCACACCACCGAGTCACGCAACGGCGCGCGACAGGAGCCAGATAGCCATGCAGACCCAGCTGGACGCGGCGAAGGCCGAACTGCTCAGCAAGGCGACAGTCCAGGGAGACTCCGGTACGGAGTTCGGCGACGGAGCCGGCGGCTCGCTCGCCTCTTACCTGAAGCACTACTACCTGCACACCGCCCCCGAGGACCTGCTCGACCGGGACCCGGTCGACGTCTACGGCGCCGCGGCCTCGCACCACCGCCTCGCCGCCCGCAGACCGCAGGGCACCGCCGAGGTCCGGGTCTCCACCCCCTCGGTCGAGGAGAACGGCTGGTCCTGCGGCCACACCGTGGTCGAGATCGTCACCGACGACATGCCCTTCCTGGTCGACTCGGTGACCAATGAGCTGACCCGTCAGAATCGCGCCATCCACGTGGTGATCCACCCTCAGCTGCTGGTCCGCCGTGACATCACCGGCAGGCTGCTGGAGATCCTGGACACCGACGCCTGCAACGCCGCCGGCGCCGACCAGCCGCAGGACGCCCAGCTCGAGTCCTGGATGCACGTCGAGATCGACCGGGAGACCGACCGCGAGGACCTGCGCGCCATCGAGGCCGATCTGCGCCGGGTCCTGAACGACGTCCGCGAGGTCGTCGAGGACTGGGGCAAGATGCGCGACGGCGCGCTGCGCCTCGCCGACGAGCTGGGCACCGAGCCGCCCAAGGAACTGCCGGCCCAGGAGGTGGAGGAGGCGCAGGAGCTGCTGCGCTGGCTCTCCGCCGACCACTTCACCTTCCTCGGCTACCGCGAGTACGACCTGGTGCAGGGCCCGGACGGGGAGGACCTGCTGCAGGCCCTGCCCGGCACCGGCCTCGGCGTGCTGCGCTCCGACCCGCGCGCTGACGCCCACGCCGGCGACACGATGGCCTCCGCCTCCTTCGGCCGGCTGACCGCCCCGGCCCGCGCCAAGGCCCGGGAGAAGAAGCTGCTGGTGCTGACCAAGGCCAACAGCCGCTCCACCGTGCACCGCCCGTCCTACCTGGACTACGTCGGCGTCAAGAAGTTCGACGCGCAGGGCAATGTCGTCGGCGAGCGCCGCTTCCTCGGCCTGCTCTCCGCCGCCGCCTACACCGAGTCGGTCAACCGCATCCCGGTGGTGCGCCGCAAGGTCCAGCAGGTGGTCGCCGAGTCCGGCTTCACCGTCGAGAGCCACGACGCCCGCGACCTGGTGCAGATCCTGGAGACCTACCCCCGCGACGAGCTGTTCCAGACCCCGGCCGACGAGCTGCTCTCGGTCGCGCTGAGCGTGCTCTACCTGCAGGAGCGCCGCAAGCTGCGGCTGTTCCTGCGCCAGGACGAGTACGGCCGCTACTTCTCCGCGCTGGTCTACCTGCCGCGCGACCGCTACACCACCCGGGTCCGGCTGCGGCTGATGGACCTGCTGATGAAGGAGCTCAGCGGCACCGCCATCGACTACACCGCCTGGAACACCGAGTCGGTGCTGGCCCGGCTGCACTTCGTGGTCCGGGTCGAGCCGGGCAGCGAGCTGCCCAAGCTCTCCGACTCCGACGTCGAGCGGCTGGAGGCCAAGCTCGCCGAGGCGGCCCGCTCCTGGATGGACGGCTTCGGCGAGGTGCTGGTCCGCGAGTGCGGCGAGGAGCGCGCCGCCGAGGCGTCGCGCCGCTACGCCAACGCCTTCCCGGACGGCTACCGCGCCGACTTCACCCCGGCCACCGCCGTCGCCGACCTGCGCCAGCTGGAGCTGCTGACCGGCCCGACCGACTTCCGGCTGAACCTCTACCAGCCGGTGGACGCCGCCGAGGGCGAACGCCGCTTCAAGATCTACTGGGTCGGCGGCTCGGTCTCGCTCAGCGACGTGCTGCCGGTGCTGCAGCGGCTCGGCGTCGAGGTGCTGGACGAGCACCCGTACGAGCTGCGCCGCAGCGACTCCACCGTCGCCTGGGTGTACGACTTCGGCCTGCGGCTGCCGGCCGACGTCGCCAGCACGGTCAACGAGGACGCCAGGGACCGCTTCCAGGAGGCCTTCGCCGCCGCCTGGACCGGCCGGGCCGAGAACGACGGCTTCAACTCGCTGATCCTGCGGGCCGGACTGAACTGGCGTCAGGCCGTGGTGCTGCGCGCCTACGCCAAGTACCTCAGGCAGGCCGGGTCCACCTTCTCCCAGGACTACGTGGAGGACGCGCTCACCAACAACGTCCACACCACCCGGCTGCTGGTGAACCTGTTCGAGGCCCGGCTCTCGCCGGCCCACCGCTCCGGCGGCGAGGAGCTCACCGACGGGATCATGGAGGAGCTGGACGGCGCCCTGGACCAGGTGGTCAGCCTGGACGAGGACCGCATCCTGCGCTCCTTCCTCACCCTGATCAAGGCCACCCTGCGGACCAACTTCTTCCAGCGCGACGCCGTCACCGGCGAGCCGCACTCCTACGTCTCGATGAAGTTCGACCCGCAGGCCATCCCGGACCTGCCCGCGCCGCGCCCGGCCTACGAGATCTGGGTCTACTCGCCGCAGGTCGAGGGCGTGCACCTGCGCTTCGGCAAGGTCGCCCGTGGCGGGCTGCGCTGGTCGGACCGGCGCGAGGACTTCCGCACCGAGGTGCTGGGCCTGGTCAAGGCGCAGATGGTGAAGAACACCGTGATCGTCCCGGTCGGCTCCAAGGGCGGCTTCGTCGCCAAGCAGCTGCCGGACCCGACCGTGGACCGGGCCGCCTGGCTGGCCGAGGGCATCGCCTCCTACAAGACCTTCATCTGCGGTCTGCTGGACATCACCGACAACCTGGTCCCCGAGGTCGGGGTGATCCCGCCCAAGGACGTGGTGCGGCACGACGGCGACGACACCTACCTGGTGGTCGCCGCGGACAAGGGCACCGCGACCTTCTCCGACATCGCCAACGAGGTGGCCGAGTCCTACGGCTTCTGGCTCGGCGACGCCTTCGCCTCCGGCGGCTCGGCCGGCTACGACCACAAGGGCATGGGCATCACCGCCCGCGGCGCCTGGGAGTCGGTGAAGCGGCACTTCCGCGAGCTGGGCCACGACACCCAGACCGAGGACTTCACCGTGGTCGGCGTCGGCGACATGTCCGGCGACGTCTTCGGCAACGGCATGCTGCTCAGCGAGCACATCCGGCTGGTGGCGGCCTTCGACCACCGCAACATCTTCATCGACCCCACCCCGGCGGCGGCCGCCTCCTTCGCCGAGCGCAAGCGGCTGTTCGACCTGCCGCGCAGCTCCTGGGAGGACTACGACAAGGCACTGATCTCGGCCGGCGGCGGGGTCTTCCCGCGCAGCGCCAAGTCGATCAACATCACCGCGCAGATGCGGGCCGCGCTCGGCATCGCCGACGGCGTCGGCCGGCTCACCCCCGCCGAGCTGATGAAGGCCATCCTGCTGGCCCCGGTCGACCTGCTGTGGAACGGCGGCATCGGCACCTACGTCAAGTCCTCGGCGGAGAACAACGCCGAGGTCGGCGACAAGGCCAATGACGCGATCCGGGTCGACGGCGCGGACCTGCGGGTGAAGGTGCTGGGCGAGGGCGGCAACCTGGGCGCCACCCAACTGGGCCGGATCGAGTTCGCCACCAGCGGCGGCCCGGTCGGCGAGTACGGCGAGCGCACCGGCGGCGCGGTCAACACCGACGCCATCGACAACTCCGCCGGCGTGGACACCTCCGACCACGAGGTGAACATCAAGATCCTGCTCAACCGGGTGGTCACCGACGGCGATCTGACGGTCAAGCAGCGCAACGCCCTGCTGGCCGAGATGACCGACGAGGTCGGCACACACGTCCTGGAGAACAACTACGCCCAGAACGTGGCCCTGGCCAACGCCCTGGCGCAGGCGCCGAGCATGCTCGACGTGCACTCCCGGATGATGCGCAGGCTGGTCGCCGACGGGCACCTCAACCGGTCCCTGGAGTTCCTGCCCAACGGTTCGCAGATCCGCGAGCGGGCCTCGGCCGGACGCGGGCTCACCCAGCCCGAGCTGTCGGTGCTGCTGGCCTACACCAAGATCACCCTGGCCGACGAGATCCTGGCCTCGGACCTGCCGGACGACGCCTACCTCCAGGGCAAGCTGCACCGCTACTTCCCGGCCCAGCTGCAGCAGCGCTTCGGCGACCAGATCGACGCCCATGCGCTGCGCCGGGAGATCATCACCACGGTGCTGGTCAACGAGACCATCAACCGCGGCGGCTGCACCTTCGCCTTCCGGCTGAAGGAGGAGACCGGGGCCACCTACGAGGAGATCGTCCGCTCGCACACGGCGGCCCGGGCGATCTTCGACCTCAAGGGCATGTGGGCGCAGATCGAGGGCCTGGACAACCGGGTCCCCGCCGCGGTGCAGACCCGGATGCGGCTGCACAGCCGCCGCCTGGTGGAGCGGGCCACCCGCTGGCTGCTCAACAACCGGCGCCAGCCGCTGGACATCGCGGGCACCATCGAGATGTTCCGGGAGCGCTGCAACCAGGTCTGGAGCCTGCTGCCGGAGCTGCTGCACGGCTCGGACCGGGAGTGGTTCGACCTGGTCTACGGCGAGCTGGCGGAGGCCGGGGTGCCGGCCGAGCTGGCGGTCCGGGTGGCCGGGCTGTCCTCGGTCTTCCCGACCCTGGACATCGTCGAGACGGCCGACCGCACCGGCCAGGACGTCCGCACCGTCGCTGAGCTGTACTACGACCTGGCCGACCGGCTGCAGATCTCCAACCTGCTGGACCGGATCATCGAACTGCCCCGCGGGGACCGCTGGCAGTCCATGGCCCGGGCCGCGATCAGGGAGGACCTGTTCGCCGCGCACGCCTCGCTCACCGCGGACCTGCTGAACCACGGCGATCCGGGGTCGACCCCGGAGCAGCGGTTCCAGGCCTGGTCGCAGACCAACGCCACGCTGGTGAACCGGGCCCGGGCCACGCTGGACGACATAAGGGGTGCGGAGGCCTACGACCTGGCCAACCTCAGTGTCGCGATGCGGGTGATCCGGACCCTGCTGAAGAGCGGTTCGATGCGCTGACCGGTCGTCACGACGCCGCTGGGCGGGCCCCGTTCGGGGTCCGCCCAGCGGCGTTCTCGGAGCAGGGTCTCAGCCGGCGGCGCCGTGGATGCTGCCGCTGCCGGCCCTGGCGGACTGGTGCAGCAGCAGCTCCTCGACGTGGTCGCCATCGCCCACGGTGAGGATGCGCTCGGCGTGCGGGGTGAGCCGGGCGACCAGCTGGTAGCCGAACAGCGTCGGCCGGGCCTTCACCAGGGCCTTGGAGACGCCCCCGGCGATCCTGGTGACCACGCTGTCCTCGCCGGCGAAGTTGACGAAGGGGGAGCCGGTGAAGCTGAGCCCGAGCAGGTCGTAGCCGGCCGTGCGCATCGCCCGGCGCAGGCTGGCCCGGGAGTAGAAGCGCAGATGGGTCTCGTCGAGGATGCCGCGGCGGTCGTAGTCGAAACCGCCGAGCGCCACCCGGCCGCGGGAGTACCAGTGGCCGATGTTGGGCACCGAGAGCAGCAGCTCACCGCCGGGCCGCAGCACCGTGCGGATCTCCTCCAGCACCCGCTCCGGGCGGTGCAGGTGCTCGATCACGTCACCGGCCACGACCAGGTCGTAGCCGTCCCCCACGTCGTCCGGGAGGCCGTTGTTGAGGTCGGCCAGCAGGAAGCGGTCGGTCCGCTCGCGCACGCCCTCCACCTCGATGTAGTCCACCCCGGTGACCTCGTGGCCGAGGGCCCGGACGCGTTCCGCGAACAGCCCGCCGGAGCAGCCCAGGTCCAGGATCCTGGACGGCGGGACGCCCTGCAGCATCTCCAGGATGGCGGCGTGCGAGGAGCCGTCGCCCTCCTTGAAGGCGTACTCCTCCGGCTTGGGTATCCAGGGGCAGGTGCCGAAGCCCTTCTGGGCCAGCCGGTACTGCAGCACGTCCTTGACCACGTCCTTGGCGTACCTGACCCCGTTGACGTAGCAGATCTCGTCGCCGTAGTAGGTCGGGATCGGGATCTCGACGATGCGCTTACCGGCGTCGATCAGCTGGACGATGATCTGGGTGTCGAAGTCGAAGGCGTCGGTGTTGTTCTCGATCAGCAGCTCGGCCAGGGCCGACACCCGGTAGGCCCGGTAGCCCGAGTGGAACTCGGTGAGGCTGGTGTTCAGCAGGCCGTTCTCGATCCTGGTGAGGATGCGGTTGCCCAGGTACTTGTAGGCCGGCATGCCGCCGCGGCGGGCGGCACCGCCCTCCATCATCCGCGAGCCGAAGACCGCGTCGGCCTCGCCCGACTCGATCGGCGCCACCATGTCGGCGAGCCGCTCGGGGGCGTACTGCCCGTCGCCGTGCAGCATCACCACGATGTCCAGCTGCCGTTCCATGGCGAGCCGGTAGCCGGCCTTCTGGTTGCCGCCGTAGCCCAGGTTCTTGGTGTGCCGCATGACCACGGTGGGCGGCGCGTCCTCCTGCTGGGACCAGCGCCAGCCGGCCAGGAAGGTGGTGTCGTGGCTGGCGTCGTCCATGATCAGGATCTCGCTGATCCGCGGTCGGAAGTCCACCGGTATCCGGCTGAGGGTCTTCTCCAGCGTCGACTCGGCGTTGTAGGCGACGACGAGGACGCCGATGCGCGGGGACTCGATCGGACTGGGTGACAAGGTTCTCTCCACTGGGGATCAGGATTCCGTGATGTCGGCGGCGTCGGCGGGAGCACGTAGGGCGGAGCGGACCGCGGAGCTGAGCCGGCGTTCCGCCGGCTGCTCCTGGAAGTCCTCTGACGGGGCGTCGGCCGTGGCCGCCGGCTTCGGGGCCGGGCCCGCGGCGGCCGGGGAGCGCAGCACCGCGCGCACCGAGCAGACCAGTGCGGCGGCCAGCGCGGCCCAGCTGAGCAGTGCCAGCTGGGTGTTGGCGCCGGACCAGCTGGTGGCCCTGGCGACGTCCCAGGTCCCCCGGCTCCAGGAGTCGTAGAGCCGGTAGAGGAACAGACCGCCCATCAGGCTGTAGACCAGCGCGGTCCATGGTTCGGCGAGGAAGAGGCCGGCCACGGCCCAGGTGAGGTACTGGGTGCCGGTGGCGGTGCTCAGCAGCAGCAGGGTGGCCAGCGAGATGCCCACGGCGGGGGCGAGGGCGTCCCTGCGGCGCAGCACCAGGCCCATGCCCAGCAGCGCGGAGACGAGGACCACCGGCGTGCGCAGATGGTCCAGTACGGAGCGCAGTTCGGCGGACCGGATCCCGAGGTCCTGGAGGACCTGGGCGAGGCCCCACTGCGGTGTGCTCCAGCCGTTGTAGCCGAGGACGTTGTCGCGCAGGGCGGGCCAGTGCGCCACCACGGCCGGCCCCCAGACCACGGCGAGGGTGGCCGCCAGGCCGGCGGCGAACAGCAGCAGCGTGCGGCGGCCGCGCAGCAGCGCCCACAGCAGCAGCACCGGCAGGGCGACCAGCGGGACCACCTTGATGCTGAGGGCCAGTGCGAAGACGCAGCCGGCCGGCAGCGGCAGCCGACGCCGTGTCAGCAGCCATACCGAGAGCAGCACCAGGAGGATGAACACCGGGTCGATGTTCCCGTGGAATCCCGAGATGATGATCAGAACGGGGCTGCAGGCCATTCCCGCCCCGGCCCACATGGCCCGGCGGTCGCTACCGGTCCAGTCGCGTACCAATTCGAATACCAGCAGGCTGGTGAAAACATCCGCGACGATGGCCGGGAGCCTGATCAGCAGCGGAAAGGACACCCCCTCCCGGCTGATTTGCTGGAGGATCCACAGCAGGTCGCCGGTCAAAGGAGGATGGTTGTAAAGGCCACCGGCCGCGTGCGGTACGCCGTAGATTCCTACCGGGCCCACACGGCCGATGATTCGGGCGAACTGCTCGAATGTGCGGACGTCGTCGGTTCCGTGGGTCGTGGCCGCCAGCCAGGCCTTCAAGGCCAGGAACACCAGTGATACAGCTAGAACTACCGATCGAGCGCGGGTGGTTGAGCCTATGTGGGTTTGCTGTGCGGGCGGCGACATGGGCGGATACTATACGGCGCGCAATACAACTGAGCATCGGTCAAGAACTTCTTACCGTACTCGATCCATTCAGGCCGATACGTTTACCTATTCAGCCTGGAGTGGACGGCGGGCAACCGCCCGGAACCGCACTTCGAGAGGCCGAAACCGTGCCCGATCCCATTCCCGCCCCCAGGACGGCAGCCGACTCCAGGGCGAGCGCGCTGCGTACCGTGCTGCGTACGGCGCTGCGCCGGCTTCCGCCGGGCACGATCCCGGTCGGCGGTGGGGTCTGCGCCCTGGCGCTGGCCTCCTACGTGTACCTGGCCATCGCCGGGCGGACCCTCTCGGTCGATGCCATGGCGGGCCTCTCGGTGCTGTGGTCGCTGGCGTTCTCCGTGGGCACCGGCCTCTTCCTGCCGCTGGAGCAGGAGTTGACGCGGGTGGTGGCCGCGCGGCGGGCCCGCGGCGAGGGGGTCGGGCCGCTGGCGCTGCGCGGGGTGCGGATCTCGATGAGCCTGCTGCTGCTCTGCCTGGCCGGTCTCGGCCTGTTCGCCGGACCGCTGGCCCGGCAGCTGTTCCGCGGCGACCGGTCGCTGGTCTGGGCGCTGGGCGCGGCGCTGGCCGGGCTCTCGGTGGTCCACATCAGCCGCGGCCTGCTCGCCGGCTCCGGACACTTCCGGGCGTACGGCGCGCAGTTGGGCATCGACTCGGTCCTGCGGGTGGTCCTGGCGCTGGCCCTGAGCCTGGCCGGGGTCACCGCGCCGCTCCCGTTCGCGCTGCTGCTCAGCCTGGCGCCGCTGATCTCGGTGGCCGCCGGCATCGCCACGACGGCCCGCACCGCGCAGCCGGGGCCGGCGGCCGGGCCGACGGAACTGCGCAAGGGCCTGGCCCCGCTGACCTTCTCCACCCTGCTCGGCCAGGTGCTGCCGAACGCCCCTGTGGTCCTGGCCGAGCTGATGACCAGCGCGTCGATGAAGAGCGCCGGGTCGGCGCTCACCGCCGCGCTGCTCAGCGCCATGATCATCGTCCGGCTGCCGATCTTCGCGGCGGTCTCGGTGCAGCCGTCCGTGCTCAGCGTGCTCAGCCGTGCCTACGCGCTGGGGAACCGTGCGGCCTTCCGGCGGCAGCTGCTGGGGGCGACCGCGGGCGCGCTGCTGCTGGGCGCGGCCGGGCTGCTGCTCAGCGGAGTGCTCGGACCCTGGCTCGCGACGACGCTGTTCCACACCCCCCGGGCGCTCGGGAACGGTGACTTCGCCGTGCTCTCGCTCGCGACCGCCGGACTGCTGCTGGCCCTGATCCTCAGCCAGGGGCAGTTGGCGATGAACCGGCAGCGGGCCCAGGGCACCGCGTGGGCCCTGGGAGCCGCGGTGTTCCTCGGGTTGGCGTTGCTGCCGGGTTCTGTCATGGCACGGCTGGAGGCCAGTTACTCCGGGGGATGCTGGACGGTGGCCCTGGTCCTGGGCCTCGGCATCGCCCGCCACCTGCGGCGACACCCGGCCGGCCCGGTCGCGGAGGCCTCGGCCGCGAAGGCCGGGACGGTCACTGTGTGACACCGATATCGGATCGGTATGCGTTCGGGAGTCGAAGCCTGTGCGATCTATTGGCGTGGCTCTCCCTGCAAGTTATGGTCCAGTTCTTGCTCAGTCGAAGAGTTCTGCCGGCAAAGAGATTCAGCACCTCGGGATATGACAGCGCGGTCGACTTCCCTCTAGGAGGCTTGTCCTATGCACACCCAAGTCGGTCGGGGTGGGGGGTGGCGTCGGCAGCTCATCGCCGTCGGCGCGGTGACCTCCCTGGCACTGCTCGCGGCCTGCTCCAACGGCACGTCCTCGTCCGGCGGCTCCAAGTCCTCGGGCTCGGCGGCGGCCCTCACCGGGGACTGCGCCCAGTACCAGGCGTACGCGGGGCACGCCGGCACCAAGGTCACCATGTTCGCGTCGATCCTCAGCCCCGAGTCGGACTCGCTCCAGACCTCCTGGAAGCAGTTCAGCACCTGCACCGGCATCACCATCTCCTACGAGGGATCCAACGACTTCGAGTCCCAGCTCCCGGTCCGGGTCAACGGCGGCAACGCCCCCGACCTGGCGGTCATCCCGCAGCCCGGCCTGCTGGCGCAGATGGTGAAGACCGGCAAGGTGGTCAAGCCGCCGGCGCAGACCGTCACCAACGAGGACAAGTGGGCGCCGATCTGGAAGACCTACGGGTCGGTCAACGGCACCTTCTACGCGGCGCCGATGAGCGCCAACATGAAGTCGCTGGTCTGGTACTCGCCCAAGGCGTTCTCGGCCGCCGGCTACAAGGTCCCGACGACCTGGGCCGATCTGATGAAGCTCAGCGACACCATCGCCAAGGCCGGTAAGAACAAGCCGTGGTGCGGCGGCCTGGCCTCCGGCACGGCCACCGGCTGGCCGGCCACCGACTGGCTGGAGGAGATCGTCCTCGGCAAGTACGGCGGTGACGTCTACGACCAGTGGGTGAACCACACGGTCAAGTTCAGCGACCCGAAGATCATCGCGGCGATGAACGTGCTGCAGGGCTGGATGCACAACCCGGCCTGGGTCAACGGCGGCTTCGGCGGGGTCAGCACCATCGCCTCCACCACGTTCCAGGACGCGGGCTCGCCGATCCTCACCGGCAAGTGCTCGATGCTGCAGCAGGCGTCGTTCTACGAGGCGCAGTGGCCCAAGGGCACCAAGGTCGGCCCCTCCGGCGACATCTGGGCCTTCAAGCTGCCGGCCGCCG
This sequence comes from Streptacidiphilus jeojiensis, assembly GCF_042510965.1. Classification (NCBI taxonomy): domain Bacteria; kingdom Bacillati; phylum Actinomycetota; class Actinomycetes; order Kitasatosporales; family Streptomycetaceae; genus Streptacidiphilus; species Streptacidiphilus jeojiensis. The sequence continues at coordinate 36,455 of NZ_JBEUKS010000022.1, forward strand.
ACCCGTCGGTCAGCGACCCGGTCGAGGGCGGCGGCGAGTTCGTGGCCGCGTTCTCGGACCGGCCCGAGGTGCAGGCGGTGCAGAACTACCTCTCCACCGCGGCCTGGGCCACCAGCAGGATCAAGGTCGCGCCCGGATGGGTCTCCGCCAACCAGGGCGTCGACCCGGCGGTCTACACCGACCCGGTCGACCAGCTGTCGGCGAAGTACCTGACGGACCCGGCGGCGACGTTCCGCTTCGACGCCTCCGACCTGATGCCGGCCGCGATCGGCTCCGGCAAGGAGTGGTCCGAGTTCACCGCCTGGTTCTCGAACAACCAGTCGGTCGCCAAGACGGCGTCCAACATCGACGGGGCCTGGCCCCAGTAGCCCGCACGGGCGCGGGGGACCGCGCGACGGAGGCTCGTCCCGCTGTCGCGCGGTTCCCCGCGCCCCTTCGAACGATTTCGAACGAAGGAGCGCCACGACGATGTGGGCTGACGCGCTGACCAAGTTCGGCAATGCGGCCGGTGCCGTAGTGGTCTTTGTCGCCGTTCTGCTGCTGATCTTCTTCGCCGCCGGACGCGCCAGCGGCCGGGTGTCCAAGCCGCTCGCGGTGACCATCTTCCTCGGGCCCGCGCTGCTGCTGCTGGCGGTGGGGCTGGTGGTGCCGGCGATCAGGACGATCACCCTCAGCTTCTACAACGACGACTCCACCAAGTTCCTCGGCGGCAACAACTACACCTGGGCCTTCACCAGCAGCGGTGAGCAGCAGATCCTGCTCAACACGCTGCTGTGGATCATCGTGGCGCCGGTGGTCACCACCGTGCTCGGGCTGGTGCTGGCGCTGCTGGTGGACCGGCTGCGGCACCAGGGGCTCTACAAGGCCTTCATCTTCATGCCGATGGCGATCTCCTTCGTCGGCGCCAGCATCATCTGGAAGTTCGTCTACAACTACCGGGACCCCTCGCAGCCGCAGATCGGGCTGCTCAGCCAGATCTGCCTCTGGCTGGGCTGGCACAACCCGCCGAACTGGATCCTCTCGCACCCGCTGAACAACTTCCTGCTGATGGTGATCATGGTCTGGGTGCAGACCGGGTTCGCCATGGTGGTGCTGTCGGCGGCGATCAAGGCCATCCCGGACGAGATCACCGAGGCGGCGGTGCTGGACGGGGCGCGCGGCTGGCGGCTGTTCCAGTACGTGACCATTCCGATGATCCGCAACACCCTGGTCGTGGTGCTGACCACGGTCATGATCACCACGCTGAAGCTGTTCGACATCATCCGCACCATGACCGGCGGGAACTTCGGCACCCAGGTGCTGGCCAACGAGATGTACTCGCAGTCCTTCACCGAGTTCAACACGGGCCGGGGCAGCGCGCTCGCGGTGATCCTCTTCGTCGCGGTGCTGCCCCTGGTGGGCTACAACATCGTCCAGCTGCGCAGGGAGCGTGCGACCCGATGAGCGAAGAGACCGTCGAAGTTGCACCGGGCGCGGAGGCGCCGGTGGTCCCGGCCGGGGGACAGGCCGGAGCCAAGGCCGTGCGCCGGGCGTTCAGCAGCCCGATCGCCTCCTTCCTGGTGATCGCGCTCACCGTGGTGTGGACGATCCCCACCCTCGGCCTGCTGGCCACCTCGCTGCGTCCGGAGAAGGACGTGGCGCAGACCGGCTGGTGGACCTTCTTCGCCCACCCCGGCATCACCCTGGCCAACTACCACGACGTGCTGTTCAACGGCGGGTTCGGGGTGTCCAACGGCCTGATGCCCTATCTGGTCAACTCGCTGGCGATCACCGTGCCGGCGACGATCTTCCCGCTGGCCCTCGCCTCGATGGCGGCCTACGCGCTGGCCTGGGTGCGGTTCAAGGGCAGCGACATCATCTTCTTCGTGATCTTCGCGCTGCAGGTGGTGCCGCTGCAGATGGCGCTGGTGCCGCTGCTCCAGCTGTACTCCGGCGGTGCGCACATCGGCAGTGTCACCATCTTCCCGAGCCTGGGCCTGGGCGGGACCTACGCCCCGGTGTGGATCTCGCACACCATGTTCGCGCTGCCGCTGGCCGTGTTCCTGCTGCACAACTTCATCGCCCAGCTGCCCAACGACCTGATCGAGGCGGCCCGGGTGGACGGCGCCAGCCACTTCCGGGTGTTCCGCTCGATCGTGCTGCCGCTGGCCACCCCGGCGCTGGCGTCCTTCGCCATCTTCCAGTTCCTCTGGGTCTGGAACGACCTGCTGGTCGCCCTCACCTTCGCCGGCGGCACCCCCGAGGTGGCCCCGCTGACGGTCCGTCTGGCCCAGCTGTCGGGCTCCTTCGGGGACCACTGGGAGATCCTGACGGCGGGCGCGTTCATCTCCATCATCATTCCGCTGGCCGTGTTCTTCAGCCTGCAGCGGTACTTCGTCCGAGGGCTCCTTGCAGGAAGCGTCAAGGGATAGGGCCGGCCCGGACTTTCACGTGCGGACCGTACGTGGCTGGGCGCGCAGTTCCTCGCGCCCCTGGGGCTGCAACCTGACCACGGCGGATCAGTTGCAGCACCGTAGGGGCGCGGGGAACTGCGCGCCCAACCCCCTACGGTCCGCAGCCGAAGGAGACACCGTCACAGCAGCCCCGCGGCGCCCCCCGCCCCAGCGGTCTCCGCGGCCCGCTGCAGCGCGCTGGCCAGCAGCGCCAGGTCGGTCGGCCCGTTGCCCAGCTCCCGTACCGGCCGGCGGGCCGGCGGATCGCCCATCGCGGCCCAGTCGATCGGCGCCACGGTAGGGCGCAGTGTCGCGGTGCGGGGGATCCGGCCGCTCACCCTGGCGCCCTGAAAGGCCGTCACCCCGCCGTCGGTGTAACGGATCCAGCCGCGTCCGGGACGGTCCTCCGGGACCGCCGCGGCGTCGTCGACATGGATCAGCAGCGACGACAGCCGGGAGTCGTCGGTGCGCAGCGCGATCCGCAGATGGGCGGCCTCGTCCAGCTCGGTGCCGCTGCTGCGGTCGGGACGGCCGGTAGCCACCGCCAGGTGCACGCCCAGCCGCGGCCCGCGGACGGCGACCGTGTCCAGCGCCGCGGCCAGCGCCGCCCGCTCCCGCCCCGGCAGCAGCAGTTCGTCGTGGTCGTCCACGACCACCAGCAGGTGTGCGGGCGGGGCGGTGTCCACGGCCACCCGGGCGGGGGAGGGCGCCCCGGGCGGAGGCGCGTCGTGCGGGTAGTCGTCGGCGGCCCGGCGCGGGGGCGCCAGCCTGGCCAGCGCGCGCTCGGCGTGCCAGGAGGCGAAGGAGCGTCCCTGGAGCAGCAGTTCACGCCGGTCCAGCTCGCCCAGCAGGCCCTGGGCCGCGTGCAGCAGCTGCTGCGGGTCCGAGCCGTCGACGTAGTCGGTGACCTGCGGCAGTTCGGTGCAGGGCAGCAGCCCGTCGGCCGGGTCGCGGGGCGGACGGCCCTCGATGACCATCACGCCGAGGCGGTCCGGGCGTTCGGCGACCGACAGCGAGGCCAGCAGGGTGCGCAGCAGCTCGGTCCGGCCCGAGCCCGGGGCGCCGCCGATCAGCAGATGGCTGGCCAGGTCGAGCCCGCAGGCGCCGTCGCGGTCCGCGCCGACCAGCACTGCCGGCAGCGCGCCGGAGGCGACCTGGAGGTCCTCCCAGCGGCTCGCCAGCTTGGCCGGGGTGACCAGGTCGAGGCCGAGCAGGTCCAGCAGCCGGGGGGCGTCCGGCAGTGCGCCGCGGCCCGGCCTGCGGTTGCCGTCGGGCTCGCGCAGCGGGGCCAGCCCGCGGGCCAGCCGCTCGGCCCAGGCGGCGGAGACCGCGTCCAGGGCGATCCCGTCCACCAGTTCCGGCGCCGGTGCGGCCCGGTGCTGGCCGCCGGCCGCGGGGCCGGTCCGCTCCGCCGGACGCTCCAGCGTGAGCAGGGTGTCGACCTCGCCGCCGATGGCGGCGGTGGCGCCGCAGCCGTGCGGCAGCAGGTCCGGCCGTTCGGCGAGGGCGATCACATGGACGCCCTGGGCCGGGCCGTGCGCCAGCAGGCTGCCCAGCGCGGCGCGGGCCTGGGTGCTGCCCGGATCGCCGTCGACCACCAGCACGGTGAGCGCGCAGGCCCGGGGGGCGGCGCTGCCGCCGGCCGCGCCCAGCTCGGCCAGCCGGGCCAGGGCCTGCTCCGGATCCAGCGCGGTGAGCAGCCGGCACGACTGCCCCCGCAGCGGGCGCAGCTGCGGCAGCCAGAACGCCCAGGACCAGTCCTGGGCGCGCAGTTCCGCGGGGCGCGCCGGGTCGGCGGAGATCAGCACCAGCTCCAGGGCGGCGGGCCCGTGCAGTACGGCGAGCTGGGCGACCAAGGCGCGGGCCAGCCCGGCCAGCCGGGGCTGCGGGCCGCTCAGCCCGAGGCTGCCGACGCCGCGCAGGTCCAGGGTGACCGGGGCGGCGTGCGGTCCGACGGTGCCGAGCCGCAGCGCCAGGGTGTCCGGGTGCTCCGGGCCGCGCTCCCAGAGCCGGGGCCCGGGGCCGAGCGCGGTGTGCAGCAGTTCGGCAGGATCGGGCCAGCGCCCGGCGTCGGCGCGGCGCAGGCCCGGCGCCGGGGCCAGCCGCAGGCCGTGCGGGGGCGTTGCGCCGGGGCCCGGGACGCTCCGGGGCCCGGCCGGGACCGGGGGCGGCACCGGCGGGCGGAGCGCCGACCTGCCGCCGCGCAGCAGCCGCTCCCCGCCGCGGGCCAGCAGCCCGCGGGTGCGTCCGGCGGACGGTTTCGGCACCGGGGAACTGCCGGTGCCGGTGGCGGTGGGACCGCCCGGCAGCCGGGGTGCCGCCGGTGGCGGCGGGGCGGCCGGACGCTGGGTCAGCTGCAACTGCCCCTGGCCGTCCGCCAGCAGCCCGGAGCCGCCGAGCGGCCCGGGGCGGCCCCCGCCGGCGGTGAGCACCAGGGCGGACTCGCCGAGGCCGATCACCGAACCGGGCGGCACCGGGACCGGCTCGGGGCCCACCGGCAGGCCGTCCAGCGCGGTGCCGTTGGTGGAGTCCAGGTCGGCGACCGAGACCCGGCCGTCAGCGGCGACGTCCAGGGAGAGGTGGAACCGGGAGACGTCGGGGTCGTCCAGCGGGACGTCGGCCTCGGCCGAGCGCCCCACCCTGACCCGGCCCGGCAGCAGCAGATGGATCCCCCCGGCGTCGGGGCCGCCGACCACCCGCAGCTCGGTCGGCGAACCGGCCCTGGTGTCCGGGACGTGGTCCGGATCGGGCTCGTCCAGGCGCAGCACCGCCCCGTCCACCAGCGGGGGGTGGCCCAGTACGGCCCGCTCGTCCAGCCGCTGGTCGCCGGCGTAGAGGTGCACATGGGTGGCGGAACGGGTGCCGCGCGCCCCCGGGCGCCCGGCCACCGCGCCCGCGAGGGCGACCGCCACCGCGCCGAGGGCCGTCCCCACCGGGGCCGTCACCAGCACGTCGGCATGTGCACGCGACGGCGCGGCGCCGTCACGTGCCGCGAGCACGCTCAGCCGGATCTGCATCGTCCCTCGGCCCCTTCCGCAGGCTCCTGGCAGCGGCACTTGCCAACCCACCCGGTACAGCACCACCCGGTCCCACAAACCCAACGATCAGACCCCGCAAGCGGAGTGGTCGCCACGGTGCTGAATGCATCCTCCCATCCGCCACCGACAACTCGCTCCCCTCACCCGTATCGGCGCCGCGACACTCCGGAGGACGAGCCCCGCAGCGCCGGAACGGGAACTTGAAGCACCCTGGAGCACGTCCTCGGGGTAGGGGCTTACTGTTGCCTCCCACAGGCATGACGAAAGCATGGGCGAGGAGCGCACGGGTGCGGCCGGTCGGCAGTAAGTACCTCCTGGAGGAACCGCTGGGACGCGGGGCCACCGGAACGGTGTGGCGTGCGCAGGTGCGGGACGAGTCCGGCACCGGGGCGGTGCTCCAGCAGGTCGCGATCAAGGTCCTCAAGGAGGAGCTGGCGACCGACCCCGACGTGGTCATGCGGTTCCTGCGGGAGCGCTCGGTGCTGCTGCGCCTGGTGCACCCCAATATCGTCCGGGTCCGCGACCTGGTCGTCGAGGGCGAGCTGCTGGCCCTGGTGATGGACCTGATCGACGGCCCCGACCTGCACCGCTACCTGCGCAGCCAGGGCCCGCTGAGCCCGGTCGCCGGGGCCCTGATGATGGCCCAGATCGCCGACGCGCTGGCGGCCAGCCACGCGGACGGCGTGGTGCACCGCGACCTGAAGCCGGCCAACGTGCTGCTGGCGACGGTGGTCACGGCCGACGGCAGCCAGCAGATGCACCCGCTGCTCACCGACTTCGGCATCGCCCGGCTGGCCGACTCGCCGGGCCTGACCCGCACCCATGAGTTCGTCGGCACCCCGGCCTACGTCGCCCCGGAGTCCGCCGAGGGCCGCGAGCAGACCTCGGCCGTGGACGTCTACGGCGCCGGGATCATGATGTACGAGCTGCTGACCGGGCAGCCCCCGTTCCGCGGCGACGGTCCGCTGCAGATCCTGCAGATGCACCTCTCGCAGGAGCCCGAGCGGCCGCGCAACCTGCCGGAGCCGCTCTGGACCGTGATCGAGCACTGCCTGCGCAAGAACCCGGCGCAGCGTCCGACGGCCGTGGTGCTGGCCACCGCGCTGCGCACGGTGGCGGCCGGGATCGGGGTGCACTCCACCCCGGCCCAGATCGACGCGGCCATCGCCGTCGGCGCACTGCTGGCCCCGGCGCTCGCCCCGGTGGGGCAGGACCCCACGCTGCCCAACGGCATGCGCTACGACCCCGGTGCCCCCACGGTGTTCGGCGGCTCGCCGGCCGCGGGCCCGGGGGCCACCATGGTGAACGCCTTCGGAGCGGCGGACCCGACCCAGGTGCTGCCCCCCGGCGCGGCCGAGCGCACCCAGCGGCTCGACCCGGGCCAGGCCCCCGGCGCGCCGCAGCAGACCCGGGTGATGCCCACGCCCCCGGGGCAGAACCAGAACCAGGGCTACGGCCAGAACCAGAACTACGGCCAGAACTACAACCAGAACCAGCAGTTCGGGTCGGACGCCCCGCAGCAGCCGACCGGACCGCACCCGTGGGAGAACCAGCTGCGGGCGGCCCGTACCCGGAACGAGCAGACCCAGGTCGGCTACCCGGTCCAGCCGGGTCCCGAGCAGCAGCCGCAGGTGGCCCCGCCGCCCTACCGCGGGCAGCAGCAGCGTCCCCAGCAGCCGCCGCCGTACCGTCAGCCGCCGCCGCACCAGGAGGCCGCGGGGTACTCCGGGAACCCGGACTACCAGGAGCCGCAGCAGGCGCCGCAGCGGCGCTCCGAGCCCCCCGCCGCGCGCCCCGAGCCGCAGCGTGCGCCCAAGCGCGAACCGCGACGCGAGCCGGAGCGCGAGCCCGAGCCGCGCCGGGAGCGTGAGCCCAGGCCCCCGCGCCGCCGACGGATGCGCATCCCGGGCGGCGGCTGCCTCCGAGCGCTGCTGATCCTGGTGGTCATCGGGGTGGTGGTCTGGTACTTCACGCCGATGCAGCACTGGATCCACAACATCCAGACCTGGTACCACGACGTGGTGAACTGGGTGCGCAGCATCACCGACACCGCGAACAAGGTGAAGAAGGACGTCAACAGCGTCCCCACGGGTCTGCCGACCAACCTTCCCTAGCCCGCGACCGGCAAGTGTCCGGAGCGGAACCAGGTTTGACGCTTTGTCGACATCTGACCTGCGGCAATGGGTGTCCCGTTCCCCCAACCGGCCCCATTCCGCGTACTTTGGTCGCTGACATCCGCCCTATGCGCACGGAGCAGCCTTGGCACGCAAGATCGGCAGCCGCTACACCGCGCACCAGGTGATCGGCCGTGGCTCGGCGGGGACCGTCTGGCTCGGCGAGGGTCCCGAAGGGCCGGTGGCGATCAAGCTGCTCCGCGAGGACCTCGCCTCCGACCAGGTGCTGGTGGGCCGCTTCGTCCAGGAACGCACCGCGCTCACCAGCCTGGACCACCCGCGCGTGGTCGGCGTGCACGACCTGGTCGTGGACGGTGACGACCTGGCGCTGGTGATGGAGCTGGTGCACGGCACCGACCTGCGCTCCCGGCTGGACCGCGAGGGTCCGCTCATCCCGCAGGCCGCCGTCTCCATCGCCGCCGACGTCGCCGAGGGGCTGGCCGTCGCCCACGCCGCCGGCATCGTCCACCGCGATGTGAAGCCCGAGAACATCCTGCTCGACCAGGCCTCCTCGCCGGGCCCCGGCGGAGCGCCGCGTGCCAAGCTCTCCGACTTCGGCATCGCCCGCCTGGTCGACGCGCCCCGCCGGACCCGGGCCACCCGGATCATCGGCACCCCCGACTACCTGGCCCCCGAGGTCATCGAAGGCCTGGAACCGCGCGCCGCGGTCGACATCTACGCCCTGGCCACGGTGCTGTACGAACTGCTGGCCGGCTTCACCCCGTTCGGCGGCGGCCACACCGGCGCGGTGCTGCGCCGCCACGTCACCGAGAGCGTGGCCCCGCTGCCGGGGCTGCCCGAGGACCTGTGGAAGGTCATCGCGCAGTGCCTGGCCAAGGCGCCTGCCTCGCGGCTGCGGGCCACCGAACTGGCCGCGCGGCTGCGGGAGCAGCTGCCCTCGCTGGCCGGCCAGCCGGTGCTGAGGGTGAGCCACCCCGACGCCTCGACCCTGCCGGCGGCCGAGTACGACGACGGCTACGACCCGCACGGGCCGGACGACGGCGAGGACCACGGTGACCCGGGCCGCGGCGGGACCCGGCAGCGGGTCGCCCGCCGGCGCGGCCCCGCGGTGCCGCTGGTGCCCGGCGCCCAGCCGGACTCCAGCCGGGACACCCACACCAGCCTGCGCCGCCCCAACCGCGAGGAGCTGGCCGCCTTCGCCGAGGCCTCCCGCCAGGAGCGCGCCGCCCGGGAGGCGGCCGCGGCCCGGCCCGGGTCCGGCAGCACCCACCGCCGCCCCGGCTCCCGGCGCAGCGGCGCGGGCAGCAGCGTCCGCCGCCGCCGGCTGCTGGTCGGCGTGGTGGCGCTGCTGGTCGCGGCCGGGGCGCTGGGCGCCTACAAGGCCTTCGCCGGCGAGAACGGCGGCGCCGGCGCTCCCGGCGGCGACTCCTCCAACTCCCCGTCCACCGGCCCCACCGACGGTTCCACGGACAGCTCCACCGACAGTCCCTCCGCCGGCACCGACCCCACCAGCACGGCCCAGGCCGCGGGGCCGGAGCGGGCCCCCGGCACCGTCTCCGGCTGGGGCGCGCTCACCGGCATACCGGTCGGCGGACCCCCGGTCGCGGCGGCCCTGTCCGGCAGCCGAATGCCGCCGCCCGTCCGCACCGCCTGAGCTCCGGCACGGGCAGTCGGGACCCGCTCCCGCAAGCCGTTAGGCTTGCACCGTGGCAGCCATCGATCCTTCCGAAGCAATCAAGTCCCTCGAGACGACGATGTCGTCGATCGAGGCCGTGGTCGATCTCGACAAGATCCGTGCCGATATCGCGATCTTCGAGGAGCAGGCCGCCGCTCCGAACCTCTGGGACGACGTGGACGCGGCCCAGCAGGTCACCAGCAAGCTCTCCTTCCTCCAGGGCGAGCTCCGCAAGGTGGAGACGCTGCGCAGCCGCATCGAGGACCTCTCGGTCATGTTCGAGCTGGCCGAGGACGAGAACGACGCCGACGCGCGCGCCGAGGCCGAGTCCGAGCTGGAGAGCGTCCGCAAGGCCGTGGACGAGATGGAGGTCAGGACGCTGCTGTCGGGCGAGTACGACGCCCGCGAGGCCCTGGTCAACATCCGGGCCGAGGCCGGCGGCGTCGACGCGGCGGACTTCGCCGAGCGGCTGATGCGGATGTACCTGCGCTGGGCCGAGCGCCACGGCTACCCCACCGAGGTCTACGACACCTCCTACGCGGAGGAGGCCGGCATCAAGTCGGCGACCTTCGGCGTCAAGGTGCCCTACGCCTACGGCACGCTCTCGGTCGAGCAGGGCACCCACCGGCTGGTCCGGATCTCCCCGTTCGACAACCAGGGCCGCCGGCAGACCTCCTTCGCCGGCGTCGAGGTGCTCCCGGTGGTCGAGAAGAGCGACCACGTGGACATCGACGAGTCCGAGCTGCGGGTGGACGTCTACCGCTCCTCCGGCCCGGGCGGCCAGGGTGTCAACACCACCGACTCCGCGGTCCGGATCACCCACCTCCCGACCGGGATCGTGGTCTCCTGCCAGAACGAGCGCTCGCAGATCCAGAACCGCGCCAGCGCCATGAACGTGCTCCAGGCCAAACTGCTGGAGCGGCGCCGCCAGGAGGAGAAGGCGGAGATGGACGCGCTGAAGGACGGCGGCAACTCCTGGGGCAACCAGATGCGCTCCTACGTCCTGCACCCGTACCAGCAGGTCAAGGACCTCCGTACGCAGTACGAGGTGGGCAACCCGCAGGCGGTCCTGGACGGCGAGCTGGACGGCTTCATCGAGGCGGGCATCCGCTGGCGCAAGCAGAACGAGAAGGCCGAATAGGGCCTGCCGCGAGTTCGGCAATATTCATACCAATCACGGCGATCTGCCCCTGAAAAGGGACAGATCGCCGTTGACGTTACCGGGTGTGATTCACCATGCTGGCCCGCAATGCCCGGTGCGGGCGGGACCTGAGGTTGCGAGAGGGGCCGTTGTGGCCATGGCAGGGCGCGGACACCGGAAGAAGTACACCGGCATACGCTCACGCGGGGTGCGTGTCGCTGCGGCAGGACTGGCGCTGGCCGGGACGGGACTGCTGGTCAGCGGGGTCGCCTCGGCCGCCACCACGCCCGATCTGGTGCAGACGAAGGTGGTCGACGGGCCGCAGGACAGCGCGGTCACCCTGAACGCCTCGGCGTCCGACGCCGCAGCGACCGACACGGCTACGGCGAGTGACGAAGCCACCACGACGGACCCCACCAGCGACCCCGCGGAGAGCTCGACCGGCACCCCCTCGGCCTCGGCGACCGCGAGCGCCACCGGCAGCGCGGCCTCGTCGGCCGCCACGGCCGCCTCCTCGGCGTCCGCCGCGGCCTCCGCCTCCGCGTCCCCCTCGGCGAGCGGCAGTGCCGGCAGCGGCGTGGGCAGCGGCTCCTCGGGCGGCGGCGGTGCGAGCGCCCCGCAGCCCCGGCAGACCCTCGCGGAGACCGGTACCGACGACAGCGCCCCGCTGCTGTTCGCCGGCGGCCTCACGCTGCTGGCCGGCGGCCTGGTCTTCCGCTTCGGCCCCCGTACCGGCACGCCCCGGCACGCGGCCTGAGCGCCGGTACACAGGCTCGACAGCAGAGAGGCCGGGCCCCGGGAGACGTTTCCCGGGGCCCGGCCTCTTTCGCTGTGGGGTCAGGCGAAGGCGTGCCTGGCTATCAGGGCGCAGGCGACCAGCGCCACCAGTAGGGCGATCAGCGCGGCGGGGGAGAGCGAGCCGAACAGGCCCTGCTGCTCCTGCATCCGCTGCCGGCTGGCGCGGCAGGTGGGGCAGCGGCCCTCTGCCACAGGTCCGGCACAGTTGGCGCACACCAGACGGTCGAGCGTCATGTCGATCTCCTCCTTCGACCTGCCCAACGAGACACCATGCCGGGTGGGTTCCCTCCACTGTGCCATGCCGAACGCGATCCGGTCGGGTTCCGGCTCCGCCACCGGGGGCAGGGGCGGCGCACAGCCGTCAGGGAATGATCACGGGGAGTGAACATGATGGCAGGTTCCCATGATTCTTACGCTTGAAAATTCCGATTTGATGTCGTTTGACCGTGAACTCCCCCACCTTTCCGTGAGCGCGACTGCAAGCCGCCGTCGGGTTCGCGTAAGGTCGGCCAACCGGGGGAGCTGTCAGCGCGGGTGCACCATGCCGTCCTGCGGTGCGGCTCCGTCAGACCTGTCCCTGTCCGCGAGGGGGTGGTGAAGGTTCCGGAGTAACCGGAGCCCGCGTCAACCCTTCCACCTAGACTGGCCGACCGTGATGCAGCCGTGATCCGATTCGACAACGTCTCCAAGACCTATCCGAAGCAGAACCGTCCCGCCCTGGACAACGTCTCGCTCGAGATCGAGAAGGGCGAGTTCGTCTTCCTGGTGGGCTCGTCGGGCTCCGGGAAGTCGACCTTCCTGCGGTTGATCCTGCGCGAGGAGCGGCCCTCCATCGGCGAGGTGCACGTCCTCGGCAAGGACCTGGCCAAGCTGTCCAACTGGAAGGTCCCGCAGATGCGGCGCCAACTGGGCACGGTCTTCCAGGACTTCCGGCTGCTCCCGAACAAGACGGTCGGACAGAACGTCGCCTTCGCACTGGAGGTGATCGGCAAGCCGAGGTCCGTCATCGGCAAGGTCGTCCCCGAGGTGCTCGAACTGGTCGGCCTGGCCGGCAAGCAGGACCGGATGCCGGGCGAGCTCTCCGGTGGTGAGCAGCAGCGCGTGGCCATCGCCCGCGCGTTCGTGAACCGGCCGATGCTGCTGATCGCGGACGAGCCGACCGGAAACCTCGACCCGCAGAACTCCGTCGGCATCATGAAGCTGCTGGACCGGATCAACCGGACCGGCACCACGGTGCTGATGGCCACCCACGACCAGGCGATCGTGGACCAGATGCGCAAGCGAGTCATCGAACTGGACACCGGACACCTGGTCCGCGACCAGTCCCGCGGCGTCTACGGCTACCAGCACTGACCGCCGGAAACCGCCGCACGTACCGCACGCCCAGGCGTCCGCACCAGGCCGACGTCCCGACCAGCTAGGAAGTCATGCGAGCACAGTTCGTCATGTCGGAGATCGGAATCGGTCTCCGCCGAAATCTGACGATGACCATCGCGGTCGTCGTGAGCGTGGCGCTCTCGCTTGCCCTGGCGGGGGCGGCGCTCCTCCTGCGCGACCAGGTCAGCACCATGAAGGGCTACTGGGACGGCAAGATCGAGGTCTCGGTCTACTTCTGCAACAAGACCGACGCCAACCAGGGCTCGGTGAACAAGAACTGCTCCACCGGAGCGGCGACGCAGAATCAGATCGACTCGGTGCAGAGCCAGTTGGAGAAGACCGGCCTGATCGAGAAGATCTACACCGAGACCCCGGCGCAGGCGCTGGCCGAGTACACCAAGCAGGACCCCAACAACCCGCTGCTGACCTCGCTGACGCCGGACAGCATGGAGTACTCGCTCCGCATCAAGCTCAAGGACCCGCAGAACTACCAGATCGTGACCGGTCTGGTGGGCGGGCAGCCCGGGGTGATGAAGGTGGAGGACCAGAGCGAGGTCCTGAAACCGCTGTTCAACCTGCTCAACGGGGCACAGGTGGTGGCCCTGGTGGTGATGGTCATCATGCTGGGGGTCACCCTGCTGCTGATCGTCAACACGGTCCGGGTGTCCGCGTTCAGCCGCAAACGCGAGACCGGGATCATGCGACTGGTCGGCGCCTCCAACTACTACGTGCAGATGCCGTTCATCGCGGAGGCCGCGTTCGCGGCCGTGGTGGGCGCGGTCCTTGCGTCGGGGATGCTGGCGGTGGGCAAGTACCTGCTGATCGACCGGTTCCTCAAGAACCAGATCCAGCTCATCAACTTCATCGGCTGGGGGCCGGTGTTCCAGGTGATGCCGCTGATGCTGGTGCTCGGTGTCGGGATGTCCTCGATCGCCGCCTTCCTGACGCTGCGCAAGTACCTCAAGGTCTGAGCCCCGGACCGATTCCGGTTCTTTCCGGTCCGACATTCCGATGAACGCCCCGGCCGCTGTACTGCGTCCGGGGCGTTCTGCCGGGTACGGACCTTCGCGGCCGCCGTACGCCCCTAGACTCACCTGCCATGTCAGGTAGCTATCCGCAGCTCCGCCTGCATCTGGCCCTCGGGCTGGTCTTCGGGACCCTGCTCGCCACCGGCGCGGCCACCGGCGCCTGGGGCAGCGAGGGCCGCCCCGTGCAACTGCCGCAGCCGCCCGGCGTGCGGCTCAGCGGCGACGCCGCGGCCCGCGACTGGGTGGAGACGGGCGGCGACCGCTGGGCCGCGTTCTACACACCGCAGCAGTACGCGACCATGGCCGAGGCGCTGGACGGGCGCTACACCGGGGTCGGGCTGTGGGTCTCCCGCAGCGCCGCCGGGGTGGTCACGGTCTCCAAGGTGCCCGCCGGCGGCCCCGCCGACCGGGCCGGGGTCCGGGTCGGCGAGCGGCTGCTCGCGGTGGACGGCCGCGCGGTGGGCGGACTCCCGGTGACCGACACGGTCGCCCTGCTCCGCGGCGCCCCCCAGGACGCCGGCAGCACCGTCGTGCTGCGGCTGCAGCGCGGACGGTCGGTGCGCCAGGTCGAGCTGCGCCGTGAACTCCTGGACACCGACGACGTGGTGGTGGACCGGCCGGCGGCCGGGATCACCAGGATCGCGGTCTCGGCCTTCACCGCCGGCACCGGCGACCAGGTCGCGGACGCCGTGCGGCAGCGCGGGACGGGCTCGCGCGGCGGCATCCTGCTGGACCTGCGCGGCGACTCCGGCGGCCTGGTGGCCGAGTCGGTCCGGGCCGCCTCGGCCTTCCTGGACGGCGGCCCGGTCGGCTCCTACCAGGCGGACGGCGCCACCCACTGGCTCACTGCGCCCCGCGGCGGCGACACCGCCACCCCGGTGGTGGTGCTGGTGGACGGCGGCACCATGAGCGCCGCCGAACTGCTCACCGGCGCGCTGCAGGACCGTGACCGCGCCGTCGTGGTCGGCTCGCGGACCTTCGGCAAGGGCGCGGTGCAGCAGCCCAGCCCGGTCAGCGGCGGCGGCACCCTGGAGCAGACCGTGGGCCACTACCGCACCCCGGCCGGACGCGACCTCGACGGCACCGGCATCACCCCGGACGTCGCGGTCCCGCCCTCCGCCGGGCCGCAGGCGGCGGAGCACACCGCGATCACCGTGCTGGACGACCTGGCGGCCGCGGGCCCGAGGTAACTCCCGTGCCGAGAGCCGCTCCGGAGTGCGAGAATGGCCCGCATCATGGCCAAGGTAAAAGAACCCGGACGCAAGATCGTCGCGCAGAACAAGAAGGCGCGGCACGACTACAACATCCTGGACGAGATCGAGTGCGGCCTGGTGCTGACCGGCACCGAGGTCAAGTCGCTGCGCGCGGGACGCGCCTCGCTGGTGGACGGCTTCGCCGAGATCACCAACGGCGAGGCCTGGCTGCACAACGTCCACATCATGGAGTACGCGCAGGGGACCTGGACGAACCACGCCGCCCGGCGCAAGCGCAAGCTGCTGATGCACAAGGAGGAGATCAACAAGCTCGACGCCAAGCTGCGCGAGTCGGGGTTCACCCTGGTCCCGCTGTCCCTCTACTTCAAGGACGGCCGGGCGAAGCTGATGCTGGCGCTGGCCCAGGGCAAGAAGCTGCACGACAAGCGGCAGACGCTGCGGGAGAAGCAGGACCGCCGCGAGACCGACCGGGCGCTGTCCGCGGTGCGCCGCCGGGCGCAGGGCTGACGTGCAGGTCTGACGCGGTGTCGGTCGGCGGTAATGAGCTGGACCGTCCCCCCGGCGGGGACGTAGGATGACAGAGTTGCGCAGGACCCCCCAGGTCCACGCGGAACGGCACGCGATTCGGACCGGAGATCCGGAGTGCGGGTCTTGAAAAATGAATAGCACCCCATGGGGGTGATCGGTTTCGACTGGGGATGTCGATCCAGGGGAAGCGAGCCGAGGAACGCGGCAATGATCTCGTAAACCATATGTCGCAAACTATAATCGCCAACTCCAAGCGCGATTCCTTCACCCTCGCCGCCTGAGCGAGTAACTGAAGGTGTCAGACCGGGCGTGTTCCCGTCCCGGACCCTGGCATAATCTAGGGAACTCCACCGTCGCGTCCGGTCACGGGATGCGGCGGGAAATCAAACAGTGGCTGGGCCTGTCGGCGGCTTGTCCGTGTGACTGCCGGGGCCGAGAAAAGCACAGCGGACTGCGCTCGGAGAAGCCCTGGTTTTGCACCACAGGACGCGGGTTCGATTCCCGCCACCTCCACCACACTGCTTGAGAGCAGAGCAGCCCCCATGCGTCATGAGCCGCCCGTCGTAGCAGACGAGGCGGCTTTCGGCGTTCCGGCAGGTGATCTAGGGTTCGGCCATGGCCACCGAGAAGCTGACCGTCCGTTCGCTCAACCGCGCCCTGCTCGCCCGGCAGTTGCTGCTGGCCCGGGAGCAGCGGAGCGCCCTGGAGACCGTTCGGTTCCTGGCCGGCATGCAGTCGCAGGTGCCGGGGGCGCCCTACGTCGGACTGTGGACCCGGCTGCTGGGCTTCGACCCCGAGGAGGTCTCCGCGCTGATGACCGAGCGGGCCCTGGTCCGGGTCTCCGCGATGCGCGGCACCGTGCACCTGCTCGACGCCGACGACGCGCTCTCCTGGCGCCCGCTCTGCCAGGTCGTCAACGACCGCGGCCCGTACGGGAAGAACATCTACCGCAAGGCGCTGTCCGGGATCGACCCGGCACGGCTCAAGGGGACCGCGGCCGAGCTGCTGGCGGAGCAGCCGATGACCAACGCGGCCCTGGGCGCCGCCCTGGCCGAGGCCTTCCCCGGCCACGACCCGGGGACCCTGGCCTGGGCGATCCGCGACGGCCTGGCCCTGGTGCAGGTGCCGCCGCGCGGACTGTGGGGCAAGAGCGGGCAGACCACCTCCACCACCCTGGAGCACTGGCTCGGCCGACCGCTCGACCCGGACCCCAGCCCGGACGCGATGGTGCTCCGCTACCTCGCCGCCTTCGGCCCGGCCGGTGTGCTGGACGCCCAGGCCTGGTCGGGGCTGACCCGGCTGGTCGAGGTCTTCGAGCGGCTGCGCCCGCAGCTGCGCACCTTCCAGGACGCGGCGACCGGCCGCGAGCTCTTCGACCTCCCCGACGCGCCCCGTCCGGACCCGGACACCCCCGCCCCGACGCGCTTCCTGCCCGAGTACGACAACGTGGTCCTGGGCCTCGCCGACCGCACCCGGATCGCCGCCAAGGAGGCGGAGCTCGGCCTGCGCACCGGCAACGGCTTCAGGGCCGCCTTCCTGGTGGACGGCACGGTGCGCGGGCACTGGTCGCTGGGCTTCACCAAGCAGGGGCCGGAGCTCACCGTCAGCGCCTTCGCCAAGCTCACCGAGGTCGAGATGGAGGCGGTGCAGGAGGAGGCCGAGAAGCTGATGCGGTTCCACCGCCCCGCCATGACCGAGTCGATGACGCGTTTCCCCGACCCGGGCTGAGAACCCGCAGTCGGGGGCGGATGACGTAGGATCGTCCGTCTCCCTTTGCGCATCAAGGGGCGAGCGCCGCACACCACGTACACAGGGGGCCTTCTTGACCGCGCCCAGCGACACCGCCGCTGCCGCCAACACCGCCGCCGACCCCGAGAACGCCACCGCAGAGACCCTGCGCGATCGCGAGATCGCGGTCGAGCAGCAGCACCTGGACCGGGTCTACCACCGTCTTGAGGAGAAGCTGGCGGAGGCCGAGTTCATCCTCAGCGACGCCAGCCGCAAGGCCTTCGTCGGCACCCCCGGCGCCCTGGCCGAACGGGACGCCCAGGTCTACCGGGCCGGACGGCACCTCCAGCGGTTGAACAACGAGTTCGAGGACTTCCTCTTCGGGCGCATCGACCTGCAGCAGCCGGACGGTCCCGAGGAGGACGGCTTCCCCTCGCAGACCCCGCTCGACCCGGCCGACCCGGCCGTCGCCGAGACCCTGCACATCGGCCGGCTCGGAGTGCTGGACACCGAGTACGGCCCGCTGGTCATCGACTGGCGTGCGCCCGCCGCCGCACCCTTCTACCGGGCCACTCCGCTGCAGCCCGGACGGGTGGTCCGGCGCCGGGTGATCCGCTCCCGGGGCCGCCGGGTCCTCGGCGTCGAGGACGACCTGCTCCGCCCCGACCTGGAGCCGGTACTGGACGGCGAGCCGCTGGCCGTGGTCGGCGACGGCGCGCTGATGGCGACGCTGGGCCGGGCCCGCAGCCACACCATGCGGGACATCGTCTCCAGCATCCAGCAGGAGCAGGACATCGTGATCCGGGCCCAGGCGGCCGGGGCCACCCTGGTCACCGGCGGCCCCGGCACCGGCAAGACCGCCGTGGCCCTGCACCGCGCCGCCTTCCTGCTCTACCAGGACCGCCGCCGCTACGCCGGCGGCATCCTGGTGGTCAGCCCCACCCCGCTGCTGGTCTCCTACACCGAGGGCGTGCTGCCGGCACTGGGCGAGGAGGGCCAGGTCGCGATCCGGGCCGTCGGCAGTCTGGTCGACGGCGTCGAGGCGGACAGCTACGACAGCCCCGAGGCGGCCAGGGTCAAGGGCTCCTCGCGGATGGTCGCGCTGATGCGCCGCGCCTCCCGGGCCGCGCTGGACGCTGCCGGCAGCCCCGCCGAGCTGCGG
Source organism: Streptacidiphilus jeojiensis (assembly GCF_042510965.1). Classification (NCBI taxonomy): domain Bacteria; kingdom Bacillati; phylum Actinomycetota; class Actinomycetes; order Kitasatosporales; family Streptomycetaceae; genus Streptacidiphilus; species Streptacidiphilus jeojiensis. Next base: position 54,711 of record NZ_JBEUKS010000022.1, read on the forward strand.
GTCAGCGCCCTGGGCGAGGTGCTGCGGCTGGACGCCAACGCGCTGCGCAACCTGCGCCGCTCGATCCTGGGCAACGGCGCCACCCCGATCAACCTGCTCCGCCCCCGGGCCCGCCGGCTGCTGCTGGACGCCCTCTGGTCCCTGCTGCTGCGCACCAGGCCCCGGACCGGCGACCGGGTCGACCGCGAGCAGCAGCAGCGCGAGCGGGAGACCTTCGACGACCACGTCGGCGACGACGACCGCTTCCTCGCGTTCCTCGACGCCTGGTGGCCCGCGCTGACCCCGCGCCGGGTGCTGGCCACCCTGCGCGACCCGCGCCAGCTGGCCAGGCAGGCGCGCGGCTCGCTGAGCCAGCAGGAGACCCGGCTGCTGGCCGCCTCCTGGCGGCATCTGGACGACACCGGCCGCGGCAGCCTGACCGCGCACGACGTGGCCCTGCTGGACGAGCTGCAGGTGCTGCTCGGCGAGGCGGCCAGGCCGCGGGCCCGCGAGGTGGACGCCGCCGACCTGCTGACCGGCCTGGACGAGGTCACCACCTTCGCCGACCGGACCCGCCGCGGCGAGCGCGAGCCGGTCGAGCGCAGCGAGTACGCCCACGTCATCGTGGACGAGGCGCAGGACCTGACGCCGATGCAGTGGCGCATGATCGGCCGCCGGGCCCGCCAGGCCACCTGGACCATCGTCGGCGACCCGGCCCAGAGCTCCTGGATCGACCCGGCCGAGGCCCAGGCCGCGATGGACGAGACGCTGGGGGCCAAGCCGCGCCGCCGCTACACCCTCACCACCAACTACCGGAACCCGGCCGAGATCGCCGAGGTCGCCGCCAGGGTGCTGGCGCAGGCGGCGCCGGGGACGGAGTCGCCGCGCGCGGTGCGCTCCACCGGGGTGCACCCGCGCTTCGTCTCGGTGGCCGCCGAGGCCGAGGTGGGCCGGGCGGCCCGGGCCGAGGTGGAGCGGCTGCTGGCCGAGGTGGACGGCACCGTCGGCATCGTGGTGCCGATGGACCGGCGCGGCGAGGCGGCCGGCTGGATCACCGGGCTCGGCGAGCGCGCGGTCGCGCTGGGCAGCCTGGAGGCCAAGGGCCTGGAGTACGACGCCACCGTGGTCGCCGACCCGTCCGGCATCGCCGGCGAGTCCGAGGCCGGGCTGCGGGTCCTCTACGTGGCGCTGACCCGGGCCACCCAGCGGCTCACCGTGCTCTCCGGACCGCTGGACCTGCCGGACGCCGCGGGCGTCCCGGCACTGCTGCACGAGTAGTCAGGAACGCCGAAGGGCTCCGCCAACTTCCGTTGGCGGAGCCCTTCCTGACGTTCTATACGACACCGACCCGCCATGCTCGCCTCGCGGCAAGTGGTCGCTCGAAGCGACTAAGGTTGGGCCCGGGGGCTTGGATCGAGCCGGTGCCGTACACCCAGACTAACAAAGCCTCCCGGGAACGCATTCCCTTCCCGCGAGAAACCTCGTGTGCCTCCACTGTGTGGAACAACATTTCCAGTTACGCGGTAGTAGGTGCGACGATCAGACCACAACGTCGGAAGTCTGATGAGCGCGCGTACGAGAGAAGGAACGTCGATGGCGACGGTGCCCAGTGTGTCGAACTCGATCACGGTCAGGATGGAGGTCCCGGCCCGCGGAAACGCTGTGAGCCAGGTCACCACCCTGGTCGAGTCCTGCGGCGGGACCGTCACCGGCCTCGACGTCACCGCCTCGGGCCTGGAGGCGCTGCGGATCGACGTGACCATCGCCGCGGCCTCGGTCGCGCATGCCGAGGAGATCGTCGACAAGCTCCGCACCATCGACGGCATCAGCATCGGCAAGGTCTCCGACCGCACCTTCCTGATGCACCTCGGCGGCAAGATCGAGATGTCCTCCAAGGTGCCGATCCGCAACCGTGACGACCTGAGCATGATCTACACCCCGGGCGTGGCCCGGGTCTGCATGGCCATCGCCGAGAACCCCGAGGACGCCCGCCGGCTGACCATCAAGCGCAACAGCGTCGCCGTGGTCACCGACGGCTCCGCCGTGCTGGGGCTGGGCAACATCGGCCCCAAGGCCGCGCTGCCGGTGATGGAGGGCAAGGCCGCGCTGTTCAAGCGGTTCGCCGGCATCGACGCCTGGCCGCTCTGCCTGGACACCCAGGACAGCGACGAGATCGTCGCCATCGTCAAGGCCATCGCCCCCGGCTTCGCCGGGATCAACCTGGAGGACATCTCGGCGCCGCGCTGCTTCGAGATCGAGGCCCGGCTGCGCGAGGCCCTGGACATCCCGGTCTTCCACGACGACCAGCACGGCACCGCCATCGTGGTGCTCGCCGCGCTCACCAACGCGCTGCAGGTGGTCGGCAAGGAGATCGGCGACGTACGGGTCGTCATGTCCGGTGCCGGCGCGGCCGGTACCGCGATCCTGAAGCTGCTGCTGGACGCGGGTGTGCAGCACGCCACCGTCGCCGACGTGCACGGCGTGGTCCACGGCGGCCGTGAGGACCTCAACGACTCGCTGCGCTGGATCGCCGACAACACCAACCGCAGCGGGCGCACCGGCAGCCTCAAGGAGGCCGTCCGCGGCGCCGACGTCTTCATCGGCGTCTCCGCGCCCAACGTGCTCGACGGCGACGACATCGCCGCCATGGCCGACAACGCCATCGTGTTCGCGCTGGCCAACCCGGACCCCGAGGTCGACCCTGCGGTCGCCCGGCAGACCGCCGCGGTGGTCGCCACCGGCCGCAGCGACTTTCCCAACCAGATCAACAACGTGCTGGTCTTCCCGGGCGTCTTCAGGGGCCTGCTGGACGCCCAGAGCCGCACCGTGAACAGCGAGATGATGATCGCCGCGGCCCGCGCCCTGGCGGCCACCGTCAGCGCCGAGGAGCGCAACGCGAACTACATCGTCCCCAGCGTGTTCCACCCGGACGTCGCCAAGACCGTCGCGGCCGCCGTCCGTGACGCTGCGCACGCGGCCGGGACGGCGCAGGCCGCGTCCAACCCGGTCGGGGAGACCGGGAGCTTCCCCGCCGTACAGCTCTGAGAGGGCCTCCCGCGGGCCGTTTGGGGGCCGTTTGGGGCCATCTGGCCCCAGGGCGTACGGTAGGGCCTGCACCGGCGTGGCGCGCCTGCAGGCTTGGCGCGCCGCCCTAGAGTGTCCCGCGGGAGTCGACGAACCGTCACTGCGCGTGCTGCATGGCGCTGTTCGTGTGACCCCCGCTGGAGCCGGATTCGCTTTCCCGGCGGTGGTGGGGGCAGGATTCGTCCCAAGGCAAGAGATTTGCGCAGCCTGGGGCGTCCAGCGGAACCCCCATCGCCTGTCGGTACGACAGTCGAGGCGGCGGTCCTCCGGGGCAGCCGAGGATCGCAACGCGACAGACCACAATGGAGTACACATGAACCGCAGTGAGCTGGTGGCCGCCCTCTCCGAGCGCGCCGAGGTGACCCGCAAGGACGCCGACGCCGTCCTGGCCGCGCTCGCCGAGGTCGTCGGCGACGTCGTCGCCAAGGGTGACGAGAAGGTCACCATCCCCGGCTTCCTGACCTTCGAGCGCACCCACCGTGCCGCTCGTACCGCGCGCAACCCGCAGACCGGCGACCCGATCCAGATCGCCGCCGGCTACAGCGTGAAGGTCTCCGCGGGCTCCAAGCTCAAGGAAGCCGCCAAGGGCAAGTAAGTCCCCCTGGGCAGCCGCAGCAAGCAGCCGCCGGGTTCACCGTCCCCTCCCGGGGCCGGGGAACCCGGCGCTGTGCGTCCGGCGTCCTGCCCCCCATGGGATCAACGCGCCACGCCGCACGTCACGCCGCCCGCCGACGCCCGGCCGGGGGCCTGGCCAGGACCTCGGCGCTGATGGTGGTGGGGACGGTGGTCTCCCGGGCCACCGGCTTCATCCGGCTGGGACTCCAGGTCGCCGCGCTCGGCACCGGGCTGCTGGCGACCACCTACAACAACGCCAACACCGTTCCGGCCAGCCTCTACACCCTGCTGATCGGCGGAGCGCTCAACTCGGTCCTGGTGCCGCAGCTGGTCCGGGCCAGGGTGCAGCACCGGGACGGCGGACTGGCGCACGAGCAGCGGCTGCTGACGATGGTGCTGTGCGTACTCGCTGCCGGCACCCTGCTCGCTGTGCTGGCCGCCCCCGAGATCGCCTCGATCTACCTCCCGGACACCCCCGACCACCACGCCGCCTTCGAACTGACGGTGGTCTTCGCCCGCTTCCTGCTGCCGCAGATCCTCTTCTACGGGCTCTACGCGATCCTCGGGCAACTGCTCAACGCCCGGAACAGGTTCGGCGCGATGATGTGGACCCCGGTGCTCAACAATCTGGTGCTGATTACGCTGTTCGGTCTCTACCTGGGCCTGATCGGCAGCTCGTCCGGGTCGACTTCGGTCACCCCGGCCGACGTCCGGCTGCTCGGCATCGGCACCACGGCCGGCATCGCCCTGCAGGCCCTGGCCCTGATCCCGTACCTGCGCGGATGCGGCTTCAGCTTCCGGCCACGCTTCGACTGGCGCGGTACGGGGCTGCGCGCGAGCATCAGCGCCGCCCGCTGGACCCTGCTGTTCGTCGCGGCCAACCTGGCGGCCGTCACCGTCGTCACCCGCTACGCCACCGCCGCGGACTCGGCGCTGCCGCACGGGGGCGTCGGCACCTCCGCCTACACCTACGCCCAGACCATCTGGCAGCTGCCGCAGTCCGTGATCACCGTCTCGCTGGTGACCGCACTGCTGCCCAGGCTCAGCCGGGCCGTCGCCGAGCAGCGGCTCGACGACGTCCGCGACGAGCTCTCCCGAGGCCTCAGGGCAACCGGGATGGTGATCGTCCCGGCCGCCTTCTTCTTCCTCGCCTTCGGCCCCGAGATCACCGCGCTGCTCCCGGGCCACGGCCCGACCCTCCCCATGGGTCGGATGCTGCAGGCCTTCGCCCTGGGGCTGATCCCGTTCTCCGCCCAGTACCTCCTGCTCCGCGGCTTCTACGCGTTCTCCGACACCAGGACCCCGTTCTGGGCCGCCCTGTGGATCTCGGGGCTGGACATCGCCCTCGCCGTCGGCTGTCACCTGCTGCTGCCGGCGCGCTGGGCCGTGACCGGGATGGCGGCCGCGTACTCGCTCTCCTACCTGGCCGGGCTGCTGCTCACCGCGACCCGGCTGCGGCGGAGGCTGGCGGGACGGCTGGACGGAAGACGGCTGTCCCGCACCTACCTGAAGCTGGTCCTCGCCGCCGGACCAGCTGCGGCCGCATCCTGGGCGGTGGTGCGGAGCCTGCACCTGGGCGCACCGGTGTCGGCGCCGGCCGGCGCATTGGCGATGGGCCCGTTGTTCCTGGCCTCGGCCTGGTTGCTGCGGCTGCCGGAGCTGCGCCTGGTACGGCGGTTCGCGCCGGGGGCCCGGGTTACCAGCGGATCCAGACCTTGAGGGGGCCGAGGGTGTCGAAGCCCTGGATGAGGGCGGAGTCGAGGTCCTCGCCGTGTTCGTAGCCGACGACCGGCAGGCCCGGCCAGTGGCGCCCGGCGACGGCGGACGCGTCCGCCCAGGCTTCGAGCAGGCCGCGCTCGGCGGCCTCGGTGGCGAAGACGTTGGAGAGCCCGACCACGCCGGCGACGGTGGCGCTGCGGTTGGCCACGGCCCCGGCCAGCACCCGTCCGTCACGGTCCCGGGCCTGCAGCACGGCCACGTCCTGCTGGTCCAGCAGCTCGGACCGGAAGATCTCGCCGTAGCCCTGCCCGCCGTCCCAGGCCGTTGCCCAGGCGGCCAGACCGTCGGCATCGCGGACCACGGACCAGCCCGGGACGGGCCGCAGTCGCTCCTCCGGTGCCCGGATGATCCACTGGGCCTCGAACAGCGGGGAGAAGCCGACCCCGGCCAGGTCCAGGCAGTCGAAGGAGTCCTTCACGGACGCGGTGGCAGGGGTCAGCTCGATCCGCGCCACCGCCTGCGCCCCGGTGGCGGCCGGGTCCAGCGTCACCACGTCCGGGTAGAGCGGAGGCGGCGTCCCGTCACTGCTCCACAACCCCCGGGCGAACGTCCCGCCCCCGGCCGTGCCCGGATCCTGACGGTGCGTCCGACACACGGCCGCGCACCATTCCGCGTTGTTCCAGGCCGCTGCCCGTATCCAGGTCCGGCGGTCGGTCGCTGTCCTGATCACCTGTTCGAGTCAACCAGCGGGACCGCCGGTTGGCAAAGCATTATGGCTACTCCGCCTCGCCCGGGAGCTCCACATGTGCGCCCAGGGCCCGGAGCTTCTCCATGAAGTTCTCGTAGCCGCGGTTGATCAGGTCGATGCCGTGGACCTTGGAGGTGCCCTGGGCGGCCAGCGCCGCGATCAGGTAGGAGAAGCCGCCGCGGAGGTCGGGGATGACGAGTTCGCCGCCCTGGAGCTTGGAGGGGCCGGAGACCACCGCGGAGTGGAGGAAGTTGCGCTGGCCGAAGCGGCAGGGGGTGCTGCCCAGGCACTCGCGGTAGAGCTGGATGTGGGCGCCCATCTGGTTGAGCGCCGAGGTGAAGCCGAGGCGGGACTCGTACACCGTCTCGTGGACGATGGAGAGGCCGTCGGCCTGGGTGAGCGCCACCACCAGGGGCTGCTGCCAGTCGGTCTGGAAGCCGGGGTGGACGTCGGTCTCCAGGGCGATGGCGTTGAGCTCGCCGCCCGGGTGCCAGAAGCGGATGCCCTCGTCGTCCACCTCGAAGGCGCCGCCGACCTTCCGGAAGGTGTTGAGGAAGGTCATCATCTCCAGCTGGCGCGCGCCGTGGACGTAGATGTTGCCGCCGGTGGCCAGGGCCGCGCAGGCCCAGGAGGCGGACTCCAGGCGGTCCGGCAGGGCACGGTGGTTGTAGCCGGTGAGCCGGTCCACGCCGGTGACCAGGATGGTGCGGTCGGTCCCCATGGAGATGATCGCGCCCATCTTCTGCAGCACGCAGATGAGGTCGACGATCTCCGGCTCGATCGCCGCGTTGCGCAGCTCGGTGACGCCCTCCGCCAGCACCGCGGTGAGCAGCACCTGCTCGGTCGCGCCGACCGAGGGGTAGGGCAGCTCGATCTTGGTGCCGCGGAGCCGCTGCGGCGCGGTGAGCACGGTGCCCTGCGGGTGCTTCTCGATGACCGCGCCGAACTGCCGCAGCACGTCGAAGTGGAAGTCGACCGGACGGCCGCCGATGTCGCAGCCGCCGAGGCCGGGGATGAAGGCGTGGCCGAGGCGGTGCAGCAGCGGGCCGCAGAACAGGATCGGGATCCGCGAGCTGCCGGCGTGCGCGTCGATGTCGGCGACGTTGGCGCTCTCGACATGGGTGGGGTCCAGGATCAACTCACCGGGCTCGTCCCCCTCGTGCACCAGCACCCCGTGCAGCTGCAGCAGCCCCCGGACGACCTTGACGTCGCGGATGTCGGGGACGTTGCGGAGCCGACTGGGTTCGTGTCCGAGCAGCGCGGCCACCATGGCCTTCGGCACGAGGTTCTTCGCGCCGCGGACACGGATCTCGCCCTCGAGCGGGTTGCCGCCGTGGACAAGCAGGACATCGTCGGTCATGTTCTCGCGATCCAGGGAGGTGAGGAGTGGTTCGGGACGGTGCGGAGAGACCGGGCGGCACAGGTGGGCTTCTTGTACGTGTGCCTGTGAGTTGATGCCGGTCCGTCACCCCAGGAGATGTTAATCCGGATGGCCCTGGTTCCCCAGCGGCGCCTGTCCTTGGTATGGCGGCGTTAAACCGCAGGTCGGTATCGAAGAATGTGTCGAACGCCACATGGACAACGGCTGGAGCCGGTCGGTTCGGCTCGGCCCGCCTCGGCTCGCGGAGCTGACCGCGCATCAGCCCGGGCGTCCGCCGGCGGCGAATTCGTTGCCCGCCCGCCTGGACTGCGGGATCATGTCGACCATGACCGAGGCCGTCTCACTCGCGGGCAGGCTGCTCGTGGCGACGCCCGCGCTCACCGATCCGAACTTCGACCGCGCCGTGGTGCTGCTGCTCGACCACGACGAGGAGGGCACCCTCGGGGTGGTGCTGAACCGGCCGACCCCGGTGGACGTGGAATCCGTGCTGGAGCCCTGGGCCGAGCTGGCGGGCGTCCCCGCGGTGGTCTTCCAGGGCGGCCCGGTAGCGCTGGACTCGGCGCTGGCCCTCGCGGTGGTCCCGGGGGACCAGCCGATCGAGGAGCTGCTGGGCTGGCGCCGGGTGCACGGTGCGATCGGCCTGGTCGACCTGGAGGCCCCGCCGGAACTGCTGGCCTCGGAGCTGGGCTCGCTGCGGGTCTTCGCCGGGTACGCGGGCTGGGGCCCGGGGCAGTTGGAGGACGAACTCCTCGAGGGCGCCTGGTACGTCGTCGAGTCGGAACCCGGGGACGTGTCGGTCCCCGACCCCGGACGGCTGTGGCGGGCGGTGCTGCGACGGCAGCGCGGGGAGCTGGCGATGGTGGCGACCTATCCGGACGACCCTTCGATGAACTAGGGGACGGTTCTAGACTGGTCTGCTATGAGCACCCTTGAACCTGAACCCGAGCGTGTAGGCGGCCTTGGCACCCTCGTCGAGCCGGTACCGCAGACGTCCCACGGGGACGGCGACCACGAGCGCTTCGCGCACTACGTGAAGCGCGACAAGATCATGGACAGCGCGCTGTCCGGGTCCCCGGTGGTCGCGCTGTGCGGCAAGGTCTGGGTACCCGGGCGTGACCCGAAGAAGTACCCCGTCTGTCCGATGTGCAAGGAGATCTTCGAGGGGCTTGACGGGGGCGGGGACAAGGACAAGAAGTAGGCGGCCACTGGGGAGCGGGGCTCGGTTTGGTCGGCGCTCTACGTTGGTGCATGGTTGGCCGCGCAGTTCCTCGCGCCCCTTCGGGGGCGCAAGGGCACGTTTGGTCTGGACCAATGGGCGTGGGCGGGGCAGGATGATTCGTCATGGACCTCATACCTGCCCCGGTCAGCTTTGGCGCCGATGCCGATCAGTTCTTCCCGCTCGACGCCGGTACCGGGCTGGACGGCGGTCCCGGTACCGAGGGCGTGCAGCGCTGGCTGCGGGACACCGTCGGGGCGGCCACCGGACTGCCGCTGTCGTCGGGGCCCGGCGCGGCCGGGATCGCACTGGCCCTGGCGCCGGAGGAGCTCGAACCGGAGGCGTACCGCCTGCGGGTGTCGGCCACCGGGGTCGTGCTCACCGGTGGCGGCCCGGCCGGGCTGTTCTGGGGGGCGCAGACGCTGCGCCAACTGCTCGGCGCTGAGGCCTTCCGGCGCGCCCCGCTGAAGCGCGAGGGCTGGCGGCTGCCCTGCCTGACCGTCGAGGACGCCCCCCGCTTCGGCTGGCGCGGGGTGCTGCTGGACGTCTCCCGGCACTTCCTGCCCAAGGCGGACGTGCTGCGCTACCTCGACCTGCTCGCGGCGCACAAGCTCAATGTGCTGCATCTGCACCTCACCGACGACCAGGGTTGGCGCGTCGAGATCAAGCGCTACCCGAAGCTGACCGAGGTCGGCGGCTGGCGCGACCGGTCCATGGTCGGCTACCGCTCCGCGGGGAACCGGGACAACCGTCCGCACGGCGGCTTCTACACCCAGGACGACCTGCGCGAGATCGTCGCCTACGCCGCCGAGCGGCAGATCACCGTCGTCCCCGAGATCGACATCCCCGGCCACGCCCAGGCCGCCATCGCCGCCTACCCCGAGCTGGGGAACCACGACGTCGTCGACACCGCCGCCCTGTCCACCTGGACGGACTGGGGGGTCAACGCCAATGTGCTGAACGTCGAGGACGGCACGCTGCGCTTCTACGAGAACGTCCTGGACGAGGTGCTGGAGATCTTCCCGTCCCGCTTCGTCCACCTGGGCGGCGACGAGTGCCCCAAGGAGCAGTGGAAGGCCAGCCCCTCCGCCCAGGCCCGGATCAAGGAGCAGGAGCTGGCCGACGAGGACGAGCTGCAGAGCTGGTTCCTGCGGCACTTCGACAGCTGGCTGGCCGCGCGCGGGCGTCGCCTGATCGGGTGGGACGAGATCCTCGAAGGGGGGCTCGCCCCCGGCGCCGCGGTCTCGTCCTGGCGCGGCTACGCGGGCGGCGTCGCCGCGGCCAAGGCCGGCCACGACGTGGTGATGTGCCCGGAGCAGTACGTCTACCTGGACCACCGGCAGGCCCCCGGCGACGACGAGCCGGCCCCGGTGGGCTGGGTGCGCACCCTGGAGGACGTCTACCGGTTCGAGCCGCTGCCCCCGGCGCTGCGTCAGGACCCGGAGGCCGCCGCCCATGTGATCGGCACTCAGGCCAACCTCTGGACCGAGTTCATGGACGACGTCCGCGAGGTGGACTACCACGCCTTCCCCAGGCTGGCGGCGTTCGCCGAGGTCGCCTGGTCGCGGCTGCCGCAGGAGCCGGCCGAGCGGGACTGGGCCGGGTTCGACGCCCGGATGGCCGTCCACCGCGCCCGGTTGGACGCGCTCGGGGTGGAGTACCGCCCGCAGGACGGCCCGCGGCCGTGGCAGCGGCGGCCCGGGGTGGCGGGGCGTCCGATCGAGGGCGCACCGCCGGAGGCGTGACCGGGTCAGGGTGGGGCAGAGCGGTGCAGAGTGTGTCAGTGCGGAGTCGAACACCGAAGGATTGGAGCAATAAAAGGCATCAATTCGGGCAATAAGGGCGACTGGTGGGCTCCTTCGGCTGTCACCACGCGGTCGGGGGAGCGGGAGGGTGCGCCAGCCACCCGTTTGCACGTACCGTACGGGCGCAAGCTCTAAAAAAGCAGCGGCGTGTGCGGAACCCGAGCACGGTGGGACACAGGTGAACCAAACGATCATGCTCCCGGCCTCGCTGGACGAGGCCGTCACGGCGCTGGCGGCCTCCCCGGCGGCCGTCCCCGTGGCCGGCGGGACCGACCTCATGGGGGCGGTCAACGCAGGTCTGCTGCGCCCGATGGCGCTGATCGGCCTGGGGCGGATCAACGAGCTGCGCGGTTGGCAGTACCAGGACGGCACCGCCCAACTGGGTGCCGGTCTGACCCACGCCCGGATGGGCCGCCCCGACTTCGCGGCACTGATGCCCGCACTGGCCGAGGCCGCCCGCAGCGCCGGACCGCCGCAGGTGCGCAACGCCGGCACGCTGGGCGGCAACATCGTCACCGCCGACCCGGCCGGGGACACCCTGCCGGTGCTGGCCGCGCTGGAGGCCACGGTCACCCTGGTCGGCCCGGAGGGCGGCCGCGAGGTTCCGGTCAGCCATCTGCTCACCGGCCTGGACCCGATGCGCGGCGGCGAACTCCTCGGCTACGTCCGGGTACCGCTGCTGCACGCACCCCAGGTGTTCCTCAAGGCGACCGGGCGCACCGGCCCGTCCCGGGCCGTCGCCTCCGTCGCCCTGGTGCTCGACCCCGGCCGGCGCGCGGTGCGCTGCGCGGTCGGCGCGGTCGCCCCGGTGCCGCTGCGGCCGCTGGAGGCCGAGCAGTGGGTGTCGGGCTGCATCGACTGGGACGGCGACCGGGCCATAGACCCCGCGGCGGCAGCGGCCTTCGGCGAGTACGTCGCCGCGGCCTGCGTGCCCGAACCGCAGCCGGCGGGACTGCCGGACAGCCAGCCGGACGGGATGGAAGGGGGCCCGGCCGCGGCGGCGGCACGACTCCGTCGTACCGTTTCCGTACTGGCCCGCCGCGCACTCGGGAGGGCGTTGAAGTGACGGACGCTGTGACGACCAACGCTGTGACATCCAATGCCGTGACGTCCCCCTACGGCACCGACCCGCAGGAGCCGGGCTCCGAGCTGTCCGGCTTCGGCGGCGCGGACGGATCTCCGCGGGTCTCCTACCTGCTGCGGGTCAACGGGGTCGACCGCCCGGTGAACGGCGCCTGGATCGGCGAGAGCCTGCTGTACGTGCTGCGCGAGCGGCTCGGCCTGGCCGGCGCCAAGGGCGGCTGCGACCAGGGCGAGTGCGGAGCCTGCTCGGTGCAGCTGGACGGGCAGCTGACCGCGGCCTGCCTGGTCCCGGCAGCGCTGGCGGCCGACAGCGAGATCCGCACCGTCGAGGGGCTGGCCGCCGACGGCAGCGCCTCCGACGTGCAGCGGGCCTTGGCCGAGAGCGGTGCGGTGCAGTGCGGCTACTGCATCCCCGGCATGGCCATGGCCGTCCACGACCTGCTGGAGCGCAACCACCAGCCGACCGAGCTGCAGGCCCGGGAGGCGCTGTGCGGCAACCTGTGCCGCTGCACCGGGTACCAGGGCGCGCTGGCCGCGATCGAGAAGGTGGCCCAGTCCCGGGCCGAGGCGGCGGAAGCCGCGGAGGCGGCCGCCGAGGCAGCGTCGGAGGCGGCGGACGCGGCCGGCCCCGGGGAGCAGGCCGAGACGGCCGACGCAGCCGACCCGGACAGCCTGGCCGACGACAGCCTGGCCGACGACCTCGCGGGCGAGCCGCTCGGCCGGGACGAGTACCCGGGCGACGGGTACCCGGTGGACGAGTACCCGGTCTACTCCGACGTGGAGATCCCCGGCCAGCAGCAGGGCGAGGCCCAGCACATCGACCACCACCACCCCGACCACCACCACCCCGAGCCGCAGGCGGACCCGCTGTTCGGGCCGATGGACGGGCTGAACACCGAGCAGCCGCCCGCCGAGCAGCAGTACGCCTACCCGGTCTACGCCCAGCAGCCGCAGCCCGAGCCCTACCAGGCCGGCTTCCAGCCGCAGGCGTACCCGCAGGCCGAGTACCCGCTGCCGGGCACGCAGCCGCCCGGCGCGCCCGAGGGCGCCGAGCCCGGCGTCTACGTCCTGCCGCACCAGGGCACGCATCAGGGCACGCACCAGAACACCCACGCGCCGGAGGCCGGAGCATGACCCTGCCCTCCAGCTCCGGCGACGACAACAACCTGACCGCACCCGGCCCCGGCGTCCGGCAGGGCGATCCGGGCAGCGCCACCGGCGCGGCCCTGGGCGGGGGCACCGCGACGGCCGCGACCACCACCGCCACCACGGTCGGCGGCGGCACGCTCACCCAGCCGCGGATCCCCGCGCAGGTCGCCGAGCGCGGCGAGGGCGCCGACGGGACCGAGGCCGCCGAGCCGGTCGGTCTCGGCACCTCGCCGATCCGCGCCGACGCGCTGGCCAAGGCCATGGGGACGTTCCCCTACGCCGCCGACCTCTGGGCCGAGGGCCTGCTCTGGGGCGCGGTCGCGCGCTCGCCGTACGCCCACGCCCGGATCCTCTCCATCGACTACGGCCCGGCCCTGGCGATCCCCGGGGTGTACGCCGTGGTCACCGCCGCCGACCTGCGGCTCGGCCCGACCGGGCAGCCGGACGGCGCGCCCAGCGGACCGATCGTGCAGGACCGCCCGGTGTTCGCCGCCGACGTGGTGCGGCACTTCGGCGAGCCGGTCGCGGCCGTCGCCGCCGACCACCCCGACACCGCCCGCCTCGCCGCCGCCGCGATCACCGTCGCCTACGAGCCGCTGGAGCCGCTGACCGACCCGGAGGCGGCGTTCACCGCCCCGCCGATCCACCCCGACGGCAACCTCTTCCGGCACCAGCCGGTGCGCTTCGGCGACCCCGAGGTGGTCGGCGACGTCGTCGTCGAGGGCCTCTACAAGGTCGGCCGGCAGGACCCCGCGCCGATCGGCGCCGAGGCCGGCCTCGCCGTGCCGCGCCCGGACGGCGGCGTGGAGCTGCATGTCGCCAGCACCGACCCGCACGGCGACCGGGACCGCGCCGCGCACTGCCTCGGCCTGGAGCCGGACCGGGTCCGACTGGTCGTCAGCGGCGTCCCCGGCGCCACCGCGGACCGGGAGGACGTCGGCTTCCAGGTCGCCCTGGGGCTGCTGGCGATCCGCACCGGGCATCCGGTGAAGATGGCGCTGACCAGGGAGGAGTCCTTCCTGACGCACCCTCACCGGCACCCGGCGCTGCTCCGCTACCGGCACCACGCCGACGCCGAGGGCCGACTGCTCAAGGTCGAGGCCCAGCTGCTGCTGGACGGCGGCGCCTACGCCGAGGTGTCCAGCGAGGCACTGGCCGCGGCTGCGGCGATGGCCGCGGGCCCCTACGTGGTCCCGCACGTCTTCGTGGACGCCTGGGCGGTGCGCACCAACAACCCGCCGGCCGGGCGAATGCGCGGCGAGGGCTCGCTGCAGACCTGCTTCGCCTACGAGTCCCAGCTTGACCGGCTGGCGGCGGCGCTGGACCTGGACCGGTTGGAGATTCGTCGACGCAACGCCATGTCGACCGGCGACCTGCTGCCCACCGGCCAGGCCGTCACCTGCCCGGCCCCGGTCAGCGAGCTGCTGGACGCGCTGGCCGCCGAGCCGCTGCCGCCGCTGCCGGTGGACCAGCCCGACGACGAGTGGCTGCTGCCCGGCGGCCCCGGCGGCGCGGGCGACCCGGCCGCCGTGCGGCGCGGCATCGGCTACGCCGTCGGCATGGTGCACATCCTGGGCGCCGAGGGCGCGGACGAGGTCTCCACGGCCTCGGTGCGCGTCAGCGGTTCGCAGGCCTCGGTGATGTGCACGGCCGTGGACACCGGCACCGGCTTCTCCACCCTGGCCCGGCAGATCGTCCAGGACGTGCTGGGCATCACCGACGTCTACATCGCGCCGGTGGACACCGACCAGCCCCCGGCCGGTCCGTCCGCGCGCGGACGGCAGACCTGGGTCTCCGGCGGCGCCGTCGAGCGTGCGGCGCTGATGGTGCGGCACCAGCTGCTGCAGCCACTGGCGATGCAGTTCGGGATGTCGCCGGAGCTGCTCACCATCAGCGACGGCAAGATCACCTCCTACGACGGGGTGCTGGGCATGCCGGTGCTCCAGGCCCTGGAGGGCAAGGACCTGTGGGCCACGGCGCAGTGCCGCCCGCACCCCACCGAGCCGCTGGACTCGGAGACCGGGCAGGGCGACGCCTTCGTCGGCCTGGCCTTCTGCGCGATGCGCGCCGTGGTGGACGTGGACGTGGAGCTGGGCACGGTCCGGGTGGTCGAACTGGCGGTGGCCCAGGACGTGGGCCGGGCGCTCAACCCCGAGCAGATCGAGGCCAGGATCGAGGCCGGCGCCACCCAGGGTCTCGGCCTGGCGCTGATGGAGGACCTGGTCAGCGAGGGCGGCCGGATCTCCAACGCCTCCTTCACCCGGTACCGTCTGCCCACCTCCCTGGACGCCCCCGCGATCAGGGTGGTGGCCCTGCTGGAGGAGCGCGACGTGGTCGCCCCCTTCGGCGCCAAGGCCGTCGGCGCGGCCCCGGCCACGGTCGCCCCGGCGGCGGTCGCCGCGGCGGTCAGGGCGGCCACCGGGCGGCAGGTCAACCGGCTGCCGATACCGGCGGAGGACGTCGCCGGGTAGGCGGAAGATAACAGGCCGATCACGGCGGAACGCTCAGGCTCTGCTCAGAGCTCTCTCACAAAGCTCCCTCAGGGTGGTGGAGGACGGACCAAGGTCCGCACCAGCCGAGCGAACGGAGCAGCGTGATGGCACGGAGAGCAGGGCGGACCCCCGAGACCGCTCGCAAGGGGGCGAACCGCACCTCGGCGGTGAGCGCCGGGGTCGCCGTGGTGAGCGTTGCCGGGACCCTGGCGCTGATGGCGGCGATGCCGTCCACCTCGACCACGGCGGACACCGGCACGACGGACACCACTTCGACCCCGACCACGTCGACCACTACTCCTTCGGCATCAACCCCGTCGTCCTCGGCGTCCTCCTCGGCGTCGTCCTCGGCCTCGTCCAGCACGAGCGGGCTGTCCACCCCCAGCTCCAGCCCGACCGCGAGCAGCAGCAGCGCGTCCAGCAGCAGCACGTCCAGCAGTTCCGGCAGCACGTCCGGCTCCAGCAGCAACAGCGGCAGCTCCGACACCACCTCCGGGGGTTCCTGATGACCGCCCGCACCGCGACCGCGCCCCCTACCGCCACCTCCACCCCCACGCCCACCGCCTCCGCCGACTGGCGCGCCCTCGGCTGTGCCGTCCGGCTGGTGGTCACCGACCCGCTCCGGCTGGACGACTGCCGCGACGCGCTGGCGCACTGGCTCGACGAGGTCGACGCCGCCTGCAGCCGCTTCCGCGACGACTCCCACCTGGTCGGCCTGAACACCGCGGCCGGCTACGCCGACGGGCACCCGGTCCCGGTGGTCCCGCTGCTCGCCGAGGCCCTGGCCGCCGCGCTCCGGGCGGCCGAGCTCACCGACGGCGACGTCGACCCCACCGTCGGCTCGGCGATGGCTGCCATCGGCTACGACCGCGACTTCCAGCTGGTCGAACGGGACGGCCGGCCGGTGCGGCTGCTGGTACGGCCGGTGCCGGGCTGGCGCAAGGTCGTGCTGGACCCGGACGCCTGCACCGTCGCCATGCCCCCGGGCGTGGAGCTCGACCTCGGCGCCACCGCCAAGGCCTGGGCCGCGGACCGGGCCGCCGCCCGGCTCGCCGCGGACGCCGGCTGCGGCGTCCTGGTCAGCCTGGGCGGCGACACCGCCGTGGCCGGGAGCGCCCCCGAGGGCGGCTGGCGAATACGGGTCCAGGACGCCACCGGACCCGTCGACGCGGCCGCCGAGGGCCCGCACGCGCTGGTCACCATCCGCGACGGCGGCCTGGCCAGCTCGGGCATCAGCGCCCGGCGCTGGCGGCGCGGCAGCCGTCCGATGCACCACCTGGTCGACCCGCGCACCGGCCTCCCGGCGGAGACGCCCTGGCGCACCGTCAGCGTCGCGGCCGGCACCTGCCTGGACGCCAACACCGCCAGCACCGCCGCGATGGTGCGCGGCACCTCGGCCCCGCAGTGGCTGGCCGACCACCGCCTCCCGGCCCGGCTGGTCGCCGCCGACGGCACCGTCACCGCGGTGGCCGACTGGCCCGCCGAGGCGGAAGTGCAGCAGGAGGTGGCGGCATGAGTTCGTCCTCCCCCGTGCTCTGGTACGCGGGCCAGGCCACCGGCGTGGTCTCGCTGGTGCTGTTCTCCGCGGTCACCGTGCTGGGTGTGACGGTGCAGATGAGGGGTCGGCTCCCGGGCCTGCCCCGGTTCGGCACGGTCACCCTGCACCGCACCCTCTCCATGCTGGCGATGGTGTTCCTGGCGATCCACATCGTCACCGCCGTCGCCGACTCCTACGTCAACATCAGCCTGGTCGACAGCGTGGTGCCGTTCGTCAGCGACTTCCAGCCGCTCTGGCTCGGCCTGGGCACGGTCGGCTTCGACCTGCTGCTCGCCGTGATCGTCACCAGCGTGCTGCGGGCCAGGATCGGGCACCGGGTCTGGCGCGCGGTGCACTGGCTGGCCTACGCGTCCTGGCCGGTGGCCGTGGTGCACGGGCTCACCCTGGGCTCCGGCACCGGCGGGATGGCCTCCGGCGTGGCCCTGTGGCTGACCGTGGCCTGCGTGGCCGCCGTCCTGGCCGCCGTCGCGGTACGGATCCGGGTGGCGCTGCGGCCCTCGGCGCCGGAGACCCCGGCCGCGCTGCTGGCGCGCTCCGAATCGGTCGACGCCGCGCACCGCACCGCGGCTGCCGCCCCGGCCCGCGAGTACGCCGACACCCGGAAGGGAGCCTGACGGCCATGACGACCATTCCTCAGCCCGCCGGCGCCGTCCTGCACGACGCCCTGCCCCGGCTGCTGCCGCGGACCCCGCTGGACCTGGCCGCCCACACCGCGCAGTACGGCCCCCGGGCCGGCGCGCAGGGGCTGTCGGCGATGCTCGCCGAGGCCGGGCTGACCGGGCGCGGCGGTGCCGCCTTCCCGGTGCACCGCAAGCTGGAGGCCGTCGCTGCGGCGGCCGGACGCAGCGGACGGACCCCCGTCGCCGTGGCCAACGGCTGCGAGGGCGAACCCGCCAGCCACAAGGACGCGACGCTGCTGCGGCTGGCCCCGCACCTGGTCCTGGACGGGCTGCTGACCGCCGCCGAGGCGATCGGCGCCCGGACCGCGCACCTGGCCGTGGAGCAGGGCAGCGGCCTGCTGCCCGGGCTGCGCGCCGCACTGGCCGAGCGCGGCGGCGACCGGGTTGAGCTGACCGAGGTGCCGCGCCGGTTCCTCTCCGGCGAGTCCTCCGCGCTCACCGGCTACCTCTCCGGCGGCAGCGGTCTGCCCCGCTTCCCGCAGCCGCCGACCCGCGAACGCGGCGTCGGCGGGGCGCCCACCCTGGTGCAGAACGTGGAGACGCTGGCCCAGCTGGCGCTGGTCTCCCGCTACGGCCCCGGCTGGTTCCGCACCGCGGGCACCGCGGCGGAGCCCGGCTCCATGCTGTGCACCGTCCACACCGCCGGGGCGGCGCCCCGGGTGTGCGAAGCCTCCACCGGGACGCCGCTGCGGCGGCTGTTCGGCCCGCTCCCGTCGCCGGTCCAGGCGGTGCTGGTGGGCGGCTACCACGGCAGCTGGCTGCCGGCGGCCGCGCTGGACCGGCGCCTGGCCGCGGCCGACCTGGGCGTGCCGCTGGGCGCGGGCGTGCTGGCGGCGCTGCCGGCCGACCGCTGCGGGCTGGTCGAGACCGCCCGGGTGCTGCGCTACCTGGCGCTGGAGTCGGCCGGACAGTGCGGCCCCTGCCTCAACGGGCTGCCGCGGATCGCCGCCGCCTTCGCCGATCTGGCCTCGCCGCTGCGGGCCGTCGGCTCGCCCCGGCTGCTCGACGACCTGGCCCGCTGGTCCGGCCTGGTCGAGGGCCGCGGCGTGTGCCACCACCCGGACGGAACGGTGCGGCTGGTGCGCAGCGCCCTCACCGTCTTCGCCGCCGAGGCCTCCGCCCACCAGGTCGGCTACTGCACCGGCAGCAACCCGGCGCCGCTGCTGCCGGTCCCGTCCGACCCCGCTCCGGAGGGCCTGCGATGAACACCGACCTGCGACTCGCCGTCGACTGGACCGCCTGCACCGCCCACGGCCTGTGCGCGGAACTGCTCCCGGAGCGGATCACCCTGGACGAGTGGGGCTACCCCCTGGTCGAGGGCACCCCGCTCCCACCCGAAGCCGTCCGCCGCGCCAAGCGGGCCGCCGCCGACTGCCCGGTACTGGCCCTGAAACTGCAGTGAGAATCCGTGCGTGAATGCGTCATGAATTCACGCACGGCAATATAAATGCAATGGGAGGAAATCCCACGGAAGGACTGGAGGCCATGACCGGATTCGAACCGGCGTAAACCGCTTTGCAGGCGGTCCCCTCAACCACTCGGGCACACGGCCGTGACAGGGGTGACGCAGAGATCGGGCAGACAGTGCTTCAGCAGACTCTGCTTCAGCTGACGGCGGGACAGCAACACGCCGTACAGCGGCTCCGGGTGCGACAGGTGCCGACGCGAACCATGCTGCTGGTGTTCATCGGTCCTCCTTCGGGTCGCTATTCCGGTGCTGCTCGATGCATTTGACTCTACGGTATTCACCCCCGTGTCAGTCAACAGATTCTCGGAAAAGAATGCGGACCTAGGGCGGAAGGACCAGTGGCACTAGGTCGCACGACAGGGGTCAACCCAGCAGATGACCCTTACACTCGCTTCAGTGACCACCCACACCACCCACCCCGCCGCGACCGGAGCCGAGCCCGCCCAGGAGACCGTGCTGAGCGGTCCGTACCGGGCGCTGACCTTCGGCATCGTGTCCACCGTGCTGCTCGTGGCCTTCGAGGCGACGGCCGTGAACACCGCGATGCCGGTCGCCGCCCGGGCCCTGCACGGGCTCGGGCTCTACGCCTTCGCCTTCTCCGGCTTCTTCACCGCCAGCCTGCTCGCCATGGTGGTCTCGGGGGAGTGGTGCGACAAGCGCGGACCGCTGGGACCGCTCAGCGCCGGCATCGCCGCCTTCGGCGCCGGCCTGCTGGTCGCGGGCACCGCGCAGGACATGGGCGTCTTCGTCGCCGGCCGGGCCGTGCAGGGGCTGGGCGGCGGGCTGGTGATCGTGGCCCTGTACGTGGTCGTCGGCCGGGCCTACCCGGAGCGGCTGCGGCCCTCCGTCTTCGCGGCCTTCTCGGCGGCCTGGGTGCTCCCCTCGATCGTCGGCCCGGTGGTCTCCGGGACGGTCACCCAGCACCTGGGCTGGCGCTGGGTGTTCCTGTCCATCCCGGTGCTGGTGCTGCTGCCGGTCTCGCTGATGCTCCCTCAGCTGCGCCGGCTGCAGGCCGGCGACGACTCCGGGCGCAGCTGGGCGCTGAACCGCGGCCGGCTGCTGTTCGCCCTGGCCCTGGCCGTCGGCGCGGGGCTGCTCCAGTACGCGGGGCAGCTGCTGGACGGCTACGCGCTGATCCCGGCGGCGGCCGGACTGCTGCTGCTCGTCCCCGCCGTCCGCAGGCTGCTGCCGCACGGGACCTTCCGCGCGGCGCGCGGCCTGCCCACGGTGATCCTGCTGCGCGGCCTCGCGGCCGGCACCTTCTTCGCCGCCGAGTCCTTCATCCCGCTGATGCTGGTCACCCAGCGCGGCCTGTCGCCGACCCTGGCCGGGCTCTCGCTCACCAGCGGCGGGCTGAGCTGGGCGCTCGGCTCCTGGGTCCAGGGCCGCTCCTGGGCCGACCGGCACCGCGGGCTGCTGATCCGCACCGGCTTCCTGATGTCGGCCGCGGCCATCGCCGGCGCCGGGCTCGCCCTGGTCCCGGCCGTCCCGCCGTACGCCGTCGCGTTCGCCTGGGCGGTCGGCGGCATGGGCATGGGACTGACCATCGCCAGCGTCGGGGTGCTGATGCTGGGCCTCTCGGACCCCGACGACACCGGTGAGAACTCCGCCTCGCTCCAGGTCAGCGACGCGCTCGGGAACGTGCTCCTGGTCGGCTTCGCCGGCGTGCTCTTCTCGGTGGTGGGCACCGGGACCAAGGGCGGTTTCGCCGCCATCTTCGCCGTGATGGCGACGATTGCCCTGGTCGGAGCGGTGGTGAGCGGACGCACCGCGAAACGGCACAGCTGAAGACGCGGGTACGACACATCGCCCCGGTAGGGTAGGCGGGTTGTCCGAAGACCCTCGAAGTTCGTCCAGCCGAAGTTCGTCCAGCCGAACTGCATCCTGCCGCCGACCCTGCCGGAGACCGTGAGTACTGCAACCGCCTCCCACCACCTGTCCCCTGCCTTCCCCGGCCGGGCCCCCTGGGGTACCGCGGGGAAGCTGCGCGCCTGGCAGCAGGCCGCCATGGAGCGCTACATCGAGGCGCAGCCGCGTGACTTCCTGGCCGTGGCGACGCCCGGCGCCGGGAAGACCACCTTCGCGCTGACGCTGGCGTCGTACCTGCTGCACAACCACGTGGTGCAGCAGATCACCGTGGTCGCGCCGACCGAGCACCTGAAGAAGCAGTGGGCGGAGGCGGCGGCGCGGATAGGGATCCGGCTGGATCCGACCTACAGCAGCGGCCGGCTGTCGCCCGACTACCAGGGCATCGTCATCACCTACGCCGGCGTGGGCGTCAACCCGATGCTGCACCGCAACCGGGTCGAGCAGCGCAAGACCCTGGTGATCCTGGACGAGATCCACCACGCCGGCGACTCCAAGTCCTGGGGCGAGGCCTGCGCCGAGGCCTTCGAGCCGGCGACCCGGCGGCTCGCGCTGACCGGGACGCCGTTCCGCTCCGACACCAACCCGATCCCCTTCGTCAGCTACGAGGCCGGCAACGACGGGGTCCGCAAGAGCGTCGCCGACTACACCTACGGCTACGGCCACGCCCTGGACGACCATGTGGTCCGGCCGGTGATCTTCCTCTCCTACAGCGGCAACATGCGCTGGCGCACCAAGGCCGGGGACGAGGTCGCCGCGCGGCTCGGCGAGCCGATGACCAAGGACGCCATCGCCCAGGCCTGGCGGACCGCACTGGCGCCGCAGGGCGAGTGGATGCCCAATGTGCTGCGGGCGGCCGACAAGCGGCTGACCGAGGTGCGCAAGGGGATCCCGGACGCCGGCGGGCTGGTGATCGCCACCGACCAGAACGTGGCCCGCGCCTACGCCAAGATGATCAGGGAGATCACCGGGGAGAAGGTCACCCTGGTGCTGTCCGACGAGGCCGAGGCCTCCCAGCGGATCTCCGACTTCTCCGAGGGCACCCAGCGCTGGATGGTCGCGGTGCGGATGGTGTCCGAGGGCGTGGACGTCCCGCGCCTGGCCGTCGGGGTCTACGCCACCTCGATCTCCACACCGCTGTTCTTCGCCCAGGCGGTGGGCCGCTTCGTCCGGGCCAGGAAGCGCGGCGAGACGGCCTCGGTCTTCCTGCCCTCGGTGCCGACCCTGCTGACCTTCGCCAACGAGATGGAGCTGCAGCGCGACCACGTCCTGGACCGGAAGAAGAGCAAGGAGGACGGCCTCTTCGACGAGGAGGACGCGCTGCTCGCCGAGGCCGAGAAGACCAAGGACGAGGCCGACGGCGGCATGGACGAGCTGCCCTGGGAGGCGCTGGAGTCCGACGCGGTCTTCGACCGGGTGCTCTACGACGGCCATGAGTTCGGCATGCAGGCGCACGCCGGCTCGGAGGAGGAAGAGGAGTACCTCGGCATCCCCGGCCTGCTGGAACCGGACCAGGTGCAGATACTGCTGCAGAAGCGGCAGACCCGGCAGATCCAGCGCAGCAAGGCCAAGCCGGCCGAGGAGGCCGACCTGATCGAGCTGCCGGCCGAGAAGCGTCCGGTGGTCACCCACAAGCAGCTGCAGGAGCTGCGCAAGGAGCTGAACGGGCTGGTCGGCGCCTGGCACCACCGCACCGGCCAGCCGCACGGCACCATCCACAACGAGCTGCGGCGGGTCTGCGGCGGGCCGCTCACCGCGCAGGCGACGGCGGGTCAGCTCCAGGCGAGGATCAAGAAGATCCAGGAGTGGGCCACGAAGATCACCTGACGGCCGGTCGGCGGCCGGCCGGGGTGTCCGGGGTGTCCGGTCAGGGCGCCGCCGGGCCGGTGATGTAGGTGCCCGAGGTGCTGTAGGGCCAGCCGTTGTCGACGCAGCCCTTCATGCCCTTGAGCTGCTGCATCATCACCGGCGCCGGATCCCCGACGCCGGCGCAGGTGACGTGGTTGTGGCCGAGCGAGTGGCCGACCTCGTGGTTGATCGCCAGTGCGTGGTAGAGGTCGGCCTGCCCCTTGTAGGCAGGGGTCAGGTCGATCCAGCGGGCCACGTTCTCGGCCACCTGGTTGCCGCTGTTGCTGCAGTTCACCCCGCCCTTCAGCACTTCGAAGATGGTGGTGATGCCGAAGGTCTGGCAGCGGCGGTCGGTGGTCTCCGGCGAGGCCAGGTAGATGGTGAAGGCCACCGGGCCGGAGTCCACCCGCTGGAACGACCACAGGCCGCCGGCGCTCCAGCCCTGCTTGGTGTTGTCCAGGACGGCGTCCACCTCGGAGGCGAACAGCGCGGCGCTGATCCCCAGGCCGTTCTCCACGGCGACCTTGTAGCGCTTGAGGGTGCCCGTCCCGTAGCGCTTGGTGGTGCCGGTCGCGTAGGTGTAGGTCCCCGGGCCCGAGGAGGGCCAGCTGGTCGGCAGCAGGGCGGCGGTGGAGGCTGACGCCGAAGCCGAGGTCGAAGCCGGGGCGGACTTCGAGGCCGAGGGCGAGGCCGCCGAGCGGGGCGCGCCGGGGGAGCTGCTGCCCGCCGTCGAAGCGCCGCCGCTGCCTGCGGCCGACGGGGTCGACGGGTTCGACTCGGCGGCGGTGGCCCTGGTGTTGCCCGAGCCGTTCAGCAGGTAGCCGCCGACCCCGAGCACCGCCACCAGTGCCATCGCGCCCAGGGCCTTGGGCGCGGAGCTCCGTCTCGGTCTGCGCCGCCCGCGCCCGGACGCGCGTCTGCGCCCGCCGCTCGGGGGAGCGGAGCGGGCTGACGCGCGACGGGAGCCAGGGGACATGGGTCAGGAACTCTCTGTGCGGGAAGGGAACCGAGGTGCACCAGCGAATACATCTGGGTCACGCGGATGGTTGCACACGTTCCTGAAGTCCCTGACAGCAAAATGGATTCGGTCACGGTTCGGTAAGGCGAGATGTCCGGTTGCCCCGCCTTGCCCCGGTCGGTTCCTCGCTCAGCGATGAATCCTGACCGAATTCTGGACAACCCCTTCCGCTGGGCGGTGTCGGCTCACTAGCGTCCACCCTCACCACACATCCGGCGGAAGAGGAGCACAGGCGGTGACCGCCGAGACTTCACAGACCCTGGACCGGGGCGTCCAGGTCCTCAAACTCCTCGCCGACTCCGAGCGGGGGCTCACCGTCACCGAGCTCGCCGGGCGCCTCGGGGTCAACCGCACCGTGGTCTACCGGCTGCTGGCGACCCTGGAGCAGCACGGTCTGGTCCGCCGGGACATCGGCGGCCGGGCCCGGGTCGGCCTCGGCGTGCTGCGGCTCGCCCACCGGGTGCACCCGCTGCTGCGCGAGGCCGCGCTGCCCGCGCTGCGGAGCCTGGCCGAGGACCTCGGCGCGACGGCGCACCTGACGCTGGTGGACGGGAACGACGCGCTGGTGGTCGCGGTGGTGGAGCCGAGCTGGACCGACTTCCACGTGGCCTACCGGACCGGGCTGCGGCACCAGCTGGACGAGAACGCCGCGGGCCGGGCGATCCTCGCTGCGCGGGCGCTGCCGTACGGGGCCCGGCCGGAGCCGCCGTTCGTCGCGACCGGGGCCGAGGAGCGGTCCGGGGCCTGCGGGGCGGCGGCGGCGTTGCTGGGGCTGAGCGGGATCGAGGGGTGCGTCGGGGTGGTGATGCTCGGGGGGATGGTGCCGGAGCGGGTCGGACCTCGGGTCGTAGAGGCTGCGGCGGACGTGGCGGAAGCGCTGCGGTGAGGTGGTTCGGGTCTGTGGACGGCCCTACGTCGGTGGAGGGTTGGCCGCGCAGTTCCCCGCGCCCCTGACGGCTCGCTCCGCGAGCCGATGAGGGGTCGGCGACGGCGGTGTGTTTTGATGCGCGGTGTGCTGTTCACTCTGCCTTCGTCGATGTCCCGTCGTTCCGTCGTCCTGACGGTGTGCGCCGCTGTGGTGGTGGCGCTGCTCGGGGTGGCGGCGTTCGCGCCGTTGCCGTTCACGATCATGTATCCCGGGATCACCGCCAACACGCTGGGCAGCTACCCGGAGAAGGCGTCGGACGGACAGCAGCCGCAGCAGGTGATCACCATCACCGGTGCGACGGTGCGGCAGACCAGCGGTGCGCTGCGGATGACCACGATCGAGGCGACCGCGCCGCAGGATTCGGTCAGCCTGCTGCAGGCGGTCCGGGCCTGGCCGAACCCGCGCGAGGCGGTCGTGCCGCACGACGCGGTGTACCCGGCCGGCCAGAACGTGCAGCAGGTCAATGCGACCAACCAGCAGGAGATGACCGAGTCGCAGTCGGACGCCACCACGGCCGCGCTGAGCTACCTGCACCTGGACGCGGCCAAGGTGAAGGTGACCATCAACCTCGCCAGCGTGGGCGGTCCCAGCGCCGGGCTGATGTTCACCCTGGGGATCGTCGACCTGCTGGACGGCAACGGCACCGGCAAGGCGGGTGCGGCCGGTGACCTGACCAACGGCGCGAACATCGCCGGTACCGGGGCGATCGACGGCGCGGGCAAGGTCTCCGAGGTCGGCGGGGTGGCGCTGAAGACCAAGGCGGCGGCCAGGGACGGCGCCACGGTGTTCCTGGTGCCCAGCTCCGAGTGCTCGGACGCGCGGGCGAACACCCCGGCCGGTCTGCGGCTGGTCCCGGTGGACACCCTGGGCCAGGCGGTCAACGCGCTGAAGGCGCTGCAGCAGGGGACCGGCACCGTCCCGTCCTGCTGACCGGCCGGACCGACCGGCCGGGCGTGCCTCAGGGCTTGCGGTAGAAGGTGCCGGTCAGCGTGCCCTCGCCGATGGCGTGGGCGTGCAGTCCGGTCGGGTCGAAGGCGATGACCTTGCCGATCTTCGTGGGGGAGTAGCCCTTCGGCAGGGCGTAGACCGTGAAGACGTAGTCGTCCTCGGTGCCGCCCTCGGGGCACGGCGGCAGGTACGTGGTGACGATGTGCCCCTGCGGCTGCTGCCCCTCGGTGACCCCGGTGGTGCCCGCCGGTATCTCGACGGTGTACCAGTGCGTCAGGTCGGCGGCGCTGGTGTCCTCCATGTAGAGGGCCAGCCAGGCGGTGTCCTTGGGGACGCCGGTCCAGCTCAGCGGCGGGATGGTGCCGGTGCCCGAGCAGGTGTACTGGGCCGGGATGGTCTGCGAGTCGGCGAAGGCGCTGCTGGTCAGGGTGATCGCCGCCGGGGTGGAGCTCTGGGCCGGGGCGGAACTGCTGCCGCAGCCGGCCAGGGCCAGCAGCGGTGCGACGAGCGCGGCGGTGCGGACGGTGGTGCGGTGCACGGCGGATTCCCCCAGTGATGCGATCCGATGATGCGATCCGACAGGTATGGACCAGTGGCCTTGCTGTGAAGACCATAGGTACGGACCAATGATCGATCAAGGGTTGAGGGAGGATCAGCTCTTGGGCTTCACGAAGCCCTGGTCGATCAGCCACTGTCGGGCCACCGCCCGCGGGTCCTGGCCGTCCACGTCCACCTTGCCGTTGAGGCTCTGGGCGACGGTGTTGTCCAGCTTCGCCGAGAGCGGGTTCAGCAGCGCCGGGATCTGCGGGTACCTCTGCACCGTCCTGGTGGGCAGCACCGGGGCCGCGTTGTAGTTGGGGAAGAAGTGCTTGTCGTCGTCGAGCACCTTCAGCCCCAGCGCCGGGATCCGGCCGTCGGTGCTGTAGACGTCGCCGAGCAGGCAGGCGCTGCCGGCGGACAGGGTGGTGTAGACGATCCCGGCGTCCATCGTCCTGATGTTGGACTTGGGGATGCTCATGCCGTACGCCTTCTCCATGCCGGTGAGGCCGTCGTCGCGGACGGCGAACTCGTTGTCGACGCAGAGCGTCACCGCCGAGGGGTTGGAGTGGGACAGGGCGGCGACGTCGGACAGCGTCTTCAGGTGGTACTTGGCGATGTTGGTCGCGTTGCCGCCCAGTGCGTAGGTGTCGTTGAGCCGGGACTGGGGCAGCCAGGTGACGCCGTTCTTCAGGTCCGCGTCGTGGACCGCCTGCCACTGCTTCTGCGGGTCGGTGATCGGCTCGGTGTTGCCGAGGTAGGTGATCCACCCGGTGCCGGTGTACTCGTACATCGCGTCGGCGGTGCCGGAGACGATGGCCTGCCGGGCTCCGATGGAGCCGGAGATGTTGGTCTTGTCGATCACATGGGCCCCGGCGGCCGTCCAGACCAGCCCGATCATCTCGGCGAGGATGACGTTCTCGGTGAAGTTCTTGGACGCGATGGTCAGGTTGACGCCCTTGAGCGGCTGGCCCTGGCCCAGCGACCCCGGCACCAGGTCCTCGGGGATCTCGGTGCCGCTGTGCAGGCCGCAGCCGGAGAGGGCGAAGGGGAGCAGCAGCGCGAGCGGGAGGGCCAGGGTGCGGGGCCTCACTGGTGCACCTCCAGGCCGCGCGGGCTGAGCTGGAGCTCGGCGAGCGAGGCGAGCCAGTCCACCAGCAGGGCCAGACAGACCGTCAGCACCGCGCCGACGATCAGCACCCGGGTGCGCTGGGTGGTGATCCCGGCGGTGATCAGATTGCCCAGACCGCCGCCGCCGGCGAAGGCGGCCAGGGTGCCGGTGCCGACGTTGAGGATCAGCGCGGTACGGACCCCGGCCAGGATCAGCGGCACCGCCAGCGGCAGCTCCACCCGGCCGAGCACCCCCACCGGGGACATCCCGATGCCCCGGGCGGCGTCCAGCAGGGTGGGGTCGATGGCCCGCAGCCCGGCCATGGTGTTGCTGAGCACCGGCAGCACCGCGTAGGCGACCATGCCGATCAGGGCGGTGCGCTGGCCGATGCCCAGCCAGAAGGTGAGCAGCGCCAGCAGGCCGATGGCGGGGGTGGCCTGGCCCAGGTTGGCCAGTGCGATGGCCACCGGGGCGGCCGGGCGGGCGAACCCGCGGCTCAGCAGGATGCCCAGCGGCAGCGCGATGACCAGCACGAAGAAGGTGGAGATCGCGGTCAGTTCGATCTGCTGCCAGAGGTAGAGCCGGACCTGGCCGCCGTTGAGCGAGTTCTTCTCGATGGAGTCCAGGCTGACGTTGGTGATCCACAGGTACAGCGCCAGCAGCAGCGCGAGCAGCACCAGCGGGGTGACCAGCAGCTTGCCCTTGGTGATCCGGTCCCACTTCACGGGTGCTCACCCCCCGCTCCGTCGGCCGCACCGCCCCCGGGCTCGCCCTCCAGGGCGGACCGCTGGTGCTGCTGCGACTCCTGGAGCTCGGCCAGCTCCTCGCGGTGCTCCAGGGCGGTGAGCCGGTCCGCCTCCAATAGCTCGTGGACCGAGTTCAGCAGGGTCTCCATGTCGACCACGCCGACGTACTCGCCGCGCCGTCCGGTGATCGCGACCCGGCCGCCGTTGTCGGTGAGGACCGCCTCCAGCGCGTCGCGCAGCGTGGCATCCGCGCTGACGGTGTGGCTGACCAGTGCGCCGGCCCGGGCCAGCGAGCCCCGGGCCCGCATCAGGTCGCCGCGGCGCAGCCACTTGTAGGGCCGGGAGCGCCGGTCCAGCAGCAGGATCTCGTTGGAGCCGCCGCTGCGGAACCGGTCGAACAGGTCCTGCAGCGGCTCGTCCACGGTCACGGCGGGGAAGTCGACGATGCCGACGTCGCGCACCCGGGTGAGGTTGAGCCGCTTGAGCGCCGCGCCGGCGCCCACGAACCCGGAGACGAAGTCGTCGGCGGGGTTGGTGAGGATCGCCTCGGGGGTGTCGAACTGGGCGATGTGCGACTGCTCGCGCAGCACCGCGATGCGGTCGCCCAGCTTGATGGCCTCGTCGAAGTCGTGGGTGACGAAGACGATGGTCTTGTGCAGTTCGTGCTGGAGCCGGATCAGCTCGTCCTGGAGGTGGTCCCTGGTGATCGGGTCCACCGCGCCGAAGGGCTCGTCCATCAGCAGCACCGGCGGGTCGGCGGCCAGGGCGCGGGCCACGCCGACGCGCTGCTGCTGGCCGCCGGAGAGCCGGCGCGGGTAGCGGTCGTGGAACTCCCGGGGGTCCAGACCGACCAGGTCCAGCATCTCCTCGACCCGGTCCTTGATCCGCTGCTTGCCCCAGCCGATCATCCGCGGCACCTGGGCGATGTTCTCGGCCACGGTGAGGTGCGGGAACAGTCCGGAGGACTGGATGGCGTAGCCGATCCGGCGGCGCAGCTTCACCGGGTCGATGTCGGTGACGTCCTCGCCGTTGATCCTGATCCGTCCGGAGCTGGGCTCGATCAGCCGGTTGATCATGCGCAGGGTGGTGCTCTTGCCGCAGCCGGACGGGCCGACCAGGATCACCGTCTCGCCGGCGCCGATCTCCATGCTGACCGAGTCCACCGAGGGGTTGGGGTTGCCCGGGTAGCGCTTGGTCAGGTTCTCCAGCTCGATGGTCGCCCCGGTGATCGGCGCGTCATTGGTGACCACGGGGGCGGCCGCGGGCTCGCTTGTCGAAGGGCGTGACGAGGCGTCAGGCACGGATACCCGCCGATACGGTCAGGCGCCCCAGCAGCACCAGGGCGGCGTCGAAGATGAACGCGAGCAGGACGATGCCCACCGTTCCGGCGACCACCTCGTTGAGTGCGTTGGCGCTGCCGAGGCTGGCGATCCCGCTGAAGATCTCATTGCCGAGCCCCGGGCCCGAGGCGTAGGCGGCGATGGCCAGGATGCCCATGCTCATCTGGGTGGAGACCCGGATGCCGGTGAGGATGGTGGGCCAGGCGATCGGCAGTTCCACCCGGACCAGCCGGGCCAGCCCGGTCATCCCGATCCCGCGCGCGGCGTCCACCAGCGCCGGGTCCACCCCGCGCAGCCCGACCACCGAGTTGCGCACGATCGGCAGCAGCGCGTAGAGCACCAGGGCGGTGACGGTCGGCGGTACGCCGAGGCCCAGCACCGGGATCAGCAGGCCGAGCAGGGCGTAGGAGGGGATGGTGAGGATGGTGCCGGTGGCCAGCGTGGCGATCCGGCCGGCCCGGTCGCTGCGGTAGGTCAGCGCGCCGATGCCGACCCCGAGGACCACGGCGACGACCATGCACTGGAACACCGCGCTGGCGTGCTGGTAGGTGTCCGAGATCAGCTGGTCCTGGCGGCTGCTGACGTAGTCCCAGAAGTTCACTCGGCCCTCCCTCCCGCCTCTCTGCCGTGTCGTCAGTCCCCGGCGGCCTGTTCCACCAGTGGAAGCACGCGGAACGGAACCGGATTCTCCAGGGCAATCGCGGTGGAAGCCCGGACAATGCCATCAAACCCCACAACCCGGTCGATCACCCGCTGGAGATCGGCGTTGGAGCGGGCCACGATGCGGCAGAGCATGTCGCCCTGGCCGGTGATGGTGTGCAGTTCCAGCACCTCCGGCACGGAGGCCAGATGGGCCCGGACATCGGCGCCCTGACCTTGGGAGATCTCCAGGGTGGCGAAGGCGGTGACCGGGTAGCCGAGGGCGGCCGGGTCCAGCTGCGGGGCCGAGCTGCGGATCACCCCGTTGGCCCGCAGCCGATCGAGTCGGGCCTGGACGGTGCCGCGCGCGACCCCGAGCCGGCGCGAGCACTCCAGCACCCCGGGCCGGGGCTCCTCGGCGAGCAGCGCCAGCAGCGCGGCGTCCAGCGGGTCGATTCCGGATGCGGTGGGCATGGACGGCTCCAGGTGGGCAGAATGTACACAGAGAATGGGGTATAGCTGGCTCTGCTGTACAGCGTGTTCAGTGTTTCGCGGGACGGTTGCGCAGTCCCCACCGGGGCGAGACGGTACCGGCATCCGCACCCCACAGCTGGAGGACGCCATGACTGACGAGTTTCCCGTGAAGGGCATGGACGCGATCGTCTTCGCGGTCGGCAACGCCAAGCAGGCCGCGCACTACTACTCCACGGCCTTCGGCATGCGGCTGGTCGCCTACCAGGGGCCGGAGACCGGCGAGCGGGAGACCGCCTCGTACGTGCTGGAGTCGGGCTCGGCCCGCTTCGTCTTCACCTCGGTGGTAAAGGCGGCCACCGAGCGCGGGGTCTTCCTGGCGCAGCACGTCGCCGCGCACGGGGACGGCGTGGTCGACCTGGCCATCGAGGTCCCCGACGTCTACGCGGCCCACGCCTACGCCGTCGGCCACGGCGCGACCAGCCTGGCGGAGCCGTACGAGCTCAAGGACGACCACGGCACGGTGGTGCTGGCCGCCATCGCCACCTACGGCGAGACCCGGCACACCCTGGTCGACCGCAGCGGCTACGACGGCCCCTACCTGCCCGGCTTCGTGGGGCGCGGACCGCTGGTGGAGCCGCCCGCGCGGAGCGGGGGTTCGGGGGTGTCCCCCGAAGGGCGCTGGTTCCAGGCGGTGGACCACTGCGTGGGCAATGTGGAGCTGGGGCGGATGGACGAGTGGGTGTCCTTCTACAACCGGGTCATGGGCTTCACCAACATGAAGGAGTTCGTCGGCGACGACATCGCCACCGAGTACTCCGCGCTGATGTCCAAGGTGGTCGCGGACGGCAGCCGCAAGGTGAAGTTCCCGCTGAACGAGCCGGCCGCGGCCAAGAAGAAGTCGCAGATCGACGAGTACCTGGAGTTCTACGGCGGCCCCGGCGTCCAGCACCTCGCCCTGGCGACCAACGACATCGTGGCGACGGTACGGGCGATGCGCCTGGCCGGGGTGGAGTTCCTGGACACCCCGGACTCCTACTACGACACCCTGGGCGAGTGGGTCGGCGAGACCCGGGTGCCGCTGGAGCAGCTGCGCGAGCTGAAGATCCTGGCCGACCGGGACGAAGACGGCTACCTGCTGCAGATCTTCACCAAGCCGGTGCAGGACCGGCCGACGGTCTTCTTCGAGCTGATCGAGCGCCATGGCTCGATGGGCTTCGGCAAGGGCAACTTCAAGGCGCTGTTCGAGGCGATCGAGCGGGAGCAGGAGCGCCGCGGCAATCTGTGACGTCCCCTCGGACGCGGCCGTTCAGAGGGTCATTCAGGTGAACCTGCGGGCGATGACAGATCATCAGTTCTAGGCTGCACAGATGATCGCTCGCCGCCTCCTCGCCCTCGCCGCGACCCCCGTGCTCGCCGCCCTCCTGGCAGGTGCCTCCCAGGGGGGCGGCGCCACGCCCGGCGCCCCCACCGCCGGGGATCCCTACTTCCCGCAGTCCGGGGACGGCGGCTACCACGTCGTCCAGTACCGGATCGGCCTCGGCTACACACCGGCGTCCCGGCACCTGGACGCGACGGCGGTGCTCACCTCCAGGGCCACCCAGAACCTGAGCTCCTTCGACCTGGACCTCTCCGGACTGACCGTCAGCAGCGTCCGGATCGACGGGCGGGC
This sequence comes from Streptacidiphilus jeojiensis, assembly GCF_042510965.1. Taxonomy (NCBI): domain Bacteria; kingdom Bacillati; phylum Actinomycetota; class Actinomycetes; order Kitasatosporales; family Streptomycetaceae; genus Streptacidiphilus; species Streptacidiphilus jeojiensis. Next base: position 86,812 of record NZ_JBEUKS010000022.1, read on the forward strand.
GGTGGCCTTCAGCCGCAGCGGAGTGAAGCTCAAGGTCACGCCGGCGCACGCGCTGCCCAAGGGCCGCACCTTCACGACCACGATCACGTATGCGGGGGTGCCGAAGGACGTCACCGACCCGGACGGCTCGGCCGACGGCTGGATCGTGCAGAAGGACGGCTCGGTGTTCGTCGCGAGCGAGCCGCAGGGCGCCATGACCTGGTTCCCCAGCAACAGCCACCCCCTCGACAAATCGACCTACCAGGTCTCGGTCACCGTCCCGGACGGCTGGACCGCCGTCTCCAACGGCCGCCTGCAGAACCGGCGCAGCAGCCACGGCCGCACCACCTTCGACTGGCGCGAGACCAGCCCGATGGCCGCCTACCTGGCCACCGCCAGCATCGGGAAGTTCCAGGTGCAGAGCTACCGGACCGCCTCCGGCCTCCCCGTCTACAACGCCGTCGACCCGGCCGAGGCCAAGGCGGCGGCCCCGGTGCTGGCCCGGATCCCGGCCGTGATCGCCTGGGAGAGCAAGCTCTTCGGGCCGTACCCCTTCGACGCGGCCGGCGCCATCGTCGAGCACGCCCACGGCGTGGGCTACGCCCTGGAGACCCAGACCAGGCCGATCTACGACCGGGCGCCCGACCTCGACACCCTGGTCCACGAGACCGCGCACCAGTGGTTCGGTGACTCGGTCAGCCTGGACCGCTGGAAGGACATCTGGCTGAACGAGGGCTTCGCCACCTACGCCGAATGGCTCTGGGACGCCCAGCACGGCGGCCCGAGCACCGCCCAGCGGCTCGCCACCGACTACGCCCTGCCGGCCGGCAACGACCTCTGGGCCTTCCCGGCCGGCGACCCGGGAGAGGCCGCCAACATCTTCGGCACGCCGCCCTACGAGCGCGGCGCGATGGTGCTGGAGAAGCTCCGCGAGCGCGTCGGCGACAGGGCCTTCTTCACCATCCTGCGGAGCTGGGCCGGCGACCGCCGCTACGGCCACGGCGACACCGCGCAGTTCATCGCGCTCAGCGAGAAGATCTCCGGCAGGAAGCTGGACTCGCTGTTCGCGACCTGGCTGTATGGGCAGGGCAAGCCCGCGACGCTGTAATCGGTAATCGTGCACCCAGCTGGGAGAACACAGCCATGAGTGACCTGGTCGACCTGCTCAGGGAGGGACTGCCGGAAGCGGCGGTCGTCACCGACCCCGAGGTGACCGCCGCCTACCGCCAGGACATGGCGGGGTTCTGCTCCAGCGGGAACCCGGCGGTGCTGGTGTTCCCGGACACGGTCGACCAGGTCAGGCATGTGATGCGGACCGCGACCGCGCTGCGGGTCCCGGTGGTCCCGCAGGGGGCGCGCACCGGGCTCTCCGGCGCGGCCAACGCGGTGGACGGCTGCATCCTGCTGTCCCTGGTGCGGATGAACCGGATCCTGGAGATCGACCCGGTGAACCGGATCGCGGTGGTCGAGCCCGGCGTAGTCAACGCGGCGCTGTCGCAGGCCGTGGGGGTGCACGGGCTGACCTACCCGCCGGACCCGTCCAGCTGGGAGAGCTGCACCATCGGCGGCAACATCGGCACCGCTTCGGGCGGCCTGTGCTGCGTCAAGTACGGCACCACCAGCGAGTACGTGCTGGGCCTGGACGTGGTGCTGGCCGACGGCGAACTGCTGCGGACCGGGCGCCGTACCGCCAAGGGCGTCGCCGGGTACGACCTCACCCGGCTGCTGGTCGGCTCCGAGGGCAGCCTGGGCGTCGTCGTCGGCGCCACCCTGGCGCTGCGGCCCAGCCCGCCCCCGCAGCTGGCGCTCGCGGCCGAGTTCCCCAGCACGGCCGCCGCGTGTGTGGCGGTCTGCGCGGTGATGGAGGCCGGTTTCACCCCCTCACTGATGGAGCTGATGGACACGGTCTCGGTACGGGCCGTCAACTCACTGGCCCAGATGGGCCTGCCGGACTCCACCGCGGCGCTGCTGCTGATCGCCTTCGACACCCTCGACCCGGTCGCCGACCTCGCCGCCGCCGGGGAGATCTGTACGGCGTACGGCGCGACCGAGGTCGTCCCGGCGGCCGACAGTGCGGAGTCGGAGCTGCTGCTCCAGGCCCGCAGGCTGTCGCTGACCGCGATGGACACCCTGGGCACCACCATGGTCGACGACGTGGCGGTACCCAGGTCGGAGCTGGCCGCGATGATCGACGGGGTGGCCGCGATCGCCGAGCGATTCGACCTCACCATCGGGGTGGTCGCCCACGCGGGCGACGGGAACACGCACCCGGTGGTGGTCTTCGACGCGTCCGACCCGGAGGAGACCGCGCGGGCGCGGGAGTCGTTCGACGCGATCATGGCGCTGGGGCTGGAGCTGGGCGGGACGATCACCGGGGAGCACGGGGTGGGGCTGCTCAAGCGGGAGTGGCTTGCGCGGGAGATCGGGCCGGTGGGGGTGGCTCTGCAGCGGCGGATCAAGGCGGCGTTCGATCCGTTGGGGTTGTTGAACCCGGGGAAGGTCTTCTGAGCGGTGCACGCTGGTGGTGGGCTGGGCGCGCGCGCAGTAAAAGACACAGCCCCGCGCCCCTTTCGGGGCTCAGCTGGAGCCGGTCTGGACCAGTGGGGGGTGGCCGTTCCAGGTGACGTAGAAGATGGAGTCGGTGCCGGCGCCGCCGTCCTGCTGGAAGTCGACGCGGAGCCAGGTGTCGGTGACCCACTGGTGCCAGGACCAGCCGGGGTCGGGGGTGACCGAGACGATGCTGGCCGAGGTGGTGCCCATGTCGATGACGATGCGGCCGCCGGGGCGGGTGAAGGTCTGGATGGTGCCGGCGGCGCTCGCGGAGGGGCTCGGCGAGGGGCTGGCTGAGGGGGACGCGGAGGCCGTCGGGGTGTGCGACCGCGTCGCGGAGCGGCTCGGCCCGGCGGACGGCGTCGCGGACGGGCTCGGGGACGGGATGGTCACCGCCGAGCCGATGGAGGTCGGCAGCGGCGGGGGAGTGGGCGAGGCGCTGGAGGGGTCGGCCACCGCCACCAGGGCGCTGGGCTGCTCGTAGGTGCCGTCGCGCAGCACCCGGTGCACGCCGAACCAGGACACGGACACCGCCGCTGCGGTCGCTCCGGTCCATGCCGCTGCCCGTACCAGTCCTCTGCGCACGGGCATCAGTATGGCGGTTAACCCGAATGGGCTACCTTCACTGTTCATGGCAACTGTCCTGGTGGTCGAGGACGACCCGTTCGTGCGCTCCGCCCTGATCCGGCACCTGACCGGGGCGGGCCATGCCGTGCGCAGCGTCGGCACCGCGCTGGAGGCGCTGCGCGAGGTCGCCCAGGTCGGCTGCGACGTGGTGATCCTCGACCTCGGCCTGCCCGACCTGGACGGCAGCGAGGCGCTGAAGATGATCCGCGGCCTCACCGACGTCCCGGTGATCATCTCCACCGCGCGGGACGACGAGAACGAGATCGTCCGGCTGCTCAACGCCGGGGCCGACGACTACCTGGTCAAACCCTTCTCCGGGGAGCACCTCAGCGCCAGGATGGCCGCGGTGCTGCGCCGCTCCGGCGCGACCGCGGGCGCCGGACAGCACCTTCAGGTCGGCGGGCTGCGGATCGACCTGCAGCGGCGCGAAGTGCTGCTGGACGGCGCCGCGCTCGACCTGACCCGGCGCGAGTTCGACCTGCTGGCCTTCCTGGCCGCCCGCCCCGGCGTGGTGGTCTCCCGGCGGGAGCTGCTCGCCGAGGTGTGGCGCCAGCCGTACGGGACCGACCAGACCATCGACGTGCACCTGTCCTGGCTGCGCCGCAAACTCGGTGAGACCGCGTCACGGCCGCGCTACCTGCACACCGTGCGTGGGGTGGGCGTCCGGCTGGACGTGCCCACCGGACCGAGACCGGGGTCGGCACCGTGAGGTGGGCGCTGGTGAAGGTCTGCGTCGCGGTCACCACCATGGTCGCGCTGGCCTTCCTGCTGCCGCTGGGTCTGATGGTCCGGGAGACCGCCCGCGACCGCGCCTTCAGCGGGGCCGAGCGGCAGGCGGCCGCCATCGGTCCGGCGCTGGCCATCACCGGCGACCCCGGTGAGCTGACCCGGGCGCTGGCCAGCACCCAGGCCGGGGCGGCCGGGATGATGGCGGTGCACGTCCCCGGCCACACCGCGGTGGCCGACGGCAGCGGCACCCGGGTCACCGGGCTCACCACCATCGGCACGCCCCGCGCCACCAGCGACCAGATCCTCGGCGCCGCCGCCGCCGGACACCCGGTCAGCACCGGGGTCCCGGGCGGCTTCGCCTACCTCGAACCGGTCGCGGTCGGCAGCGGCGGCATCGCCGTGGTGGAGGTGTTCATCCCCAACGCGACGCTCAGTCAGGGGGTCGTCGCCGCCTGGCTGGTGCTGACCGGGGTGGCGGTGGTGCTGGTGCTGATCTCGGTGCTGGTCGCCGACCGGCTGGGCACCAGGATCGTCGGCTCGGCCCGCCGGCTGGCCGGCGCCGCGCGGGCGCTGGGCGCCGGCGACCTGGCGGTACGGGTCCCGCAGGCGGACGACTCCCCGCCGGAGCTGCGGGACGCGGCCGCCGCCTTCAACGCCATGGCCGACCGAGTGGTGCGGCTGGTCGCCGCCGAGCGCGAGCTCGCCGCCGACCTGTCGCACCGGCTGCGCACCCCGCTCACGGTGCTGCGGCTGAACGCCGCCGCACTGGGGCAGGGCGATGTCGCCGAGCAGACCCGGCACGCGGTGGACCAGCTGGAACGCGAGGTCGACCAGATCATCCACACCGCCCGCGGACGCAGCCAGGGGCTGATCCCCGGCGACGGCACGGGTGCCGGCACCGGGGCCGACGACGACGCCGCGCCGGCGCCGCTGTCCTGCGACGCCGCCGAGGCGATCAGGGACCGGGTGGCCTTCTGGTCCGCGCTCGCCGAGGACGAGGGCCGGGACTGGCGACTGTCCGGCGCCGATTCCGACGCGCCGCCGGCCCTGGTGCCGGTGGCCACGGCCGACCTGGGCGCGGCCCTGGACTCGCTGCTGGGCAACATCTTCCGGCACACCCCCGAGGGCACCGCCTTCGCCGTCGACGTGCACCGGGCCGCCGACGCGGTCATCGTGATGGTCTCCGACGCCGGTCCCGGCATCGCCGACACCGAGGCGGCGCTGCGCCGCGGCCACGGCGCGGGCGGGGCCGGCTCCACCGGCCTCGGCCTGGACATCGTGCGCCGGGTCGCCGAGTCGACCGGCGGTGAGGTCGAGGTGGGGCGCTCGGCCATCCTGGGCGGGAGCGAGATCCGGATCCGGCTGCAGACGGCACCGACCGGGACCCGGTCCCCGGGGTCCCGCAGCCGCCGTCGGCCCGCACCCCGGGTGCGCCTGGTGCGGTAGCCGGGATTCCGTTCCGGGGTCCCGGGGACGGGCCCCGCGGCCGGTGATGCGGAGCGGCGGGTTCCTTAACAGCGTCCTAAGGGACCTCTACCCCTGTCTGAGCAGCCGTTCTGGCGCGCCTTCGGCCGATAGCGTCGGCTTCGGCCGGGTCCGAGGACCGTCGGTGACGCCGTGTCAGGAAGGCGCCGCCACGCTGCCCTTCCCCCACGGGGCCCGGCCCCCCAGGTACTCCGACGGAGGTAGTTCCCGTATGTCGTCACATGCCAGGTCGTCCAAGCAGGCCAAGCCCGCAGGCTCGCGCCGGCGCCGTTCCCGCCGCTCCACCGTCATCGGCGCCTCCGCCGCGGCGGCAGCCCTCGTCGGCGGCAGCGTGATCGCCCTTGCGGCCAGTGCCAGCGCGGCGACCGTCGGCGCGGTGTACTCGACCACCAGCAACTGGGGCAGCGGCTACACGGGGCAGTACGACGTCGACAACAGCAGCTCCGGCACCATCAGCAACTGGAAGCTGAGCTTCGACCTGCCGGCCGGTGCGAAGATCAGCTCGCTCTGGAACGCTACCTACACGGCCAGCGGCCAGCACATCACCGTGACCCCGGCGAGCTGGGACAGCACCCTGACCGCCGGGCAGCACGCCGTCGTCGGCTTCGTCGTCAACGGGTCGGGCGCCCCGACCGGCTGCGCCATCAACGGCGCCGACTGCTCCACCGGCAGCGCCCCCACCCCCAGCGGGCAGCCGACCACGGCCGCCCCGAGCGCGACCGCCAGCGCCAAGCCCACGGCCAGTGCCAGCGCCACCGCGAAGCCCAGTGCCAGCGCCTCCGCGACGCCGACCAAGACCGCGACCGCGACGCCCGCCCCCAGCGCCACCGCCACCACCGGATCCGGTAGTGGCACGGCCGCCACCAGCGGCTTCTCCCCGTATGTCGACACCTCCCTGTACCCGGCGTTCGACACCGCCGCCGCCTCGGCGGCCGGCGGGGCGAAGAACTACAACCTCGCCTTCGTCCTGGCCGGCAGCGCCTGCACGCCGGAGTGGGGCGGCGTCAGCGCGCTGGACAGCACCGGGGTCCCCGGCCAGATAGCCGCGCTGCGCAAGGCCGGCGGCGACGTCCGGGTCTCCTTCGGCGGCGCCAACGGCACCGAGCTGGCCGAGTCGTGCACCTCGGTGTCCTCGCTGGCGGCCGCGTACCAGAAGGTCATCGACACCTACGGGCTGACGAAGATCGACTTCGACATCGAGGGCGGCGCGACCACCGACACCGCCGGGATCACCCGCCGCAACCAGGCCATCGCCCAGCTGCAGGCGACTGCCAAGGCCGCCGGCAAGACCCTGGAGGTCTCCTACACCCTGCCGGTGCTGCCGTCCGGACTGGTCCAGTCCGGTACCGACATCCTGCAGAGCGCCAAGAGCAACGGCGTGGACGTCGCGGCCGTCAACATCATGGCCATGGACTACGGCGACGGCGCGGCCCCCAGCCCCAGCGGCCGGATGGGCACCTACGCCATCGACGCGGCCACGGCCACCCAGGCTCAGGTCAAGAGCATCTTCGGGCTCTCCGACGCGGACGCCTGGAAGCACGTCGCGGTGACCCCGATGATCGGCGTCAACGACACCAGCACCGAGGTCTTCACCGTCGCCGACGCCCAGCAGCTGGCGACCTTCGCCTCGACCAAGCACCTCGCCTGGCTGTCCATGTGGTCCGCCACCCGTGACAAGCAGTGCGCCGGCGGCGCCCAGACCTGGGCCGACGCCAGCTGCAGCAGCATCGTGCAGTCCACGTACGCCTTCGCCAAGGCGTTCGGTGCTTACACCGGCTGACGTCGGGTAGGCGATGCGGGGCCCCCGGGGAACCACCCCGGGGGCCCCGCCCGTCTTTCCTGGGGTGACCCGCCGGGGGTGGGATGGGTTCGTCCACAAACTGGCATGATTACCTGATGGGCCCGTCGGGCGGGAGCGGCGATCCGCTAGGGTCACGCAGGGTTGGTGACAAGGAGAAGCTGCGTGACGAGTCTCGGTTGGGACACGGGAAAGGTGCGCGAGGGCGGCAGGACGTCAGCCCCCCGGGCGGCCGTCGAGGGTGTCCTGAGGGCGCTGCGGGAGGCGCCGCGCCGGGAGACCCGGATCGCCTTCTGCGTCGGCCTGGCCTCACTGGTCGTCTACGCCCTGGTCCGGCACCTGGTCGGGGTGAGCATGGTGGACATGGTCGTCTACCGCGCCGAGGGGTCCGCGGTCGCCCACGGCGGGAACCTCTACGACATCCGGGTCAGCGAGTGGAAGCTCCCGGCCACCTATCCGCCGTTCGCCGCGATGCTGTTCACCCCCACCGCCTGGCTGCCGGTAGGCCCGCTGCGGATCCTGGTCACCGCGGGCAACCTGGTCGTCCTGGGAGCCTTCGGCTACCTCTCCGCCGTGCTGGCCGACTGGCCGCGCAAGGCCATGCGTCCGGCCCTGGTCTTCCTCGTCGTCGGCCTGGGCGTCTGGCTGGAACCGGTGTTCACCACGCTGCGCTACGGCCAGATCAACCTGGTGCTCGGCGTCCTGGTGCTCTACGACCTCACCCGGCCCGACTCCCGGCGCAGCAAGGGCGTCGCCATCGGCCTGGCCGCCGCGATCAAGCTCACCCCCGGGCTGTTCGCGGTGTACCTGCTGCTCAGCGGCAGGATCAGGGCGGCCGTCACGGCCGGGCTGACCTGCCTGGCGACGATGCTGCTGGGCTTCCTGCTGCTGCCCGACGCCTCCAGGTCGTTCTGGACCACCTACGTCTTCGACACCAGCCGGGTCGGCAAGGAGTACATCGTCGACAACCAGTCCCTGCGCGGGCTGGTCGAACGTGCGATGCACACCCCGGACGGCGGGATCGTCGCGCTGCTGCTGACCGCGGTCGTCGGCATCGGCGGGCTGGCCGTCGCCGTCGGGATCCACCGCAACGCGGTCGGCTTCCCCCGCGCCCGGGCCTGGTCGGTGCTGTGCGTCGCCGTCACCGCCGTGCTGGTCTCCCCGATCAGCTGGACCCACCACTGGGTCTGGTGCGTGCCGATGATGGTGCTGCTGGCGGCCGAGGCCTCCGAGGAGCGGTCCAGGGCCAGGGCGCGGGCCCGGGCCGGGACGCCCCGGCGGCGCCGGGTCTGGCGCGGCACCCTGATCGCGACCGGGCTGGCGTTCTGCTCCTTCGCCATGTGGCTGGTCCCGCACAAGGGCCTCAGCAACCTGCACATCTCCTACCTGCTGCAGCCCTTCGCGGCGCTCTACCCGCTGGTCGGCCTGGCCTTCCTGGCCCTGGCGGGGGAGCGGCTGCGCCGGCACCTGCTGCGCGGGAAGCCGTCCGGTCCGCCGTCCGGTCCGCAGCACCCCGGCGGCCGGGTCCCCGGGCAGGCGCGGTCGTCCTCGCAGGACGTGCTGGCCGGCTGACGCGACCGCGCGGCGGGGCGGGGCGGGGCGCCGGGGGCGGGCCGGGGGCGCGCGGGCGGGAACACGCATCAATGGCCGGCCAGCAGGGCGGCCAGGGCCCCGTCCATGTCCAGGCCCGCGTCCTCCCGCCCCGGCGGCACCAGTCGCAGCGCGCTCTCCAGCCAGTAGGCCACCGCACCCGCCGGGGCCTCGATCAGCGCGTCGCCGGCCGGTGAGCTGAGCGCCAGGCAGATGACGTTGCGGCCGCCCTGCCGGGTCGGCCAGATCCGCACGTCGCCGTGGCCGCAGGCCCTGAACATCCCCTCCACCAGCAGATCCCGGGCGAACACCCAGGTCACCGGGGAGTCCTGGCCCAGGTGGAAGGTGATGTGCACGGCGTACGGGTCGTCGGCGAGGTAGCGGAACCGGGCCGGCACCGGAACGCTCCGCTCCGGCGAGAGGATCAGGTTCACCCTGACCTCCTCCCTGACCTCCCTGACGTCCTGGCCCTCCGCGTCCTCGGCATCGCCCGCGGTTCCCGCGCTTCCCGGGTTCTCCCTGTCCATGGCACTTCCCTCTTCTCCGCGGATCCGGCGGCGGCCGTTCCGTCGCCCGGTACTGGAGGAGAGCGGTGCGCGGCCGGACTCTTACACCACTCCGTGCGCCTCTTTCGCGGTTTGTCGGACATCTCGCCCTTACCGGGCCACGGTGGTACTACGCTTTGTCACTGCTCGACGACGTGGCGTGCCTGGTGCCTGCACCGCCGCCGCCCGGCAACCCGGACGAAGACGGAGCAGGTCGCATCCGATGACGGCTGTCCCACCCAGCGCTGACCCCGAGACCGACGGTCCCTCGGCCGGCTACTACCCCGACCCCTCCATCCCGGGTTTCGTCCGCTACTGGGACGGGCTGGGCTGGCTCCCGGGGACCAGCCGCCCGGCGCCCGGGCCGGACGAGGTGCTGCCGCCGCCGAGGGCCGCGGCGCGGCAGAACGGCCCCTCGATGCGGTTCGTACCGCCGCCGGTCCGCAGCGGACGCCCCGAGCCGGAGCCGGAGCGGGAAGCGGTGGTGGAGGTCCCTGCAGTCGAGCCCGAACCCGAGCCCGAACCCGAGCCGTTCGTGCCGCAGCGGGCGCTGCCGCCGCTGCTCCCGTTGGGCGGTGCCGGTGCCGTCGAGCAGTCCGGGCCGATCTTCCTGGACGAGACCGGGGTGTTGCCGGAACCCCGGGCGGCGGCGCCGGCGGCGGTCGTGGCCGAGGAGTCGGCCAGCCGGTGGATCGCGGACGCGGCGCAGCAGCGCGGCCTGATGGAGACCGGGGCTGCCCCGCGCTGGGTCTCCTGGGGCGTCGCCGAGCCGCAGGCCGCCCCGCAGGGGGTCGTGGCGGAGGCTGCTCCTGTGGCCCCTGCTGCACCTACGGCCCCTGAAGCGCCGGCTCCAGCTCCCACCCCCGCCCCCGCCCCCGCCCCCGTCCCCGTCCCGCCGGCCCCCGGCCCCGCCCCCGCGCCCCGGCGGCCCGCCCCCGCTGCGGCGGTGCCGGTCCGGACGCTGGGGCCGGTGCCGAGCGGTTCGAGCGCCGCCACCGGCGGCGGAGCGGGGGCCGGGG
>NZ_JBEUKS010000023.1:0-74382 GCF_042510965.1 Streptacidiphilus jeojiensis
CCGTTCCCGACCTTCTGCACGGCATCCGCCGCCAGAACCCGAACGGTGTCCACCGCCCGCTGGTCGAGCTCGGTCCACTCAAAGGTGTTGCTCGGCTTCGTACTCACCCTGAATCAGGGCTCCCTCCGTATCGCGGACCGGGCTGTAGCAGCAGCCCAACTGCCCGACGGGCATGCGGAATCCCCCCGCAGTCCATCGAGGACCGCAGACTTGACGAATATAACAACCCGAGTTACTGGTTGTCATGCCACCAGTAATACGACTCTCGACCGTACTTGCCCACCCGTCACAGGGGCCCGCCCCTGGCGGTCTTGGTTCGTGGTCCGCCGACGCCCTCCGGAAGATCCGCGGCGCCGCGCCCGACGGCCGCCACCACACCTGCTGACCTCGGCTGCAAGGCGGCTGCGGGGAGGGCTTAGGATCCAGAAACTATGAGCCAGACCCCCGTCTTCCGCAGCATGGTCGCGCTCGGTGACTCCTTCACCGAAGGCATGTGCGACAGCGTCCTGCCGAACGGCCATTACCGAGGCTGGGCCGACCGAGTCGCCGAACGCCTCGCGGCCGAACTAGCCGCGACCGAGCCCGGTGCGGAGTTTCGCTACGCGAATCTCGCGGTGCGCGGAAAACTGATCGGTCAGATTGCGGCCGAACAGGGTGACGCCGCCGTCGCCCTCGACGGCGAACTGGTCACCCTCGCCGGCGGCCTCAACGACGTGATGCGGCCCGGCTGCGACCTGGACCACGTCGAACGCACCCTCGGCGGCCTCGCCGAGCGCCTCGCCGCCGGCGCCGACCGGCTGGTGATGTTCTACAGCGTCGACCCCAGCCGGCGGATGCGCAGCAGCGCCCGGATCATGCCGCAGACCCTGCGACTGAAACGCTTCGTCGGCGAACTCGGCAAGCGCGAGAACATCACCGTGGTCGACCTCTTCCACGTCCCCGCATTCGACGACGCGCGGATGTGGGCCGAGGACCGGCTGCACTTCTCCGCCGAGGGACACCGCCGGGTCGCCGAGGGCGTCCTCCAGGCCCTGGGCTACCCGCCGGCCTTCGACTGGCGCGAGCCGCTGCCGCCGGCCCCGCCGATCCCCCGGGCCGTCAAGCTCCGCGCCGACCTGCGCTGGCTCCGGGTCCACGTCCTGCCCTGGATCGGGCGCCGGCTGACCGGGAAGTCCTCCGGCGACGGACGCCTCGCCAAGCGCCCCACCCTGGAGCGCTACCCGGCCTGACCCCAGGGACCCCGGCCGGGCCCGGCCAGGCAAGGTACACCTCACGGCCCCGCGAGTTGCGGTGTTCTGCAATTCATCAGCGCCGTAGTCAGTCATGCACCTAGCGTCATCGCCATGGCAGACATCGACATCGCACTCAAGGAAGCAATGATGATCGAGGGCGCGCTGGGCGCCGCCCTCGTCGACGTGAACAGCGGCATGGCGCTGGGCGCCATGGGCGGCGGCAAGGACTTCGACCTGGCCGTCGCCGCCGCGGGCAACACCGACGTGGTCCGCGCCAAGCTCCGGGTCATGGAGATGCTCGACCTGGGCGGCGGCATCGAGGACATCCTGACCACCCTCACCAGCCAGTACCACGTGATCCGACCGCTGACCTCGCGCAGCGGCCAGGGCCTCTTCCTCTACCTGGTGCTGGACCGCAAGCGGGCCAACCTCGCCCTCGCCCGCCGCCAGCTGCACCAGGTCGAGGCCGGGCTCGACCTGTGAGCCAGCCCCCGCTCTACCAGGTCAAGGCCGAGTTCTTCCGGATGCTCGGGCACCCGGTCCGGATCCGGGTACTGGAACTGCTCCAGGACGGGCCCAGGCCGGTGCGCGAGCTGCTCGCGGACATCGGCGTCGAACCCTCCAACCTCTCCCAGCAGCTCGCGCAGCTGCGCCGCGCCGGCATCGTGGTGTCCACCCGGGAGGGGCCAACTGTGGTGTACGCACTGGCCGGTGGCGATGTTGCGGAACTGCTGCGGTGTGCCCGGCGGATCCTCACCGTCCTGCTCGCCGACCGGCAGGGGCTCCTGGAACAGCTCCGCGAGTCCGACACCAGCTCCGCACCCGAACCGCATTTCGGACAAAGCCTTACAAAATTGAATCAATGACTCTTAACGTTCTGGTCATGATCCGTTTGTGACCGCGAAACACCGGTTCGACAGGATGCCTGCATGGCTGAATTGACGAACCGTGACCAACGGCGCACCAACCGACACCACTGGCGCCGCGACACCGTCGAACTGTCCGCCGTCTTCATGGCGGTCGCCATCGCCGACCTGATCGCCAATGTCGTCGTGCACGGCCATGACGGTCCGGTGCTGCTGGTGGCCTCCGCGCTGGCGCTGCTGGCGACAGCCGCCTGGCACAGCTGGTGGAAGCACCGCCATCCGGACGCCCCACCGGGGCCCGCCCCCGGCGACATCGTCTCCGCCGCGGCGACCGAGGCGGTGTCGCTCCCGGCGCACTCGCCGCAGTCGCCGCTGTGGCGGATCCGCACCACCGTCCCGGACGCCCCGGGCAGTCTGGCCGGGCTGTGCAGGGCGCTGGCCGACCTGCCCGTCAACATCATCTCCATGCAGGCGCACCCGCTCGCCGAGGAGACCGTCGACGAGTTCGTGGTGCAGGCGCATCCGCAGACCGCCGCGCAGGACATCACCCGGGCCGTGGTCGCGGCCGGCGGCACCGAGGTCTGGCTGGAGCGCGCCGACACCCACGACCTGGTGGACGTGCCCACCAGGATCCTCAACCTGGCCACCAGGACCGCCCTGGACGCCGCCGAACTGCCGCTGGCGCTGCGCCAGTTGTTCGGCCGCTGCAGCATCCGCTCGCAGCCGGGCGGGATCGACGAGGACCAGCTGGACGGCAGCACCATGCGGCTGCGCGACCCCTCCGGCGGCATCCTGCTGGTCACCCGCGACGAACCGCCGTTCACCCCCACCGAGTTCGCCCGGGCCCGGGCCCTGATCGAGCTGGACGCGCAGCTCGGCCCGCGGGTCCCGGACACCCGCTCGGTGATCGAGATCGACGGCGGCGGCGCCCCGGCCGAGGAGTTGACGGTGCGTCGGGCCGACCCGTCGGACCGGGCCGCCGCGGTGGCCCTGCACGAGCGCTGCAGCAGCGCCACCCTGCGCCGGCGCTACCACGGCCCGGTCGCCGACAGCGACCGCTACCTGGGCCACCTGCTGGAGCCCCGCTACGGTCAGACCCTCACCGCGGAGGCCCCGGACGGCAGCCTGGCCGCCCTCGCCCATCTGATGTGGGACGACGACAGCGCCGAGATCGCCGTCCTGGTCGAGGACGCCCGGCAGCGCCGGGGCCTCGGCAGCGAGCTGGTGCGCCGGCTGGTGGAACTGGCACGGGACGCCGGGATCGACGAGGTCTACGCGGTCACCACCGCCTCCAACAGCGGCATGATCGCGACCCTGCGCCGACTCGGCGTCCCGCTGGACTACCAGGTCGAGGACGGCACCCTGGTGATCACCGCCCACCTCGCCCACGAGAGCGTTGAGGCGCCGGCTACTCGACCGGCTACTCGACGGTGACGCTCTTCGCCAGGTTCCTCGGCTTGTCGACGTCCCGCTCCAGCGCCACCGCCGCGTAGTAGGCGAACAGCTGGAGCGGGATGCCGAGCAGGATCGGGTCCAGCTCGGGCTCGTTCCTGGGCACCAGGATGGCGTCCTCGGCGAGCTTGGGGTCCGGGCGGGTGTGACCGACCATCAGCACCGGGCCGCGCCGGGCCCGGATCTCGCCGAGGGTGGTGAGGTTCTTCTCCAGCAGCTCGTCGTCCGGCACCACCGCGACGGTCGGCAGGTCCGGGCCGATCAGCGCCAGCGGGCCGTGCTTCAGCTCGCTCGCCGGGTAGGCCTCGGCGTGGACGTAGGAGACCTCCTTGAGCTTCTGCGCCCCCTCGCGGGCCACCGGCCAGCCGCGCACCCGGCCGACGAACATCATCCCGGGGTGGTCCGCGTACTTGCCGGCCAGCTCGGCGATCTCCTTCTCCTGCGCCAGGATCTCCCGGATCTGATCCGGAATCGCCTTCAGACCGGCGCAGATCCGCCGCCCGTCGGCCGGGGACAGGTCGCGGACCCGGCCCAGGTGCAGCGCGATCAGCGCGAAGGCGATGGAGGTGGAGGTGAACGCCTTGGTGGAGGCGACCGAGATCTCCGGCCCGGCGTGCAGGTACATCCCGCCGTCGCACTCCCGGGCGATGGCGCTGCCCACGGTGTTGACCACACCGAGGACCCGTCCGCCCTTGCGCTTGATCTCCTGCACGGCGGCCAGGGTGTCGTAGGTCTCGCCGGACTGGCTGACCGCGATGTAGAGGGTGTCCGCCTCGATCACCGGGTTGCGGTAGCGGAACTCGGAGGCGGGCTCGGCGTGGGCCGGGATCCGGGCCAGCTCCTCGATCAGCTGGGCGCCCAGCTCACCGGAGTAGTAGGCGGAGCCGCAGCCGAGGATCTTCACCCGGGTGAAGGCGCGCGCCTCGCGGGCGTCCATGTTGAGGCCGCCCAGGTGCGCGGTGGAGAAGCGCTCGTCGACCCGGCCGCTGAGGGTGCGCTCGACCGAGGTGGGCTGCTCGTGGATCTCCTTGAGCAGGAAGTGGGCGTGGCCGCCGGTGTCGTAGGAGGACTCCTCCCAGTCCACCGTGGAGGGCTGCTTGGCAGTGGCCCGGGCGTCCTCCTGGGTGAAGGTGTTGAAGCCGTCGGCGCGCACCGTGGCCAGCTCGCCGTCGTCCAGGTGCACCACCTGGCGGGTGTAGCGGACCAGCGCGGAGACGTCGGAGGCGGCGAACATCTCCTTCTCGCCGATACCCAGCACGATCGGGCTGCCGTTGCGGGCGACCACGATCCGGTCGGGCTGCTCGGCGTCCAGCACGGCGATGCCGTAGGTGCCCACGACGCGCTTGAGGGCGGCCCGCACGGCGTCCTCCAGCTCGACGCCCTCGGTGGCCAGGCCGGCGATCAGGTGCGCCAGCACCTCGGTGTCGGTCTCCGAGGTGAAGACGCAGCCGTCGGCGATCAGCTTGGCGCGCAGCTCGTCGGCGTTCTCGATGATCCCGTTGTGGACCACGGCGATGCGCTCGGCGCCGTCCAGGTGCGGGTGCGAGTTGGCGTCACTGGGCTCGCCGTGGGTGGCCCAGCGGGTGTGGCCGATGCCGGCCTTGCCGGTGAAGCGGGCGGGGACCAGCGCGGCCAGCTCGCCGACCCGGCCCTTGCTCTTGCGGACCTTCAGCCCGCCCTTGGCGGCGACGGCCACCCCGGCGGAGTCGTACCCCCGGTACTCGAGGCGCTGGAGACCCTCCAGCAGGATGGGCGCAGCGTCCCTGGGACCGATGTAGGCGACGATTCCGCACATACAGGACTCCTTCGTTCAGAGTTCGTTCAGCGTGAGGGTGCGAGGGTGAGGGTGAGGGTGCGAGGGTGAGGGGTGGACGGACGAGGCGCTCAGCCGTAGACGAGGCGGCGCAGCTGCCTGGTGGACAGCTCGGGCGCACGCACCCGCCGGTGCGGCAGCTCCGCGCCGATCCGCTCGAAGATCCGGTCGTTGGTCAGCCCGCGCGCCTGCAGCTCGCCGTGCCGGCGGCGCACGTACTCCTCGGCGCTCTCGGCGAAGTAGGCGAGCACGTCGGCGACCACCCGCGCCGCCTCGTTCGGCCCGAGGGCCGTGGTGCGGGCCAGGTGGTCGAGCAGATCGTCGGGTACGGACGCGGCGGACCGGGCAGGACTGGACACAAGGAGTGACCCTACGCATCCCCACCGTCGAAACCAAGAATCCTGCCCGAAATCGGGCAGGATCTCGCACGTACGGGTGCGCTTTCCTGTCCCTCCGCTGTCAGACCAGCCGGTTCCGCCGCTCCAGCAGGACCCAGCCGGCCGCCGCGGCCACCAGCAGCAGGCAGCACCCGGCCGGCACCCAGTTGCCCCAGCGGACGTACAGGGTGGAGCCGGTGGCCAGCGGCATACGGTACTGGAACGTCCCCCGGTCGTCGGTGCCCAGGGCCCGGCCGACCTGGCGGCCGAACGGGTCGTAGGCGGTGCTGACCCCGGTGAGCGTCGCCTGCACCACCGGACGGCCGGTCTCGGCGGCCCGGAACGCCGCCAGTGAGGCGTGCTGCTCGGGCGCCGCGGTGTCCTGGAAGGTCGAGGTGGACGACTGCACCACCACCAGCTGCGCGCCCCGGTTCACCAGCGCCCGGCTCATGTCGGGGAACGCCGACTCGAAGCACACCAGCGGTCCGATCTTCAACGTCCCGCCGCCCGGCTCGGGCACGCTCATGATCACCGGCTCGGTGCCCCGGCGCCGGTCGACGGCGGCGGCCTTGGACAGCGAGGCGATCCAGCCCAGGGCCGGGCGCATCGGGATGTACTCGCCGAAGGGCACCAGGCGGATCTTGTCGTAGCGCTGCCCGGTCAGCCCCTGCGGGCCGATCAGCACCGAGCTCTTGTAGATGCCCCCCTCGGGGCGCGGCGCGTCCACATTGACCAGCAGGTCCGCCCCGACCTGGGCGGACAGTGCGCCCAGCTGGGCGGTCAGGTCCGGCCGGTCCCCCAGGTCGTAGCCGAGGCTGCTCTCGCCCCAGACCACCAGGTCGGGACTGGTGCCGATGAGGGTGCGGGTCAGCTCCTCGCCGGCCTCGGTGCGGTCGTCCAGGTCCACCGTGCCACCGGGCTGGACCACGGCGACGGTGGCCTTCGCCCCGGTCAGCCGCGGTTGCGGGGCCCAGGCCAGCGCGGCCAGGGTGCAGCCGCCCAGCGCCAGCAGGGTGCCGTAGGCCACGGCGGAGCGGCCCCAGGCCGCGATCAGCACCACCACGGCGGTGTTCACCACCACGATGAACAGGCTGTCCAGCCACACCCCGCCGACCGAGGCCAGCACCAGCGCAGCGTGCTGCTGGTACTGGCTCGCGCCCAGCAGTCCCCACGGGCCGCCGAGGTACTGCCAGGAGCGGATCGTCTCGATGGCCAGCCAGCCGCACGGGACCAGGACCACCGCCGCGGCCGCCCGCCCCGCGTCCGGGCTGCCGCGCAGCAGCCGCCACACCAGCCAGCCCCAGGGCGCCCAGAACAGCCCGAGCAGCCCGGCCAGCACCAGGATGGCCACGCTCAGGGTGGGGATCAGCCAGCTCATCACACCGACCAGGAAGCCCACCCCGCCCCACCAGCCGAGCACCATCGCCCGGCGCCGGGTCGGGGCCGTGCGCAGCACCAGCATCAGCGGCACCAGGCAGACATAGGCGAACCACCACCAGCCGACGGTGGGGAAGATCAGCACCGGCAGCGCCCCGGTCCCGGCCGCGAGCAGCGGCATCCGCGAGCGGCGGCCCAGCCGGCGCAGCCGCCCCGGTTCCGCGGCGGGACCGGCGTCGGCCTCGGCCTTCGTCATCACGGCCTGGCCGCCCCGCCCGTCCCGGTCCCCCTCGCTCCGCCTCCCGGCCCGGTCACCGTCGGCCCCCCTCCCCGCAACACTGTGCACCTGCATCCCTCTCCTCAGTCACCACTCCCAGTCTCGACGCATTCCCCCTGATCAGCACCTCGAACACGGGAACCGCTTCCGATCGGCGCAGCGCTGGGGCACCCTGGAGACAGGGAGGCTGATATGCCGTCACTTCCACGGCCGCTGCACATCTCACTGCGTCAGGCACGGCGTCAGGCACGGCGCCGCAGGCCACGGGCGCACCATGACATCAACGACCTGGCCCGGCGCAGCCACTACCGCGCCCCGCACCGGCGCCGGCACCCGGTCCGCGCGCTGACGGTCAACCTCGCCGTCGTGGCCCTGCTGCCGCTGTGGCCGTTCATCGCCTACCCGCTGCAGCGGGCCAACACCCCGACCCGTTGGCGGCGCGTGGCCCTGATCGAGTACGGCGGACGCATGGACGGCCCCCGGCAGTTCCTCTGGGTGGTCACCCACCACTCGGTGGTCATCGCCCTGAGCGCCCCGATGCGCTACCTCGCCGACCGCCTTCACCGCACCGGCGGCCGGGGTGAGGGACCGCGCCGCAACCCGCCCTCCGCCGGCGACCGCGAGCCCCGCCGCCCCAAGCCCGGCCCGCCGTCCGACGCCATCGCCCTCCCCGAACCCCGGGGCTGAGCGGGCGGGCAGGCCGAGCGGGGCAGGCCGAGCGGGCGGGGCGCGCCGAGCAGGAGGCGGCAACGGAAAGGGCAGCCCGGACGCGCCAGCGCGCCCCGGGCTGCCCTCGGTGGTCCCGCACGACCACCTGATCCGGTCTCCTGATCCGGCCTCAGGCCGCAGCGCCGCCGGAGTAGTCGGAGGCGAAGGCGGTCTCGACGACGCCCTCCACACCGGTGTCGGTGAGGATGATCCCGAGCTCACGGTTGTTGCTGAGCGAGTTGCTGGTGATGTTCATGGAGCCGACCTCCACCTTCGCGGTGGACAGGCCGTAGTCGGCGACGATCGCCTTGGCGTGGATGTAGTAGCCGGTGCTGGAGGAGTAGCCGCGCACGGTGCCGCCGGCCGCCTTCACCGCGGACACCTCCGAGGAGTAGTCCGACGGGTACTCCAGCACCACCCGCACGGTCACCCCGGCCTTGGCCCGGGCGACGATGGCGTTGACCACGGCGGTGTCGCTGAACTCCTCCTCCTCGACGTCCAGGGTCTTGGTCGCACCGTTGATCACGCTCAGCAGCCGGGTCTGCGAGTCGGTGGGCGACCAGGTGAGGTCGTCGCCGTCGCTCGGGGTGATCGCGGTGTGGGCGTAGTCCGCGTTGAAGACCTTCTCGATCGCCGCGACGTCCGTGCTGTCGGTGTCGAAGACACCGTAGTCACGGCTGGTCGTGTAGTACTTCGAGGTCAGGTTGCCGGTGAGGATCAGCGACTCGGTGCCGTCGACCGTGATGGTCTTCTGGTGGGTGTAGACGTAGGACGAGGACGAGTAGACGACGCCGACGCCGGCCGCCTTGAGGGTGGAGTACGCCGAGGCGTTGGTGGAGGTCTGCTGGCGGTCCAGGATGACCCGCACGGTCACCCCGGCCTTCTCGCGGGCCACCAGGTCGGCCACCGCGGTGGTGTCACTGAGCTCGTACATCGTCATGTCGAGCGTGCTGGTGGCCGAGTTGATGAAGTTGTAGATCGTCGGCTCGGTGCTGGTGAGCGAGAAGGCGAACGCCGTGTAGTTGCTCGCGGCGTGGGCCGGCAGGGCGGTACCCAGCGCTGCCGCGCAGGCCGCGAGGATGGTTCCGGCGCGGCGCAGGGTGGTCCGGATCATCGTGTCTCCCTGGACACTTGAGGGTTCGTCAGCCCCGGCGGGCTGGCGCGCCAACCAGAAAACCACGCGCGTAGAACTGAGGGAAGAGGCGTCCGGTTAACTTGTCATGTCCTTTTGTCTACGCGCGTCCCTCCGTTTGTGCACGTTCTGGAATCACAGCAAAATCACAGCGAAATCACAGGCCGGGACGGCGCCATCGCGAGCGGCGTAGCGGGTCGCTGGCGGCAACTGCGAGTGGCTTACATGGCGCCACCATTGCCGAGTGGCACGCCCGTGGCTTGTTGCTGTTGCTCGCTCCGCTCGCGGCGACAAGGACGGGAGGAGTGCGGGGCCTCGCCGTTGCCGGGCGGCGGGTCGGTCGGCGGTGCGGCTGCAGAAACGATTCGCCAGGTAGGTGCCCTCTACACTTTGGGTCAATCTTCGGACAACGGGTCACTTGATCTACGTGAATGCCCGGATATGTCCGACATCTCCGTACGACGAGTGACCCGACGTACGAGAAGTGACCCCAGTTCAGGCAACTCGACCCACCGCACGCCCCCTGCCCGCCCCGCACGCCCCCCTCACGGGCCTACAGCGACCAGCCAAGCAGCCCCCTCCCTGCTGTTGGCCCGCGAGCGCAGCGAGCAACAGCAACAAGCCACGGACGGCGGAGGGCGGCAACGAACCCGCCACGTAAGCCACCCGCAGCTGCCGCACACCAGCTACGCCGCCCCGCCACCCCCTCCCCACCTCAGACAGTCCGCAGATACCGCAGTCCCTCCCGGAGGTAGCCGCGCGGGTTGGTGTCGAGCAGGCGGACCCACGCGGGTTCGGTCTCGGTCTCGCCGCGGAGCCAGGCATAGCGGGCGAGGGCGTAGCCGAACATGGGCTGGGTGAGGTAGCCGAGCCTGCGGCGCTGCCAGCCTCCGGCGTGCTGGCTGAAGCGGTGGGCGACGTTGGCGTTGAAGTGACCTGTGCCGAAGAACACGGTCAGCAGGTCGGTGAGGGGTTCGCCGTCACGCCGCGCAGCCGGGATGCGGTGCTCGCCGAGCAGCCGGTGGTGGCCGAGCTCGTGGGCCAGGACGGCGACGAGGGCGACCGGGTCGGAGCTGAGCTCGCCGGTGAGGGTGATCATCGGCGAGCCGTCCGCCGACCGCTGGTAGTGGCCTGCGGCCCCCTGGGAGCGCCATGCCGCCGAAGGCAGGTTCGCGAGCAGTTCGCGCTCCCCCGGGTCCTCCTCCTCGACCTCGACCGACACCGCCGCGCGGTCCACCCCGAGGTGGGCGAACAGCAGTCGCACCACCTGCTCGACCTCGGCGCCGCCGCCCCGGTAGGGACGGGGGAAGCGGGTGTCCTGCGGCAGCAGTACCTCGCGCCGCAGCACCTCCTCACCGAACTGGCCGGTAAGCCAGTGCAAGGACTCCTCGATCCAGACGCGTTCGTCCTCACCGACCGGACATCTGCGACGGAACATCCGCCCTCCCCCACCCCGAGGCCACCCGACCTTGCGGAGGACGTCGGCGCTACCTCGCCCGGTTCCGCAGCACCGCGCGCCCGGCCCGGTTCAGCCCTCCTGACGTTCCAGCCAGGACAGCATCGCCTCGGCCCGCTGGGCCACCGGGTCCAGTACCCCCGGGTGCTCCTTGGCGAGCGTCCGGACCGCCTCGGCCTCGACCGCCGCGGACTCGTGCTCGCCCTGGCCGATGCGTATCGCGGCGGCGTCGAGCAGGGCCTGCGCACGCTGGCCCAGGGCGGACTCGCCGCAGTCGGCGAAGGCGTCCGCGGCGCGGCGGAAGGACTCCCAGGCCTCCGCGAACAGGGCGGTCTGCTGGTCGGTGTCCAGCTCGTGGCCGTCCCAGCCGTCGTCCTCGGCGACATCGCGCAGCAGGCCGCCGAGCTGGCGCCAGGTGTCGGCGTGCTCGCGCCGCAGCTCCTCGGCGCGCTCCGGATCGAGGTCGGGTTCGGCCAGGGCCTGCCGCGCGGTCTGCTCGGCCTCCAGCATCAGGGCCCGGCCCTGCTCGGCAGTACGACCATGACGGAACGTCAGCCAGGCGCGCGCCCGCAGGGTCCGCACCACCATGCCGGCAATCCCCGCCTGCTGCCACAGTGCCTGGGCCCGGACGTAGGCGGCCTCGGCCTCCTCGGCGCGCCCGGCGGCGCTCAGCGCCTCCGCGGCCCGCGAGGCTATCTGGGCCATCGGGAAGGGCTCGCCCCAGCCCTCCACGATCGGTGCGGCCAGCGCGTACTGCTCCGCCGCGGCGGCGTGCTCGCGCAGCTCGGTCAGCGATTCCGCCAGGGCCTGACGGGCCGTCACGGCTGCCTGGTCGCCGTGCGCGAGCAGGTCCGGCAGGGCGGCCTGGAGGACTTCCGCGGCCTCCACATGCCGCCCGAGCGCCTGGTAGGAGCGCGCGAGCCGGTAGCGTGCCCCGGCGCCGGGGCCGGCGGACAGCCCCGCCTCGTCCAGCCTGCGGGTGGCCTCCAGCGCGTGCCGGACCGCCTCCTCATACGCCTCCCGGTGCCCGAGCAGATCGGCGAGGAGCAGGTGCAGCAGGCCGGCCTCCTCGACGTCGAGCAGGTCGCCGCCGTGGGCGAGCCCTTCGACCGCGGTGGCCTCGGCCGTGGTCAGGTCTCCGGTCTGGGCCTGGATCCTGGCCAGCGGGACCAGGGGTTCGGCGGCGTTCCAGGGCCGGCCGACGGAGAGGTAGCCGTCGGCGGCCGCGCGCAGTTCCGCCGCGGCGGCTTCCGGACGGTCCCCGAACAGCGCGGCACGGTTGTGCCGCGCGTCGGCGAGCACGCAGACCATCCGGGTGGCCTCGGCCTCGTCCAGCGCGGCCCGAACCTGCTCGTCGGCCGCGAGCGCGACCGTCTCGTCGAGCGCCGCGTGCGCCGGGGTCCGGGCGGACTCGGCGTGGCCTTCCAGCGCCTCGACGGTGTGCACCTTCGCCCGGTTGAGCAGCGCCGACGCCAGGTGCCGGGAGTTGGCCGAACCGTCGGCGACGGCGGCCCGGGCCGCGGCCACGGCGCTGTCGGCCAGAGCCCGGGCCCGGTCGAGATCACCGTCGCCGTCGCCGTCGCTCCGGTCGGCGGCCAGCGCCAGCGCGATGGCGGCACGTCCCTGGTTGACGGCGGCGTCCCCCGGCCGGCCCGCCTCCAGGTAGGCGGCGACGGCCGCCTCGAAGGCGTCCCGGGCGGCCGCGCTGTCCTGCCTGCCGTGGCGGATGCCGCGCTGGGCGGCGAGCTCGGCCCGCAGCAGCGGCTCCGGCTCGCGGTCCCCCGCGCCCGTCTGCTCCCCCGGCCCCGCCCCGTCGCCCGGCCCCGCACCGTCGCCCGACCCCGCCCCGTCGCCCGACCCCGCCCCGTCCCGGAGCGCCGCCTCGACGGCGAGCCAGGCCTGGCGGGAGGCCGGGTGGCCGAGGTCGCGCAGTCGGCGGGCCTCGGCGAGCTGCTCGTCGAAACCAGCCGCCGGCGTCGGCAGCGGTGCTGGCACGGCCGGGCGGGCGGCGCCCGGCAGCACCGCGCTCAGCCCCAGCGGCATCCGCTCCAGCAGCGGCTGCACGGCGATCCGCTCCGCGCTCTCGCGGGAGACCGCGTCGGTGCCGTTGCGGCGGTCGAACCGCTGCACCAGGCCGACCCGCAGCGTTTCGACGTGCTCGCGCAGCGAGGCGACCGTCCAGTCACTGCCACCGCTGCCGCTGCCGCCGGCTCCGGCCGGCCCCACCACCTGCTGTTCGGCCAGCCCGAGCACCAGGAGCCGGTCCAGCAGTACCAGCGCGGCCTCCGCGAACGACAGGACGCTGTCCGGGTTCCCGGCCCCGGTGAGGTGCTGGGCGTGCTCGGCGAGGATCTCCAGGCCGCGGGCCTCGTTGCCGGTCAGCGCGCAGAACTCGATGTGCCGCCCGACCGCGGGCAGCAGGCTCTCGTTGCCCCGCGCCATCCGGTAGCCGCGCAGGTGGTTGGTCCTGGCCTCGTCCACCCGGCCCAGCCGCAGCAACGGCAGCAGGGAGTACGCGAGCACCCGGTGCGGCTCCTCGGCGCAGGTCAGCCGCCCGGCCAGGACCTCGGCCCAGCGGTCCAGGGCGACCTCGTCCCGGCCCTGACGGACCTCCCAGCAGCCCTGGTTGCAGGCCTCGCAGGCGTGGCAGTCGCTCATCCGGTCGCGTTCCCCGGCCAGCCAGTCGGCATAGGCCGCCTCGGCCCGCGGCAGGTCGCCGAGGTGCCTGGCGACGTAGAAGTCCTGGACCCGGACGGTGCGGGCGTTGTAGCCGGCGATCCGGTAGCGGCGCTCCATCTCCACCAGCCAGTCCTCGATGGAGGACAGCGGGATCTCCGGGTAGTCCAGCATGCTGGAGGTGACCCACTTGAACCGCCAGAACAGCTCGTACGTCGACTGGTCGTTGAAGACCGCAGGGTCCTCGTCCCACATCCGCAGCATCCGCGCGAAGGGCACGAACATCTTGCTGCGCTCGGCGCTGTACTCGTACGCGGTGATCAGGTGCGACAGGGTGTCCAGGAGCAGCGCGGCGTCCCCGGTGGCCTCGGCCGCGGCGACCAGCTCCTCGCCGCGCGCATTGCGCTGCGCGCCGTTGGGCGCCCGGTGGTTCTCCCACAGCGCGGCGCGGATGCGCGCCTCCTCGTCGCCCTGACCCGGCATCTCGCCGCCCGGCGTCTCCCCGCCCGTCATCGGCCCTCCCCCTCGGTGGTGTCGCCAGTGGTGCCAGTGGTGGTGTGGTGCGTGGCCCAGTCCAGGAGTCCCAGGAACGAGCGGTTCAGCAGCGCCGAGTCGGCGGCGCTGAGCGGTCGGCGGGACAGCAGCAGCGCCTGCCCGTAGAGGGCCTCGACAGCGGTGCCGGCCAGTTCCTGGTCGGCTATCGCCGCGATCCGCCGGACCAGCGGGTTGTGGTGGTTCAGCACCAGCCGGGCGCGCGGCGCACTGCCGCGCAGGGCGCCGAGGATGCCCGCCCACAGGGCGTCGGCGCTCTCCTCGGTCTCGGCGCGGGCGCGCTCGTGCCGGGCCTCGCGGTCGTCCAGGTGCAGCGCCGGCACGCCGACCGGCTGGAAGGTGCGCAGGGCGACGTCGCAGCCGAGCGGGTCCAGCCTGGTCCGGGCGGTGGCGAGGAAGGAGGCGAGCGAGAGTTCGACGGCCGGGTCGACCGGGTCCAGACTCGCCGTCACCGTGCCCGCGTCCAGGTCGGCGACCACCGTACCGGGCAGCACCTGCGGCAGCAGGGCGACCAGGTCGGCGTCGTAGGTGTAGCCGCCGTTGACGACGCCGATCCCCTGGGCCGCGGCGATCGGGGCGATCTGGCGGAACTCCTCCACGGTGGCGGCGATGTGGACGGTGCCGTGGTCGCGGGCGAAGCGGTCCAGCGCGGTCCTGCCGTCGCTGGTCTCCACCGTGAGCCAGGGCAGCATCAGCCGCAGCATCTCCGGATCGTGCCTGGCCAGGGACTTCACCCCGAGCTGATGCACCGCCAGGAAGCGGGCCAGCCGATCGGGATCGCCGGCGGCGAGCGTGCCGAGCCAGTCGCGGACCTTGACGCCCAGCGCCTCGCGGACGGCGGCCAGGGTCTCGTCCTCGTACAGGCTCTCGCGGGAGGCGGTGGGCCGAAGCGTGTCGGTGTCCAGCACGCAGCGGACGAAGAAGGCCCAGTCCGGCAGCAGGCCCTCGGCCCGGTCGGTGAGCAGCATCCCCTTGAGTGAGACCCGGTGGCCGCCGCGCTGCGCGGGGCTGGCCGCGGCCGGCAGCACGTAGCCGACGCCGCGGATCCCGGCCAGCGGAACGTCGAGGTCGATGACGTCCAGCGGCTCGAAGCCGAGCAGTGAGGCGCAGTGCCCGGCCAGGGCGATCCTGCGCGCGGCCGGGGTCGGGTAGGAGCGTGCCCAGACCGGGGGCAGGTCGGTGACCGGCTGCTCGACCCCGTCCGGGCCGACCACCGCCACGTCGTAGGGCAGCAGCGAGCCGAAGTCGCGGGCCAGCTCCAGCACCCGCGCGGGCGCGAGCCACTCCCCCGCGCCGGGGCGCGCGGTCAGGTGCACGGTGGTGCCGGGCTCGGTGCGCGCGTCCTGCGCGAGCTCCCTGACGGTGTAGGAGCCGTCGTCGCGCGCCGCCCACTCCACCGGCGGCTGCTCGGGGAACCGCGCCGAGCGGGTGACCACCCGGATCTCCTGGGCCACCACGAAGCAGGCCAGCAGCCCGATGCCGAACTGTCCGAGGAACTCGCGGCGCGCCGTCTCCAGCCCGTCGCGCTTGGAGCTGCGTCCGATGGTGGCCAGCAGGGAGTGCACATCGGCGCCGGTCAGGCCGATGCCGCTGTCCTCGATCCGCAGTTCTCCGGGGCTCGCGTACAGCCGGACCACGGCAGGAGCGGCCGGGTCGTCCAGGCGCCGGGCGGTGATCGCGTCGACGGCGTTCTGCAGCAGCTCGCGGACGTACACCCGCGGGCTGGAGTAGAGGTGGTGCGAGAGCAGGTCGACCAGGCCGCGCAGGTCGACCTGGAAGGTGTGGGCGGACGGTTCGGCGCCGCCCGGGGCGGCAGGGGGAGCTTCAGGTGTCATGGAGTAAGGGGTGCACGGGCGTGGCCGCGCGGGTGGTGGCGACCGGTGGGCCGCACAGGCGGAATGACGCCCCATGGTAGGGCGGCGCTCTGACAGCGGACCAGGGATTTCAGCAGCCGCCGATCTTGCCTCCCCGGTCCTGGTGCAGACCCTGCCACGAGGGTCCGACAATCGACGCCGGGCCGCCTCCCCGTACGATCGTCGGCATGAACGACTTCCGTACCGCAGGTCACGCCGCGGTGGACCTGCTGGCCGACTACCTGGGCGGACTCCCCGAGGGACCGGTCTGGCAGGAGATGGACCCGGCCGCCCGCGAGCGGCTGCTGACCCTGCCGCTGCCGCAGCGCGGACGGGGTCTGCCCGAGCTGGTCGCTGACATCGGCGCCGATGTGCTGCCGTACCCGATGGGCAACGGGCACCCCCGGTTCTTCGGCTGGGTGAACGCCGCACCGGCCCCGGCCGGGGTGCTGGCGACGATGGCCGCCGCCGCGATGAACCCCAGCTCGGCCGGCGGCGACCACGCCGACGTCCACCTGGAGCGCACGGTGGTGCGCTGGATCGCCGAGCTGGCCGGGTTCCCGCACCTGCCCGGGGCCGGGCTGCTGACCTCCGGCGCGTCCATGGCGACCATCGTGGCGCTGGGCACCGCCCGCAGCCGGGCCGCCCGGCAGCTGGGCGTGGACGTCCGCGAGGAGGGGCTGGCGGCGCTGCCGCAGCTGGTCGGCTACGTCAGCGCGGAGACCCACTCCTGCGTCCGCAAGGCCGTCGAACTGCTGGGCCTGGGCAGCCGCAGCCTGCGCACCGTCCCCACCGACCCGGCCGGGCACCTGGACCCCGCGGCCCTGCGGCTGCAGGTCAAGGCCGACCGTGCGGCCGGGCTGCACCCGTTCCTCGCCGTCGCCTCCGCCGGGACCGTCAACACCGGTGCAGTGGACGACCTGGCGGCCATCGCCGACGTCTGCGCCGAGGAGGGCCTGTGGCTGCACGTCGACGGCGCCTACGGGGCCTTCGGCCTGCTGGACCCGGTGATCGCCGACCGCTACACCGGCCTGGACCGCGCCGACTCGCTGGCCCTGGACCCGCACAAATGGCTGGGCGTCCCGGTCGACTGCGGCTGCGTGCTGGTGCGCGACCCGGTGGAGCTGCGCGGCACCTTCAGCCTGGTCCCCTCCTACCTCAGGGACGAGAACGCCGGCGGCCTGGGCTGGTTCTCCGAGTACGGCATCGAGCAGACCCGCCCGTTCCGCTCGCTCAAGGTCTGGGCCACCATCGCCGCCTCCGGACGCGAGGGCATCGCCCGCGACGTCGCGCACTGCACGGCGATGGCCCGCCGCCTGGGCGAACTGGTGGCCGCCGAGCCCGAACTGCAGCTGATGGCCCCGGTGGAGAGCTCCATCGCCGCCTTCCGCTTCGCCCCTGACGGGGTGTCGGACGAACTGCTGGAGCAGGTCAACAGCGCACTGTCGGTGGAGGTGCAGCGGCGCGGGCGCACCTTCGTCACCGGCACACTGCTGAACGGGCACGAGGCGGTCCGCGCCTGCCTGATCAACCCGGCCGTGACCGAAGCGGACCTGGCAGTGCTGGTCCAGGAGGTCCGCGCGGCCGGCGCGGACCTCCTGGCCGGGCTCAGCGCGTCGTGAAGTCGGCCATCATCGCCATGTCCTCGTGCTCCAGGTTGTGGCAGTGCAGCATGAAGCGGCCCGGGTAGTCCTCGAACCGCACCGCGATCTCGACCGCCTCGGCGGGCTGCACGTCCACGGTGTCCTTCCAGCCGCCGTCGAAGGGGCCCGGGGCGCCGCCGTTGCGCGACACCACCTGGAAGTGGTTGAGGTGCAGGTGGACCGGGTGGTGGAAGTCGCTGACGAAGCGCCAGACCTCGGTGGTGCCGAGCCGCGGCGCGGCCAGCGAGCGCCCCGGGCGGAACTCCTCGCCGTTGACGGTCCAGCCGCCGGCCGACTTCTGGAACAGGAAGGAGCGGGTGGCCACCGCCTTCGACGGGTCCGGCGCCGAGATCGTGGAGAGCCGCGCCGGGATCCGGGAGTCGTCGGCGACCGCACCGCCGCCCAGGTCGAACCGCATCACCTCGGCGGTGCCGCCGCTGCCCAGCCGGTTGACCAGCCGGACCCTGGTCCCGGCCGGGTAGCGGGAGAAGTCGACGACCACGTCGAAGCGCTCGGCCGGGGCGACGTCGATGCTGTCGTGCGCGACCGGCGCCGCCAGCAGCCCGCCGTCGCTGCCGATCTGCACCAGCCCGCCGCCGCCCGGCGGCTGCGGGTCCAGCGCGAGCCGGTAGCGGCGGGCGTTTGACGCGTTGAGGATCCGCAGCCGGTAGCGGGCCCGGTCGGTGTCCAGGACCGGCCAGGGCGCGCCGTTCACCAGCACGGTGTCGCCGAGCACCCCGTCCATGTAGCGGGTGGTGACCCCGGGCCGGGTCTGCGCGGCGTCCAGCGCCGGGTAGGCGAACGAGCCGTCGGCCGCGAAGGAGCGGTCGCAGATCAGCAGCGGCAGATCCCGCTCGCCGCGCGGCAGCGGCAGCGCCGCCTCCTCGTCATCGGTGACCAGATGGAACCCGGCCAGGCCGCGCCAGACGTTGGGCCCGGTGAAACCCATCCGGTGGTCGTGGTACCAGAGCGTGGCGGCCCGCTGCTCCAGCGGATAGGTGTACGTGCGCTGTGTTCCGCCGTCGCCGCTGTCCATCGCGACCGCACCGGTCGTGCCGGTCACGCCGGTCATGCCGTCCATCCCCGGCATTGCGGCCATCCCCGAGGCCGCCGCTCCGCCCGCCGGGTGGACCAGCTGGGTCGGATAGCCGTCGCTGTCGGCCGGGGTGTGGCCGCCGTGCAGGTGCACCACGGTGGGGTGCGGCAGCTGGTTGCGGTGGGTCACCACGGTGCGCCGCCCGGACCGGGACACCAGCGTGGGGCCGGGGAAGCTGCCCTGGTAGGTCCAGGCCTCGGTGTCCAGCCCCGGAAGGATCCGCAGCAGCGCGGGCCGCTGGGTGATCTCGTAGTGGTCGGCGGTGGCGTCGCTGCGGACCGGGGCGAGGACCTGCGGACGCGGCAGCCGCACCTGGTAGGGGCGCGGCAGCGGAACCCCGCTGCGCAGCAGCAGCCCGGGCTGACCCTGCGTCAACAGCCCGCCCAGGTACGGCGCCCCGGCCGCGATCGCGCCGGCGCCCAGGACCACGCCACCGCCGATGCCGAGGAAGCGGCGCCGGCTCAGCGCGGACCGACTCAGCCCGGGCCGGCTCACGCGTCCACCTCCGCGGGCGAAGCCTGCTCGGACGGCTCGGCGGCGCCGGCGGCCGGGGCCCGCAGCGGCAGCTTCCAGACCCGCTCGGCGTTCTTCAGCACCAGGATCAACACCCCGACCCCGAGCGGCACATGGATGATCAGCTCACGGCTGAAGCCGAGCATCATCTGCACGGCGATGACCACCAGGGTGATCAACTGACCTCGCGGCAGCGCCCCCGGAGCGCCGCCCGGACGCCACGCCAGCAGCGCGACCACCAGCGACAGCAGCACCACCGCCGCCAGGATCATCGCGGCGACCTCGTGCGCCTGCAGCAGCGGGTAGTGCCCCTGCAGGAACCCGCCCGCGAGCACCGGCTGCCCGAAGGCCAGCAACCCGGCCAGCACCACCGTCCCCCTGAGCACCCGCAGCGCCGTCAGGCGCACCCCCGGCCTGCTCTTCTCCACAGCCGTCCTCCCCCGCACCGAGTGAAGTCCCTCTTGAGAATGTCCCATGTGGAACTATCTCAGTCGGAGCATATACTCGCGCTCCATGGACGCCAACTCCCACCCCGACACCGAGGAGCAGCCCTCCGCGACCGACGTCGTCGGCCTGCTGCTCCGCCGTGCGCACCGCCGGGCCGCCAGGGAGTTCAGCCGACAGCTCCAGCCCCTGGGCATCGACAACCGCCACGCGGGGGTCCTGCTGCAGCTGGCCCGGGACGAGCCGGTGACCCAGCGCGACCTGATCGCCCTGCTGGGCAGCGACAAGTCCACGATGGTGCGCAACATCGACGAGTTGGAGGCACGCGGACTGGCGGTGCGCCGACCCCACCCCACCGACCGCCGGGCCCACGCGATCCGGCCCACCGAGGCCGGGCTGGCGGTACTGGCCGAGGTCCGCAGCCGCGCCGAGGCGGCCAACGACAACCTGCTGACCTGCCTGCAACCGGACGAGCGCGCCCAACTCCTCCACCTGCTGCGCCGCTTCGCAGACGCCGAGGAACGCTCACCCGACGACCTGTCCTAACGACAGGGCACCGACACGCAGTCAGGCGGCCACCGCACGTGCGCGGTGGCCGCCTGACGATGCAGTGCGGTGGGTGGTGCGGCAGCGACTACTCGACCACCAGCTCCACCGGGATGTTGCCGCGGGTCGCGTTGGAGTAGGGGCAGACCTGGTGCGCCTGCTCGACCAGGCTCTTGCCGGTCTCGCCCTGCAGCGCCTCGGGGAGCTCCACCCGCAGCACCACGGCCAGGCCGAACCCGCCCTCGCCGTTGCTGCCGATGCTGACCTCGGCGGTGACCGACGCCTCGCTGGTGTCGACCTTGGCCTGACGGCCGACCAGACCGAGCGCACTGGCGAAACAGGCGGCGTAGCCGGCCGCGAAGAGCTGCTCCGGGTTGGTGCCCTTGCCGTCGCCACCCAGCGCGGGCGGCATCGCCAGGGTGAGGTCGAGCTGCCCGTCGGAGCTCACGGCACGGCCCTCGCGTCCGTTGGCGGTGGCTGCGGCGGTGTAGATGGCGTCCATCGATGTCTCCTCATGGGTTGCGCTCGGAGGTTCCCGTTCCCTGCCCCATAAGCATCACACACAATTCAATTGTGCACAACTAAGTAGTACCCTTGAGACATGCCCACGCAGCCGACCGCAACCGCCGAAGACCTGCTCCGCCTGGAGCACCATGTCTGCTTCGCCCTGCAGACCGCCTCCCGCGCGTTCGGCAGCCTCTACCGTGACGCCCTGCGCGAGCAGCAGATCACCTATCCCCAGTACCTGGTCCTGCTGGCGCTGACCGAGCACGGCGAGCTCCCGGTGAAGCGCATCGGCGAGCTGCTGCGGCTGGACTCCGGCACCCTGTCCCCCCTGCTGAAGCGGCTGGAGGCGGCCGGCCTGGTGCAGCGCACCCGCAGCGCGCAGGACGAGCGCTCGGTGGACGTCAAACTCACCGCCAAGGGCGCCACCCGGTCGACGGACTCCCAGCGGGCCCTGCGTGCCTGCGCCGCGAGCCTCGGCCTGGATCCGGCCGAGCTCCAGGTCCTGCAGGGAATGCTGCAGCGCCTCACCGACCGGCTGGACGCCGTCGCCGGCGGGGCCGTCGATCCCGGGACCCCGGTCGCCGACAATTGATCAAACCCGGCCGCCGAGCCGTGCCAGACTGGGCACGCACCCGATCCGGCTGTGCTTGATCCACGATAGGAGGCCCCCATGGCTGAAGACGCAGTGGCCGACAAGACCCCCGGCGACGCGGCAGCGCCGGAGGCTGAGAGTGAAGCCGCGTCCGAGCAGCAGACTGCGAACGGCTCGAACGACCCGGCAGAGGATGTGAAGCGCAAGTTCCGCGAGGCGCTGGCCCGCAAGAGCGGCCAGCACGCCGACGCCGCCACCGCGGGCGGCAGCGCCGAGACATCCAAGATCCACGGCGCCCACGGCAAGTCCGGCGGACAGCGCGACTTCCGCCGCAAGAGCGGCTGACGCTCAGGGCGCAGGGGAGACAGAACGGGAGCGGGGCGGTGGCCGTCGGGTCACCGCCCCGCTCCCGTTCCGCCCCGGCAGCGACGCGAGGTCGTCACAGAACGGTACGGATGCCTTGTCAGACGGGCCGCAGGAGGCAGGATGTCCGCATGACCTCGATGCGCAAGGGCTCCAACTGCCCCGTACCGACAACCGCCCTGCACGCGGTGGTGAGCTGGCGCACCGATGCGCCCGCACCGGACGTCGACGTGTCCGCGCTGCTGCTGGACAGTTCCGGCAAGGTCCGTTCGGACGCCGACTTCATCTTCTACAACCAGCCCCAGCACGCCTCCGGAGCGGTCCGGCACGAGGGCAAGCGGCCGCAGCCCGGCGAGATGATGGACGCCGTGCTGCTGGACCTGGCCGCGATCGAGCCGGCGGTCGACCGCATCGTGGTGGGCGCCTCCGCCGACGGCGGGACCTTCGGCCAGGTACCGGGGCTGCGGCTGCGGGTGATGACCCAGGACGGCGCCAGCGTCGCCGAGTTCGACATCGAGGGCGCGAGCAGCGAGACGGCGTTCCTGTTCGGCGAGTTCTACCGGCGGGCCGGGGAGTGGAAGTTCCGCGCGGTCGGGCAGGGTTACGCCTCCGGCTTGGAGGGACTGGCCACCGACTTCGGCATCTCCGTGGAGGGCGACGCGGAACCGACCCCGGCACCCGCCCCGCAGCCCTACCAGCCGCCGGCGCCGCAGCAGCCGGTGGGCTTCGGCCCGCCCCCGCCGCAGTACCAGCAGCCGCAGGCCCAACCCCCGTACCAGCAACCCCAGTACCCGCAGCCGCAACCCCAGCAGTACCAGCAGCCCGCGCCGCCCGCCCCCGCCCCCGCGGGGTCCGCACCGGGCGCTCCGATAAGCCTCAAGAAGCAGAAGCTCATCAACCTGGAGAAGCAGCTCGCCGACCGCGGCGACCGCAATCTGCTCGACCTCACCAAGCGCGCCGCGGTCACCCTGGAGAAGCGCGGCCTGTCCGAGCACACCGCCCGGGTCGCGCTCTGCCTCGACATCTCCGGCTCGATGGGCGGCCTCTACCGCTCCGGCAAGGTGCAGTCACTGGTCGAGCGGGTCCTCGCCCTCGGTCTGCGCTTCGACGACAACGCCGAGGTCGACGTGTTCCTGTTCGGCGCCCGCGGCCACGAGGCGGGCAGCGTCGGCATGGACAGCTACCAGGGCTGGACGGACCGGATGCTGCAGCAGTGGCGGCTGGAGGGCGGTACCGACTACGCCGCCGCCATGCACCTGATCCGCCAGCAGTACTTCGGTTCGGCCGACCTGCGCCACAGCCCGATCTCGGACCGCCAGCCGGTCTACGTGATGTTCGTGACGGACGGTCACACCACCAGCGAGGCGGCCACCAAGGCCCATGTCCTCTCCTCCAGCTACGAACCGCTGTTCTGGCAGTTCATGGGAATAGGGCGGTCCTCCAAGTCGGTCGACGCCCCGCAGGTCGCCGAGTCGGCACCGCCGCCCGGCAAGCAGTCCCGCTTCGCCCGCAGGTTCTCGGCGATGGCGTCCAACTGGGGCGACGGCACCTTCCGCTTCCTGGAGGAGCTGGACGACCTGCCGGGCCGCTTCATCGACAACGCCGACTTCTTCTGCGTCCAGGACCCGGCGAACCTCTCCGACGAGCAGCTGTACGACCTGATGACGGCCGAGTACCCGAACTGGCTGCAGCGCGCCAGGGCCCAGGGCCTGCTCATCGGCTGAGCCTTCGGCACGGCTGAGCCGCCTCCTCGCGGCGGGCCGGGCGCGTCCGGGCGCGTCCGGGGGGTCAAACCCCCCGGACGTCCCCGTCCCTGCCCCGCAGCACCGCGGCGACGTCCTCGGCCAGCCCCGGCATCTCGTCCTCCGTCAGCTGCGAGACCGTCAGCCGGACGCCCGGCGCCGAACCCAGCCGGAACCGCGCCCCGGGCGCCACCGCCCACCCGCGCTGGAGCAGCCCGGCGACGGCCGCGGTCTCGTCCGGCACCGGGACCCAGACATTGAGGCCGCTCCGGCCCCGGGCCGGCACCCCGCGTTCGGCCAGTCCCCGGAGCAGCGCGTCCCGCCGGACCCGGTAGGACACCGCCGCGGGGGCGCTGTCCTCGGCCTGCCACAGCGCGGCGACGGTGCGCTGCAGCAGATGGCTGACCCAGCCCGCGCCCAGGCGCTGCCGTCCGCGCACCCGGTCCATGGTCTCCGGGTCGCCGGTGAGCACGGCCACCCGCAGGTCCGGGCCGAGCGACTTGGCCGCGGAGCGCAGCACCGCCCAGGTCGTGGTGGTGGGCCGACCGTCCGGGCCGGCGCAGAGGGGGTGGAAGGGCAGGTCGACAATGCCGTGGCCGTGGTCGTCCTCGACCAGCAGCACCCCCGGACGGGCCGCCAGCAGCCCGCGCAGCGCGGCGGCGCGCTCGGCGCCGACCGCGGCGCCGGTGGGGTTCTGCGCCCGACCGGTGACGACCAGCGCACGGACGCCCTGCTCCAGCGCCCTGGCGACGTCCGCGACGACCGGCCCCTCGTCGTCGACGGCGACCGGGACGGCCTTCAGCCCCAGGGCCGGCAGCAGGTCCAGCAGGCTGCCCCAGCCCGGGTCCTCGACCGCGACCGGGTCACCGGGGCGCAGCCGGGCCAGGAAGATCCGCTCGATGGCGTCCAGCGACCCGGAGGCGACGCCGACGGGTCCGGCCGGAATGCCGTCGGCGGCGAACGACGCCTGCGCCAGGGCACGTAGCCGGGGGTCGACGGCCGGTCCCCCGTACATCACCGGATCGGCGGCGTGGGCCAGCGCGGCCTCGCGCACCGCCTCCTCCAGGTCCGGCAGCAGCGCGAGGTCGGGGTTGCCGTCGGACAGGTTGCGGGTGCCCGCGGGCACCGCCAGCCGGGAGGCGTCCCGGGGGGTGAGCGAGGGACGGGAACGGATCCGGCTGCCGCGCCGGCCCGCGGTCTCGATCACACCGCGGTCTCGGAGCAGCCGGTAGGCGGCGGCCACGGTGTTGGGGTTGATGCCCAGGTCGGCGGCCAGATCGCGGAGCGGGGGCAGGGCCGTCCCGGGTTCCAGCGCGCCCGAGGTGACCGCGTGTTCGATGTCGGCCGCGATCTCAGTGGCCCGGCGTCCCGTGATCCGATAATCTCCTAGCACAAAGAACACTATGCACTAGTGCATAACTTCTGTCGACTGCGACGCAACGACCGTAACGCGAGGTGTCTGGACCATGCTGATCAACCCCTGGGACCGCGGCAGCGACGACGAGTGGCGCGACTGGCTCTCCACCCGCGACTTCGGCGTACTCGCCGCCAACGGCCCGGACGGCGCCGCCCCGATCCTGGTGCCCACCCAGTTCGTCTACCAGGGCGGCGACGAGGTGGTGCTGCACCTGGCCCGGCCCAACCCGGTCTGGGCCGCCATCGAGGCCAACCCCCGGCTCACCCTGGCCGTCACCGACGACTATGCCTTCGTCCCCGGCCCCTGGCGCGCCCCCGCGGACACCCCGCCCGAGGACGGCGTCCCCACCACCTACTACGCCTCGGTCCACCTGGTCTGCACCGCCGAGCCGGTGGACGACCCGGCCGCCAAGGCCGCCCTGCTGGACCGTCAGACCGCGCACTTCCAACCGGATGTGCCGCACCGTCCGATCGTCCCCGGCCAACCGCCGTTCGGCCGGATGCTGTCTGCGATCCGGGGACTGCGGCTGCACATCGAGGAGGTGCGCCCCAAGTTCAAGTACGACGACAAGAAGACGACCGACTTCCAGGCCGCGGTGGCCGAGGAACTGCTGCTGCGCGACCGCCCGGCCGACCCCGGCGCCCGCGCCCAGCTGCTGCGCCGCCGGGCCGCCCGGCTCGCCGAGCCTGGTGACTGCCCGGTCGAACACTGATCCAACCGGCCCCCGAATGCCGTGGGCCGTCCGGGGCAGGCATCCACCCGGACGGCCCAGGGAACGGCCTGGCATCCGTCCCCGGTCGGCCCGCGTTCCTAGGCTGGCCGGACGGACCATCAGTTCGGGGACGCGGCCTCCGCTGCGGCCCGCCGCACTCCCGGGAGCCCACACTGACCAGTTCAGCGACATCTCAGCAACCAGCCTCCGGCGAGGGCAGCCTCGGTCACGTCATCTTCATCGCCGCCGCAGCAGCGATGGGCGGTTTCCTCTTCGGCTACGACAGCTCGGTCATCAGCGGCGCCGTCACCGGCATCCAGCACCACTTCGGCGTGGGCAGCGGCGAGACCGCCCTGGTGGTCTCGGTCGCGCTGCTGGGCTCGGCCGTCGGCGCCATGGGCGCCGGCTGGCTCGCCGACCGCATCGGCCGCATCCGGGTCATGCAGATCGCCGCCGTGCTGTTCGCCATCAGCGGCGTCGGCTCGATGTTCCCGCCTAACATCTTCGTCCTCGGCGTCTGGCGCGTGGTCGGCGGTGTCGCCATCGGCATGGCCTCCGTCATCGCCCCCGCCTACATCGCCGAGGTCGCGCCGCCCGCCGTGCGCGGACGGCTCGCCTCGTTCCAGCAGGGCGCGATCGTGCTCGGCATCTTCATCTCGCAGCTGGTCAACTACGCCCTGAACGAGGGCGCCGGCGGCAACCCCAACGACCACATCGCCGGCATCCAGGCCTGGCAGTGGATGCTCGGTGTGGAGACCGTCCCCGCGCTGATCTACTTCCTGATGTCCTACGCCATCCCCGAGTCGCCGCGCTTCCTGATCTCCGTCGGCAGGATGGACCGGGCCCGCGAGGTGCTGCGCGACGTCGAGGGCCAGGACAGCGACCCGGACGCCCGGATCGCAGAGATCCAGCAGGTCATGGCCTCCGAGCACAAGGCCAGCCTGAGCGACCTGCTGGGCGGCCGGGCCGGCCTGCAGACGATCGTCTGGATCGGCATCGGCGCCTCGGTGTTCCAGCAGTTCGTCGGCATCAACGTGATCTTCTACTACTCCTCGCTGCTCTGGCAGTCGGTCGGCATCAACGCCAGCAACTCGCTGCTGATCAGCGTCTCCACCTCACTGGTCAACATCGTCGGTACGGTCATCGCCATCGCCCTGGTCGACCGCATCGGCCGCCGCCCGCTCGCCCTGGCCGGCTCCGCCGGCATGGCCGTCGCCCTCGGCGTGGCCGCCTGGGCCTTCTCCTACCGCCACGGCACCGGCACCACGGCCACCCTCCCCAACACCCAGGCGACCGTCGCCCTGGTCGCCGCCCATGTCTTCGTCCTCTGCTTCGCCTTCTCCTGGGGCGTCGTGGTCTGGGTCCTGCTCGGCGAGATGTTCCCCAACAAGATCCGCGCCCTCGCCCTCTCCGTCGCCGCATCGGCCCAGTGGATCGCCAACTGGGCCATCACCGTCAGCTTCCCGACCATGTCCGACTGGAACCTCTCAGCGACCTACGTCATCTACGCCTGCTTCGCCCTGCTCTCCATCCCCTTCGTCTACTTCTTCATCAAGGAGACCAAGGGCCGAACCCTGGAATCTATGGGCTGAAGCAACAACTCCCGAACAGCAGGGGCCGCATCTCCACGGTGGAGAGCGGCCCCTGTCGTGCACCTCTGGGGAGTCTCCGGGGAGCGCCCGACCATGGACCCTCGTTGCACAATCACTCGTCCAACGCCTCAGATCACTCCACCGGTTCGAGGTCCCACCGGGCCGCGTGCCCCGATGCGATGACGTCGATGCGCTCGGCCAGGGTGAAGTCGGCCTCGGTCAGTACTCCGCCCGCGTCGTGGGTGGTGACGGTGAAGCGGACGCCGTCGAAGGTCAGGTTGACGTCGGCGTGGTGGTGGGTGAGTCGGGAGACGTCTGCTACGTGGACGATCAGCGCGACCCCCGCGTGGTAGCGGACCTTGACCAGGCGGGTGATGCTGTCGCCCTTCCGCTCCCACTGCGGCACGCGGCTCAGGGCCTCGGCGATCTCGTCCTCGGTCAGGGCTACGGGCTCGCTCACAGCGCCTCCAGTGCAGGAGCGAGGGCCCCGGCCAGCTCCCGTCCGACCGGCGCATCCTGCCACGGCGGCATCGCCGCCGACAGGGCGCCCAACTCCTTCCGCCTACGCCGCTCCGGCTGGATCAGCGGACCCATCCGCCTGGTAGGTCGTTACGGATGTCCTCGAGGTCCGCCACCGCGTGACCACGGGCGTGGAGCCAGCTGTGATCCTGCGTGCCGTCGTGTCGGAGAAGTCGGCCTGGTGCGGCGTACCAGCGCAGTGGGGAGTCATCCGCGCTGGCCCACATGGGATGGTCCGGGAGGTCGACTCGCGTGTATCGCTGCTGGAGGGTCGGCAGGAGCGCGTCGGGGAGTTCGCAGGCGTCGTAGAGCGCATCGGGGCCGTCACCGGCGAACATCGACTCACTGAGCACAAGCTCGACCCATGCCGTCGACATTCGGTCCAGGAAGGGCATCCAGCCGTCGTGTGTCTGGACGACGACGGGTGGGTCGTCCAGATCGATCTGATCGAGTGGGATGCCCCAGAAGGCGCAGCCCTGGTTCTCGCGGCGGAAGATCAGGTTGCCGTCCAGTACGAACAGGCCGGTGGCTGGCACCAGAGGGTCTTGAACGCAGGTCAGTGCGAGGCTGCGGCCCAGCAGTGCGTAGCCCTCCCGGACCGCCACGGGCAGACGAACACCGAGTTCGTCCTCTGCCGTGGACAGTTCCGCCTCGCTGACACCGTCCGCGTCCTGAACGCCCCGACCGGTCCACGCCGCGGTAAACGCGCGGATGAACTCCCAGGCGTGATGACGATCGCGGAGACCGCCCTGCAGCGCTGCGCCTACGTCAAGAGCGTCGGACATGCCGTGACGATATCTCTTGTTGCACAAGCAGCCGATCGCTCCAATGATCTGCGAGGGAACGGCCGGACGATTGTCATTGTCATGCGACCTTGGCCGCCCTGGGCACGTACCCGGGACGGCCGACGCTCTGCTCTCTCAGAAAGGGGAAAGCGAGTGATGAACGATCAGGCCGGTAGACATCAAAACGAGCCCGGCGAGAACCCATCGCCGCTCGCGTGGCGTCCATGGCGGGTTGGCACTGTCAATCGTGCGCCCAGAGCGAATGATGCACGCCAATCCAGCGCCGAAGATCGCGCTACCTATAACGAAATTCAACGTCGCTCTGCTTCCAAAGCGTGACGTTCGGACCTCGCGAGCGTAGCCGTTCAGGTCCGTAGGAATCATGGCGGCCCCCGCCTCGAGAAACCACCGCCACCCATCACCGTCTGCCGTCGCCCCAAGCAGAGCCGACCAGCCGGCCGCCCCTCGTGTCGTTGACCAGGACGGTGAGCCGATCGGGGGTTCACGGAGCCGCAGGTTCGACGCCGTCGCGGATCATCTCGACGACGCAGTCCGTATCGGCCAAGTCCGCCACTACGGCATCCGCGCCGACGTCCAGGAGCTCGGCCGCGCTGGTCCTGCCCGTTGCCACCCCAAGGGCGACGGCACCTGCCAAATGAGCAGCCTCGATGTCTGACGGCGTGTCGCCGATGACGAGGGACTCCTGAATGCCGTAGGCCAGCCCATCGGCGGAGGTGGCCCGCGCATATGCGGTGCGGACGAGGTCCGCGCGGACATCGGAGTCCTCCGCGTAACCGCCGAGGTCGAAGTCGATGTGCCGGTCCAAGCCGAAGACCTGGAGTTTGATCTCGGCAACGCGGCGAACGTTGCCGGTCACCACAGTCTGCCGTACCCCTTCGAGCCTGGCCGTGGCAGCGAGGATGTTCGTCGCACCGGGCAAGGCCTGGCCTCGCTCGCGTAGTTCGCCGGCGCGCCGTAGGTAGCCCTGAGCAAGGGCGTCGGCGTAGTCGTCGAACCGGTAGTCGTCGGGGTCCAGGCCGTGCAGGCGGCACGACTCGGCGAGAATCGCTCGCTCGGTACGCCCGGACACGTTCGGGTGGTACTCCTGACGGCGGCCGGTGACCGCGAGGAAGGCCTGCTGGGAGATTGAACTCCCTACGCCACCGGAGGCGATCAGGGTGTGGTCCACATCCCACAGCACCAGCCGGTACCCCGCCATAGCCCGCTCCGTCCCATCGGCCAGAACCCAACCCTGTCACACGAGTGGTCGGAGAGGGGACGCTGCGTCATTGACCGCCCTAGGCTGGCAAACAAGGCTACAAGGGCGCGAGCGGAGGCGGCCGTGAAACTACCCATCGGCGCCCGGGTGCGCCACTTCCGCGGCACCCGCCAGCAGGACGTCATCGCCGGGCTGGCCGGAATCTCCGTGGACTACTACTCGCAAATCGAGCGCGGACTGCGGATCCCCACAATCGCAGTCCTTCACCGGATCGCCCAGGAACTCGGAGTGCCCGTCGCCGCTCTGCTGTCCGAAGGCACCACCGTGGCCGTCACAGCCGAGGACACGGCCGCCCCGTCCATCGCGCGGGCCCTGATGAGCTTCGGGCCTCCGCGGTCCACGGATCCCGCAGGGCCGGAAGTACTGCGCGAGCGCGTCGAGGCCGCGTGGCGATCCTGGCAGTCATCGCCGACCCGCTTCACGGACGCCGCTGACGTATTGCCGGACCTCATCACCGACACTGAGCATGCCGTCCGAGCACACCGCACCGGTGACAGCGAGCGGCGGCGCGAAACACTGCGGGTCTCCGCGGACCTGTACTTCCTGCTGCGCTCCTACCTGCGGCGAGCCGGGCGCACGGACCTGTCGATGATGGCTGCCGACCGGGCCGTACGCGCAGCTGAGGATGCTGACGACCCGCTGAGGATCGCTGCCGCACAGTGGAATCTCGGGCACGCCCTCCTCGCCGCCGGCGACCCCGACGCCGCCGAACAAGTCGCACGGAAGGGCAGCGAACAACTGAAGCACCGTGCGCAGGGAGGCGATGCGGACTGCGCGGCGATGGCTGGCGCGCTCCAGCTGGTGACGGTGGTGGCCTCGGCCCGCCGCAAGGACTGGTGGGCTGCCCGGGACCGACTGCGGAGCGCGGCGGCCCCGGCAGCTAAGCAGGCCGGAGAGGGCAATG
This sequence comes from Streptacidiphilus jeojiensis, assembly GCF_042510965.1. Lineage (NCBI taxonomy): Bacteria > Bacillati > Actinomycetota > Actinomycetes > Kitasatosporales > Streptomycetaceae > Streptacidiphilus > Streptacidiphilus jeojiensis. Next base: position 30,426 of record NZ_JBEUKS010000023.1, read on the forward strand.
TCATGTGGACCGTGTTCGGTCCGACTAATGTCGCGCTCCATGCGATGAGCATCGAAATGGAGGCAGGCGAGGCCAGCGAGGCTCTGCACGACGCCGACCAGATCGACACCAGCCGGCTGCCGTCGCTGGAGCGAAGGTTCACGTTCCTGCTGGAGGTTGCGCGCTGCCACGACCTGCGGCGCGAGGATCCGGCAGTGCTGCTGCACCTGCTACAGGCGGAGCAGTTGGCCCCTGAGGACCTGTCTCGGACTGAGCTGGCACGAACCATGGTCGTCGGGCTGATGCGTCGGGCGCGAGCGATGCAGGCCCGCCAGGCGGAGCAGCTGGCCGGACGCATGGACATGCTCTGACCCGTGCTGTGGGCACGGCCGTGCTGAGAGCACGAACCGCCCTCGCGGATCATCCCTAACGTCGCTTTCAGGACAGCGACGAAAGGCATCCGAGTGATTACGGACGCTCCCTCGAAGCGGCAGGCGGCAAGGCGCACTCGCGCCGCCGCCCAGCCCGATCCGGTCCGCTGCGACATGTGCACCGAACCGCCGAGCTCAACCGGCCCGGTCCTGCCGATCGGCCCGGATGGCAAGAACGTCGACATGGGCCACCTCGGTGAGGAATACGGCTACACCAACTGCTTCCGACTTGCCCAACAGGCCGTGCGGGCATGAGCGAGAAGACGGAGCCGGCCGCTGGCCGGGCGGCGGGCGTGTGCACCTGGTGCGACGAGTGGGTGTGCGACGGCGTCATCGTCGGGGAGATCGAGCGCGATGCCGGCCCCGGCTACACCCTCGTGCGACACCAGGAGCATGTCGGTCTGCGCAAGCCGGTGGCTGTGGACCGGCCGCGGACGTGGTCGGAGTGACGGCATGTCGGGGCGCACGCCGGTGCGCAAAAACCATTAGCTCCTGAATTACTTGCTTCCTACGATTGGTGCTGCGGGTTGGCGCAGCGGGTCAGCGCGAAGGCCTCATAAGCCTTAGGTCACGGGTTCGAATCCCGTACCCGCCACCAAGCGTTGAGTGCTGGGACACGAGCGGGGCTGTAACCCCTGCGCCTTCGGGCTTGCGAGGTTCGATTCCTCGGCAGCGCACGGCAATTGCAGCACCAAGGCGTCGTACCCCAACGGCAGAGGGAGCCGGTTCAGGACCGGTCCAGTGTGCGTTCGAATCGCACCGACGCTACGCAAAGCAACAAGGCGCTGTGCCCCAACTGGCAGAGGGGGCGGTCTGAGGGACCGTCGGTTGCAGGTTCGATTCCTGTCAGCGCTACGGAGGATTGGCCGAGTGGTAAGGCAGCGGCTTGCTAAGCCGTCGTCAGGTTGACGCCTGCGCAGGTTCGAATCCTGCATCCTCCGCGTTGGAAGGTCCGGCATAGGCGTGCCAAGCGCTCCAGAAAAGCGTGGCGGGTGACACCGCTGCGGGTTCAACTCCCGCACCTTCCGCTCGATCCCCGTTGGTGCAATCGGCAGTCACATCGCTCTCTGGAAGCGAAGATCGAGGTTCGAATCCTCGGCGGGGAGCGTGAATCACTGGGGGTGCGGGGCCTTTCGGGCCCGGGCGTCCTCGCGGATCAGGCCCAGCAGGTATTCGCAGGCAGGTGACTCGGCGCGAAAGCGGCGGAGCCAGGAGCAACTGCCGCGGCCCCAGTGGTAGGCGATCCAGTCGGCGCCGTCGCGGTCCAGGCAGTAGGCGTTGTCGGGCAGTCCGCCGTCCAGGCAGTAGGCGTTGCTCCGGAAGCCCTCGGCCTCCAACTGCGCTCGAAGCTCTTCGCGGTCCACTGCGGCCTCCCGCTCCTGGGTGAAGGTCACTCGGCCGGACGGGCGACGGTCCGGGTCAGCTGCGCGCCGGACCGGAGTTCTCGTCCACGGTCTTCGCGCTGTCGCCGACGAACCGCACCTGGTCCAGCCGGACCCCGTACTCGTCGGCGACGGCGATGACGTCGTGCCTGGTCCGGACCACGACCTCGGCGCTCAGGGGGTGCTTCCGGGGGTCGTAGACCTGCATCACGACATGCTTCGGATCGGCCTCACCTTCGACCTCATCCTTGATCCACACCTTCGCGGTACGACCGCTCACGTCGTCCATGCCCCGATCATCCGACGGCGCGGCGCTCCTCGCGACCCAGCGGACCGTCACCATCTGGGCACCAGAGGCCACGCAGTGTAATCAGCCGGCAGTCCTCAAACATCCTGGTCGGCGCCCGGGGCGAGCAGCCGGCAGCTCTCGAAGTTCATGCAGCCGCAGAGCAGACACTCGGCGACGGCATCCCGCAGCAATCGCAGCTGCTCGATGGACCGGTCCAGCTCGGGGAGCTTGCGTTCGGCGAGGGTCCGCCACTGCCCGGTGGCACCGCGGTCGCCGTCTGTGCTCAGCAACTGGCGGATCTCGGCGAGGGTGAACCCGGCCCGCTGAGCCATCCTGATCAACGCGATCCGCCGCACGGTGCTGACCGGATAGACCCGCCGCCCCGCGACCCTCGCCGCCTGAGGCAGCAGGCCGACGCTCTCGTAGTACCGCAATGCGGAAGCCCGCATCCCGACCTGCCGCGCGAGGTCCCCGATGGCCAGTTCCCGCACTGATCCGTCCCCCTCGACGTCACTTGACTTCAAGCGTGCTTGAACCCTGAGTCTGAACGGGTGGCCCTCCCGTCGACAACCCGCCTGCTGCCGCGCTCCTACCGGCCGCTCTTCGCCCATGTCGAGCTCCGACGGCTGCTGCCCGCACTGGCCGCCTCCGATCTGGGTGACGGGATGAGCGTGGTCGCCGTCGCCTGGCTGGCGGTCGTCATCGCGCCGCCGGGGCGGTCCGGCCTGGTCGTCGGTGCGGCGATCGCCGCCTACGCCCTGCCCGGAGCGGTCGGCGCGCTCGTCTTCGGCCGTTGGTTGCGCCACCTACCGGCCCGACACCTCCTGGCCGCGGACAGCGGGCTCCGTGCACTGCTGCTCGGCTCGGTGCCGCTAGCCTGGGCCGCGGGTGTGCTGAATCCGGTCCTCTACATCGCCCTGCTGGCCGGTTCCTCGATGCTGCACGCCTGGGGAAGCGCGGGAAAGTACTCTCTGCTCGCCGAGATCCTGCCACCGGAGCAGCGTCTGGCCGCGAACGCGCTGATCAGTTCGAGCGCCACCGCGGCCGTCATCGTCGGGCCTGCACTCGCCGGGCTACTGGCGGCCGCAGTCGGCCCTGCCTGGATCATCGGCTTTGACGCCGTGAGCTTCGCCGTCCTCGCGCTCCAGACCGGCCGGCTCGGCAACCCGAACGGGCCCACACCGACGGCCGAGCCGCCCGACACCGGCCGATCCAAGGCCGGCCTGCGGGTGTTGCGCGGCCAGCCGGAGCTCTTCGGAATCCTCGCCCTCACCTGGTTCTTCAACTTCCTCTACGGGCCGGTGGAGGTGGCACTCCCGCTGCATGTCACCCAGGATCTGCACTCCGGCGCGGACCTCCTCGGTCTGTACTGGACGCTCTTCGGAGTGGGGGCCGTTCTCGGCGCCCTGTCCGCGACCGCCCTGCGCAAGCTGCCGCTATGGCCGGTCACCCTCGCCATCGTCGCCGGTTGGGGCCTGACTCTGGTGCCCTTCGACCTCGGTGCGTCCGTGGGCGTCTCACTCGTCTGTTTCGGGGTCGGCGGTGCGATCTACGGGCCGTTCACGGCGCTGACCTTCACCCTCTTCCAGGACCGCACCCCGGCGGCCCTGCTCACCACGGTCCTGGCCGCCCGCGGCGCGGCGCTGCTCACCGCCGCACCCGTCGGCACCGCCCTCGGGGGTCCGCTGACCGTGGCCCTGGGCCCCCGTCAGGTGCTGGCCGCCTCGGGCATTGCAACCGTCACCCTCGCCCTCGTCGCCGCCGCGTCACGGCTCCGGGCACGGCGGCGGAACCGTCTGACGGATGTGCGTCAGCACCCGTCCCCGTCGGAGGCGGCGGCCAGGTGATCCGTCGGACGGCGGGTGCGGCGAGGACGGCCAGTGCGCTCAGCGTCGCCCAGACGGCTGCGAACCCCAGGACGGTGCCCGCGCCGAACAGAGCAGTCGCAGGGCCGGCCGCCGCGAGCCCCAACGGGCCGGCCGAGTAGCTGCCCAAGGTCTGGAAGGAACTGACCCGCGCGAGCGCCCCGGCGGGGACCTGCTGCTGCAGGACGGTACCGCTGAAGGCCGCAGCCAGCGCCGAGCCGACCCCCGCCACCAGCGCGCCCGAGGCGACCAGCGCCACCCCGGCGTGCACGGCCAGGAGCGCGCACGGGACGCCGTATCCCAGCGTGGCAACGGTGGCGCCGACCAGTGGGCGCCCGGGCCGACGGCCCAGCGCCAGCAGTCCGCCCGCCACGGCCCCCGCTCCGTACGCCGCCATGGTCAGGCCCCAGGCACCGGCGCCGCCGGGCCGCCGGTCGAACAGGACCGGCCCGAGCAGCAGGAAAGGCCCCCAGACGACCAGGTTCACGAAGGTGAACTGCACTGTGGTGACCACCAGCCAGGAATGCGCCCGGAACTCCGCCCAGCCGTCCGCGAGGTCGCGGCGCAGCGACCGGCTCGCCGACGCAGGCGAGGAGATCGGAACGTCAAGCCGCCCCAGGGCCAGCACACTCGCCCCGTAGGAGGCGGCGTCGACGGCGATGACGACCGCCGGGCCGGCGACCGTGATCAGCAGGCCGGCCAGCGCCGGACCGGCGACCGCGGCGGCCGAACGCGCCAGCCCCAACAGGGCGTTGGCGTCGCCTAGCCGGTCGACCGGGGTGATCTCGACGGTGAGGGCGCTCAGCGCCGGACGGAAGAACCCCTCCCCCGTTCCCCGGACCGCCGCCAGCAGCACGAACAGCCAGATCTGCGGCCGTCCGTGGTCGAGCAGCAGCGCGGCGGCGAAGGCTGCCTGCGCCGCGCAGCGGACCGCGTCCGCGCCCAGCATCACCCGCCGTCGGCCGAACCGGTCCGCGGCCACGCCGCCGAGCAGCAGGAAGACGACCTGGGGCGCGATCCCCGCCGCCATCACCCAACCCAGGCCGGCTGCGTCGCCGCCGCCGTCCAGCACGGCGAAGGCGACCGCGGGGGTCGACATCGCCGTACCGAGCAGCGAGGTGGCGTATCCGGCCCAGAAGGTACGGAAGTCACGGCCCTCAGGGCCGCGCAACACACCTGCCCTCACGACCGATGCCTGCCGCCGGCCTCCGGCGCTTCTCCGCCGCGGGTCCACGGCCTGGCGGAGGCGCCGCCCTGCGGGATGCCGAACCCGGCCGTGATCCGGCCGCGCAGGGTGCGCAACTCGGATGCGGTGTCGACCGGACGGTCGAGCACATCGCCGAGGCTCTGGCGGATCACCCTGTCGAGGGAGATTCCGCTGCGGTCCCGAAGGACTTGATCGGCACGGTCGAGGTGGTCGGCGACCGTGCTGAGCAGTTGTTCGACCTCGGCCCAGGGCCGGGGCCGGGCCGTCACGGCGTGGCGCAGGGCGAACAGGCCCTCACGCGCCCGTCGGACATCACCGGTCGCCGGACCCTGAAGCCGTTCGACGGCGTCCAGCAGGGAAGCGAGCGCATCGATCCGAGCGCAGAGGTCACCCACCGTCAGACCGGCACGCCGATGGACGTCGGCCAGCCCGGCAGCGAAGTCGAACGCCGCGTCCGAGCGGGCGATGTAGCCGTCCCTGACGCCCCGTACGAACTCATCCGTCTCGTCGAACCCGTCGTCGTGCACCTGATCGTCGGTCATCCGAGTTCCCCCTCCCTCAACCTCTCCCTGATCGACTCCTTGAGCGTGCGGCGGGCCCGGGCGATGTTCTGCCGGACCGCGGCCTGCTCCATTCCGAGCAACGCGGCGATCTCGGCGGTGCTCCAGCCCTCGTAGTGCAGTCCGAAGACCTGCCGCTGCCGGTTCGGCAGCGCCGCGAGCAGTGCGAGGACGAACTCCTGCTGCCGGCCCGCCTCCACGGCGTCGACGGCGTCAGCGGTCGTCCCCGCTGCCTCGACCAGATCCGGCGGGTCGGCCACCAGAAGGACTTCGACCGGCGACCGGCCACCGCCGCCCGCACGGCCACCGGACCCGTGCAGCGATCGCAGGTACCAGCGCACGGCGACGGTCCGCAACCAGGCCGGCCAGGCGCCCGGGTCGCGGATCCGGTCCCTGGCGCGCAGCGCGGACGCGAAGGCCTCCTGGACCGCGTCGCACGCCTCCGCCTCGCTCGCGCCATGGCTTCGGACGTGCCACACCAGGGCCGAGCGCTGCTGCCGGTAGAGCAGGACGAAGTCCTCATCGGACACGGATTCCTCGATCACCCCCGGCAGTTCCCTTCTCCCCAGGACGGCACAGCACCGACCACACAGCTAGGTGCACCCGGCCGCGGAATCCGTGACATCGGCCTAATCGGCCTACCGGGGCTGGGGCCCCCGCTCCAGCCCGCGCAGCAGGATGGCGAGGCCCTGCCCGAACTCCTGCTCCGGCGGGACGGACCGGGCGTCGCGCGCGGTGGCGGCCAGGTGCGGGTAGTCCGCCGGCGGAAGTCCGGCGATCGCGACGGTGCCGGTTCCCGACAGCGGTCCGAGGTGCTCGACCTGGAGCGCACCGATCAGATAGCTGAGCAGCGCACGGAAGGCCACCACCCGCTGCACTCCGGAGAAGCCCGCCTCGGTCAGCACGCCCAGCATGGCTTCGCCCCAGGCGAGCGAGGCAGCCGAATCGTGCCGGTGCAGCAGGAGCAGCGGCACAACCGAGGGATGTGCGGCGACGGCCGCGCGGACCCGTTCGACCAGCAGCGTGAGCCTTTCGGTCCAGGGCGCCTCCGGCGGGGTGGCCAACTCCGCCGAGGCGAGGACGCCGGCCACCACCAGGCCCTCCAACTGCTCGCGGTCCCGGACGTAGCGGTACAGCGCCATGGTGCTCATCCGCAGTTCGCTGCCCACGGCGCGCATCGACAGGCCGGCCGGTCCGTCCCGGTCGATGACCGCGAGCGCGGCGGCGGCGATCTGATCGTGCGTCAGGGAGCGTGGGCGGGGCATGGCTTGACAGCGTACAACATACGCGCATAGCGTCGTAGGCGTACGCCATACACCTACAAGGGGGCGGCAACATGTCCAGGGAAGCCAGGGGCACCACGGACAGGAAGTTCCAACCGGGGGACGCCATCGCCGAGCGCTCGCTCGACACCGTCAACGGCGGACCCGTCAGCCTGCTGCCGGACTCCGGCGCACGGCTGACGCACCTGCAGTTCCGGCGGTTCGCCGGCTGCCCGATCTGCAATCTGCACCTGCGCTCGATCGCGGTGCGCCACGAGGAGCTCCGTGCAGCCGGGATCCGCGAGGTGGCGGTCTTCCACGCGGGCGCGCCAGAACTGCTCCCGCACGTCGCCGACCTGCCCTTCGCCGTCGTCGGCGACCCCGGGAAGCGGCTCTACCGGGAGTTCGGCGTCGAGTCCGCACCCCGAGCGCTGCTCGACCCCCGCGCCTGGCCGATCGTGCTGAACGCGGTGGCCCGCGGCCTGTGGGCGGTCCTGCGCCGTCGCGGGCACCTCCCCGCCAGCAGGCCCTCCGGCGGCCGCCTCGGCCTGCCCGCGGACTTCCTGATCACTGCCGACGGCCGTATCGCCGCCTGCAAGTACGGCGAACACGCGGGCGACCAGTGGTCGGTCGACGACCTGCTGGCCCTGGCCGCCGAGGCGCCCGCAGCGGCGCACCGGACCATCCCCTGAATCACAACCACTCAGGTCACGCCCAAAAACGCTCAATGGTTGATCAGTTCACCTGCATCTCCGGGCAATTGCCGAACAACTGCGGGTCACTGCCGACCGGCCCGTCCGGAGTTCGAAACGCTTCCCTGACCGGGCGGCGGTGCGGCCGCCCGGCTCGCCGCACCGGCCCGGGAGGTCGCCAGCATGGGCACACCGCAGTGGAAGCAGCTCGTCGACCACGTCATGTCCATCCCGGAGCGGGTCTACGAGACCTGGGTGAGCGGCGAGGGCTGGGACAACCGGACCCGGTTCGGCAAGGAGTACGGAGAGGACGGCGTCAGCTGGTGCGCGATTTTTGACTGGGACATGTTCAACGACGTGGGGCTGAGCGCGATCGTGCCCAAGCTCGACAACGTGTCCGCGATCGCCGCCCATGCCAAGGCGAACGGCCAGTGGTCGGAGTACCCCAGCGTCGGTGCCGAGGTCGACTTCGGCAACGGCGCGCACACCGAGATCGTCGTCGGTTTCGACGCCGCCGACGTCTACACCAAGGGCGGCAACAGCATCCAGAGCGGTGCCAGCGACAACGGTCAGGGCAACGGCGTGTGGAGCCACTCGCACGCGCGCACCAGCTCCTACGTGACCGGGTACTTCGCGCCGCGCTTCCCGGACGGGCAGTGCCCGCCGACCGCCGATCCGCACGACTACCGTGGCGGCCGGGCGGTGACGTCCTGGCGCTGGTCCTCCGCGTCGAGCCGCAGCGTCACCGTCAGCCTCGCCAATGTCATCGACTCCGCCCACCGCGACGGCCCCGCCCCGCAGGGCAGCGCCGCGCACCGCGCGGACGTCCTCCCGGTCGAGCAGGCCCTGCAGTCCGAGGGGCTGCTCCCCGCGCAACGGGTCGACGGCTCCTTCGGCACCGACACCGTGACCGCCTACGCCGCCTGGCAGCGCCGCCTCGGCTTCACCGGCCCCGACGCCAACGGCATCCCCGGCCAGACCAGCCTCGCCAAACTGGGCAGCAAACACGGTTTCACGGTCCGCTGACCGCCCGCCGGAATCCCTGACCGAACCTCAGCCCGACCCCCGGCCGCCCCGATAGAGTGACGCACTTCGGAAGCCGATCACCGGGGGATGACCATGGCCACGGACACGACCGCACCATCAGCCGTACGACCGGGCTCGACGGTGGGCACCCTGCCAACGGCGGTCAGGGTGGGGGCGGTACTGACCCTGCTCGCCGCCGTCGCCGCGGTCGTGATGCTGTTCCTGCCCGTCGACCCGACGCTCAGCTCCGCCCAGTCGGACCAGCTCGATTCCCCCGTCTACCTGCACTGCGGCTCCGTCGTCTCACCGTCCGGGGACGATGTGCTGGGCAAGGACGGAGGCGGGTACTCCGCAGCCCCCGGCCAGGTCTGTGCCTCGGCCAGGATCACGCGCGGCGGCTGGGCCGGGGCGGTGCTGGGTGGCGGCATCGTCGTGCTGATCTTCTCGATGCTCATCGGCGACGGCACCGCCGGGCCGGTCCGCCCTGCCGATCCTTCCGAGCCCGGAAACCCTGAGCCCACGCACCCTGTGCCCGCACAGCCTGAGTCCACAGACCCTGTGCCCGCGCAGCCTGCCGAACCTGCATAACCCGGGCTGGACGCTACGCGTCCGCCGCCTCCTCCCGCTCCAGCGCGCGGGCCAGCGCCTCGAATCCGGCGTCGGCCCCGGACAGGTCCCCGTTGCCGGTCGCCCGGTCCACCACGAAACCCCGCAGGGTCGCCAGGATCATCTCCGCGACCTCTAGTTTCCGCTGGTCGGACCAGCCCTCCGGGCAGAGCGACAGCAGCGAGGGCAGGTACTGCTTGGTCGCCCCCTGCCCCAGTTCCGCGTAGCGCACCGGGTCGTACATCGCCAGGCCGATGGCCTGGTCGAGGACGCGCCGCAGCCCGGTCTCCTCGCCCATCAGGATCGGCCAGATGGCGCGCACCCGGTCCGCCAGCGTCTGCGGGACCGGCCGGCCGGAGCCCTGGGCGGCGGTCAGCGCATTGTCGATCCGCCGTCCGCGCAGTTCGAAGACCGCCTGCTTGAGCAGGTCCTCGACGCCGTCGAAGTAGTACAGCAGCACCTTGTGGGTGGTGCCGGCCGACCGTGCGGCGCGGCGCAGCGAGAAGTCCGCCAGACCGTTGACCGCCAGGTCGTCGGTGACCCGGCGGAGCAGGTCCTGGCGCCTGGCCTCGCCGCGCCGCGATCCCGTCGAGCGCCGATAACCGGCCGTCGTATCGGCAGCGTCCATGGTCGGACGTCCTCTCTCGCAGTGGGTGCACGACCCGACCGATGATGCCAGGCCCGCCGATCACGACAAGGACGTCGCCCGATCGCACCGAAAGTCCTGACGCAATAGTGAGCCACGTGGTTCACTTCTCACAGGGATGGCTCAGCACCAGACGATGGAGGTCTCCATGAAGGTGTCCGTCCGACCGCAGAAAGTCAGCTTCGCCAGCGGCGGCGTCGAGTGCGCCGCGCTGCACCACCCCGGGACCAACGGCGGCTGCGTGATCATGGCCGGCGGGACCTCGGTCACCAAGGAGCCGGCCAGCGAGCTGTTCGCCCGGCGGTTCAACGAGGCCGGGTTCGCCGTCCTCGCCTTCGACTACCGCCGGTTCGGCGAGAGCGGGGGCGCTCCCCGCCAGGTCGTCGACATCGGCGAACAACTCGCCGACTGGCAGGCCGCGATCGGCTTCGCGGCCGGACTCCCCGACGTCGACCCGGCGGCGATCTCGCTCTGGGGCTTCTCGCTGTCGGGCGGCCATGTCATCCGGATCGCCGCGGACAACCCGCAGTTGGCCTCGGTGATCGCGCAGACACCGCTCGCCGACGGCAGGGCCGCCGCGCCCAACGCGCTGCGCAGCATGACCCCGCTCGCGCTGCTGCGGCTGACCGGCCTGGCCGTCGCGGACGCCCTCGGCGCGCTGGTCGGCCGGAAGCCGCTGCTGGTGCCGGCAGCGGGGGTGCGCGGTGCGGTCGCGTCGCTGACCACCCCGGACGCCATGGACGGCCAACGGGCGCTGGACCCCGACCACCGCCACCCCGACTGGGAGCAGACGGTCGCCGCCCGGATCGCGCTCCAGGTCGGCCGCTACCGGCCGGGGCGCCAGGCCGCGCAGGTCCGCTGCCCGCTGCTGGTGGTCGTCTGCGACCAGGACAGCAGCGTGCTCCCGGAGCCCGGCGTCCGCGCGGCCGCGCTGGCCCCGGCCGGGGAGCTGGTCCGGCTCCCCGGCCGGCACTACGCGCCGTTCCTGGAGTCGCACGAGCAGGCCGTCGAGGCCGAACTGTCCTTCCTGCGCCGGCATCTGCCATGACCGGGATCGAACTGTCCGCCGGGACGATCGCCCTCCAGGACACCGGTGGTGACGGTCCGCCAGTCGTGCTGCTGCACGGGATGCTGATGGACGCCTCACTGTGGGACGCGGTGGTCACCGACCTGTCGGCCGACCACCGCTGTGTGGCGCCGACGCTGCCGTTCGGCGCTCATCCGCATCCGGTGCACGCCGACGCCGACCTCTCATTGCCCGGGATCGCCTCGCTGGTGGCGGAGTTGCTGGAGCGGCTCGACCTTCAGCAGGTCACCCTGGTCGGCAACGACACCGGCGGCGCACTGGTGCAGTTGCTGATGGGCGAGGGCAACCCCCGGGTGGGCCGGGCCGTGCTCGTCTCCTGCGAGGCGTTCGACAACCTTCCACCGGGGCTGACCGGCAAGACCCTGGCGCTCGCCGGCAGGCTCCCGCCGCGGCTGTTCGGCCTGTTCATGCAGCAGATGCGGCTGCGTGCGCTGCGGCGGCTGCCGATCGCCTTCGGCTGGCTCACCCGGCGCGGGGACGCCGCCACCGCCCGCTGGGTCCGGCCGGTGATGCGGCAGCAGGACATCCGGAGGGACGCCGTGCGGATGCTCAGGGCGGCCTTCACGGACCGTCAACTCCTGCTCCGCGCAGCCGAGTCGCTGCCGTCGTTCTACAGACCGGCGCTGGTGGTCTGGGCCGACGGGGACCGGGTGATGCCGGTCGAGCACGGCCGGCGGCTGGCCCGACTGCTGCCGCAGGGACGGCTGGTCGAGGTGCCGGACAGCCGCACGCTGATCCCGCTGGACCAGCCGGCCGAACTGGCCGGGCTGATCCGCGCGTTCGTCCGGGAGCCGGCTCGCGGGGAGGAGGTCCGCTGACCGGACGGGAAGCCCGCCGACGGGACGGGAAGCCCGATAAATCCCAACTGCCCCACGCGATCTCCGTGCTAGCGTTCGACCCGGCTCGAAGGGAGTGAGCGTGACCAAGCTCAATCAGATCATCGCGGTGGAGAAGGGCGTCAAGTCCAAGTCCTTCGCCGACCTCACCCAGGCGCACCACGACGTCCAGAAGACCGCGCTCCTGGCCGGCATCTCGCGGACCTACCAGCCCAAGGACGAGGAGGGCGACCAGTTCCCGCCCGAGTCGACCCGGGTGCAGGTGAAGGCCGAGGACGTGCTGAGGTCCACCGCCACCACGCTGACCCGCCTCTTCGACGTCACCGCGACCAAGGACTGGGCCAACTGCACGGCCAAGGCCGACGTCGTGGTCGACGGCGACGTCATCGTCGAGGGTGCGCCGGTCAGCTACCTGCTGTTCCTGGAGAAGCAGTTGGTGGACCTGCACACCTTCGTGAAGAAGCTGCCGGTGCTGGACGCCTCGGAGGCCTGGTCGCGGGACGAGTCGACGGACTCCTGGCGCACCGAGCCGACCCGGACCATCCGCACCCGCAAGGTGATGCGGAACCACGTCAAGGCCGAGGCCACCGAGAAGCACCCGGCACAGGTCGAGGTCTACACGGAGGACGTCGCCGTCGGCTACTGGACCACCGTCAAGTTCTCCGGGGCCCTGCCCGCGAAGCGGGTCAACGACCTGCTGGAGCGGGTGGAGAAGCTGCAGCAGGCGGTCAAGTACGCCCGTGAGGAGGCCAACGGCGCGGAGGTCAGCGACCGGCGCGTCGGCGGAAGGGTGTTCGGCTACCTCTTCGGGTAGCCCCACAGACCCCCCGTCCTCGGGCGGGGTGCGCCAAGGAGCGCAAGCTGAAACTGAAGCTTGTCGTGACCGACGCGGTCCAGTGGAGGTTCGACTCCTCCCCCCGGCACCAGCGGGCCGGGGTAGCCCAAGCAGGCAGAGGCAGCCGCGATCAATCTCAGACTCTCGCTCCAGATTCAGTATTCGCCGCCGAGCGCCAGATCGAGCGAGTGCGGACGACCATCGTCGGATGCCGGTTCAAGTCCGGCCCCCTGCTCCAGCGCGCAGGGGTAGTTCAAAGGCAGAACACGGCGATTTGAGAATGATCCGCAACTCTTCAATGTGCTGGCGCCAGCAATTGGGTGGCATCACCAGAGGCCCGGGAGATGGATACCGCTCCCGGGTCTCGTCACGTCCCCCACCTCGTCTCGTCCCCACCCCGTCGGCCGTCGCGCCGGACCGGCCTCAGCGCTGCCGTGCCCGGACGGCCACTTCGGACGGGTCGGCGCCGGCGCCCTTGAGCATCTTGGCGGCCCGGCTGCCCGGGTCGGAGGCCAGTTCGGCGAGCAGGTCCAGCGGGTCCGCCTCCCCGGCGTCCCGTACCAGGGCGGCGACCCGGGCCCGACCGACCGCGGCCTCCGCGGCATCGCTCAACCCCGGCTGCAGCGCCAGTCGCTGCCTGGGTATGCCGGTCCCTTCGTCCGCGCTCTCGCCCTCCCCCTGCTGCCAGTCGCGACCGAAACCGATGCTGCGCTGGGCCAGGTACCCCATCAGCCGGGTCGCCTGGGTGGGCTGCGGGGCGGCCAGGCCGAGCACCTGCTCGTCGGATTCGAGCAGGGCGTGCAGCAGGTGCCCGCTGTCGATCTCGGCGTCACCCGCGCGGACGGCGCGCCGCCGGGCGCGGGCCATCACCGGCGCGAGCACACCTGCCGGTTCGGGGAGTCGGCGCCCGCGTTCGCTGTGAACGTCTTCGGCACCATAGAGGTCAGGGAACACGTGGTCCACCACATCGTCAGCAGGGACGGGGCAGAAGAAGCAGCGGCCGGCTGCCGGTCGCCACGTCGCAGTCTGCTGCGCAGCGTGAGCAGGAGTCAACCCACAGATACGATCGTCCCACAGCGAACACCCAGCTTCAGCTGACCCGCAGCCGGAGTCCCGGCCTCCGGGACCGCCCCCCAACTGCCCTGTTCCACAGGTCCGCCACCCTACGCGCCGCCATTCGCCATCCGGCGCGCGGTTGCACGACCAGGCGTGCGAGGACCCTCCGCGCCCCCGATCGACCGCAACCACCGCCGTCCGCGACACGTCGGACACCACAACGGCCACACCCGTGCCGCGCCGCCGCCGTTCCCGGAGCCCTCCATCGATCCCCTACCAGCGCCGCGCCGCGCCGGCCGTTCCCCGGCCGGCGGACCGGCCCGCACCGACAAGCCGCTGCTGTACCTGGACGTCGACGGCGTGCTCAACCCGGTCTGCCCGCGCCCCGAGGGCGACTTCACGATCTACCGGATCCAGGGCAGCACGGTGCTGATATCCGCCCGGCACGGTACCTGGCTGCGCGAACTCGCCGAGGTCTACCAGCTCGTCTGGGCCAGCACCTGGGAGGCCTACGCCAATCTCTGCATCGCGCCGCTGCTGCAACTGCCCGAGCTGCCGTTCGTACCGGTGGGCCGACGGGCGGGCGGCGACTGGCTGCCGATCGTGCGGCACGCCGCGGGCCGGCCCTTCGCCTGGGTCGACGACCTCATCCCGGACACCGTGCTGCGGGACAGCGAGGCCCGGGTCGACCGGCTGTTACTGCCGGTCGACCCGGGCCAGGGTCTGCGCCGCTCCCATGTGGACCGGCTGTTGCGCGAACCCCCGATCCGCCCCCTGGTGTGAAGGGGACGGTCACCGGGTCACGCCTCCTCGGCGAGGATCAGATAGAGCTTCTTGCGGGCGTCGGCCAGCACCGCGAGCGCCTTGGTGCGCTGCTCGGGGCTGCCGGTGAGCACCACCTGCCGCAGTGCGTCCTGCACCGCGCCGCCGGCCTGGCCGAACTCCCTGACGATCTGCCAGTGCTCGCCCTGCCCGGCCTCCTCCCACGGGGCCTCCGGGCCGTTGTCGGCCTCGGCCCGACCCGTGTCGGTGAGCTGGAACAGCTTCTTGCCGCCGGTCTCCTCGCTGCTGATCAGTCCCTCCTCCTCCAGCATCTGGAGGGTGGGGTAGACCGATCCGGGGCTGGGCTTCCAGCTGCCGCCCGAGCGCTCCGCGATCTCGCGGATCATCTCGTAGCCGTGCATCGGCCGGTCCTTCAGCAGGGCCAGCAGCGATGCGCGGACGTCGCCGCGCCGGGCCCGGCCGCCGTGACGGCCGCCGCGCCCACCGGGGCCTCCGCCCCGGAAGGGGCCGAAACCGGGTCCGAACGGTCCCGGACCGAAGCCGGGACCTCCGGGGGGCGGGCCGAACCCGCCGAACGCCTGACGGAACTCGGCGCGCGGACCGCGCCCCCGGTGACCGTGTTCTCCGCGCCCGCCCCGGCCGGGTCGGCCTTCGGGCTGCGCGCCTTCTTCGAATGGATTTCCTGTACGCATGATCTTCGTCCTTTCATGAACGACTTCTATCGAGTGGTCTCGATGCCTCAACGATATATCGGTAGTAGTCGTTCGGCAAGGCCGAATCTCAAGATCTTCTACTCGGTCCGCAGCGCCGTGGCGGTCCGGGCCTTCGCCGCCCAGCCGGCCGGGAGCATCGCCCCGCACACCGCGACGGCCACCCCGCCCACGCCCAGCAGGACCAGCTCCAGCAGTCCGTAGACGTCCTCGATCTGCGACGGGGTACCACTGCCCGCGGTCCGCATCATCACCGGGATGATGTAGTCGTGCAGCGCCAGCCCGATCGGGACACCGAGCGCGGCACCGACCAGCCCCGCCCCCACCACCGAGGACAGCACCTGAGCCACGGTCTGACCGGGCGTCATCCCGACCGCCTTGCACACCCCCAGGTCGTGCACCCGCTCCCGGGTGTCCAGGACCACCGAGTTGAGCACCCCGAGCCCGGCCACCGAGACCAGCATCAGGGTCAGCAGCACCGACATCGCGTCGAAGGCCACCACGACCGGGCTCACGTGCTCCGTCTCGTTCGCCTCGACCTGCACGCCGCTGGACTGCAGGGCGGTGCGGAGCCCGCTGGTGTAGGCCGCGACATCGGTGCCCGGCTTGAGCACCACGTCGTAGAAGACCGGGTGCAGCCCGGGCTGGGCCCCGGCCAGGGTGGCCATGTCGGTGTTGATGGTCAGCCCGGCGTTGCCCGGGTCGAAGTCCTCGCCGACGATCCGCACCGGCACCTGCACGCCCTGGTCGACCAGGGTGACGGTGTCGCCGACCTTCGTACCGGTGGTGGTCAGGAAGTGCGTGGGCACCACGATCTCCCCGGGGCCGTCGAACCAGCGGCCGGAGATGAGGGCGAACGCCTCGGCGGAGGACGGCCCCTGGTAGAGCCGGACCCGGATCGTCCCGGTGCCGCCGGCCACGCTGACGGTCCCCTGGCTCTGCCCGATGGCCGCCGCGGTGCCCGACTGGGCCAGGATGGCCGCACGCACCTTCGCCGGGTCCGCCTGCGCCGGAGCGCTGCCGCCCGCGGCGACCGGCGCCGGTCCGTCACCGCCGAGGAACACCGAGACCGGGATGCTGCCCTGCGGGTGCCGCGCGGTGGTCACCGCGCTGGCGGACGAGGTCAGCCCGATGGCGAAGGTCGCCGCCGTGGTCCCGAACACCACCGCGGCCAGCAGCGCCGCCGAGCGGACCGGTCGGGCGAAGGGCGCGGCCAGTCCCAGCGTCACCGCCCTGGGCAGCGGCAGCCGGGCCGCGAGGCGCTGCGCCCAGCGCCCCCGGCCGGTGCGCGGCGCGCGTCCCACCGCGAGCGCCTCGACCGTGCGCAGCCGGCCCGCCCGCAGGGCCGGCACCAGCGCCGCCACGGCGACCAGGACCAGCGCGGCGGCCGGCACGGCCAGGTCGATCCACCAGGTCACCGCGGAGGCACTGCCCCCGTACATCTGCGCGGTGTCGCCCATCAGCGGCATCGCCAGCACATTGCCGAGCACCACCCCGATCACCGCGCCCACGCTGGACGGGATCAGCGCCTGCGCCAGATAGGCCCGGACCACCTGACCCGGCGTCAGCCCGATCGACTTCAGGATGCCGATCCTGCGGATCTGCGCGCCCACCGCCCCGCTGACCACGCTGGCGATGATGATCACCGACATCAGCAGGCCGAGCACCCCGAAGGCCAGCATCACCGGCACGAACAGCGCGGTGTTCTCGTCGGCCGCCAGCTTCACGTCCAGGTAGGACTGTGCGCTCACCATCGCGCCCTTGGGCAGGGCCGCCGCGATCGCGGCCCGGTCCGCGTTCACCTCGGCGGTGGTCGCCGCGGAGCTGAAGCGGTAGAGCATCTGCGCGCTGGTCGCCGCACCGGCCGTGCGCAGCGCGTCGATCTCGGCGGGGACCACCCAGCCGTCCGCGCTGTCGGTGACCGACGAGGCCAGGCCGACCACGGTCAGGGTGGGGCTGTCGGCCGCACCGGAGGTCTTCAGCGTGGTGCCGAGCCTGGTGTCCGGCCCCACCGAGTTGGCGTCCGTGGAGAGCACGATCTCCCCCGGCCTGGACGCCCAGCGCCCCGACCGCAGGGTGACGTCGTCGACGCCGCCACCGGCCGTGGCCCGGCCGACGACGGTCTCGGTCTGCTGCAGGTCGGCGCCGTCCGGACCGGGCGGGTCGATCTGCGCCACCTGGTACGGGCCCGAGCTCGCGGTCACCCCGGCCAGCCGCCCGGTGGCCGCGATCTGTTCGGCCGTCGCCCGGCCCTCGTCGAACTGCGCGGTCAGCTGCGCTCCGTGCTGCCGGGCGAAGGCGGTGTCGAACGGTGCCGAGGCGCTCGCCATCAGCGACCCGGCGACCACCGCCGAGGCCACCGCCATCAGTACGGACAGGGTCATCACGATGGTCTGCACCCGCCGCCGGCCGACCCGGCCCAGCCTGATCCGCCCGCCTCCGCTGCCGCTGCGGCCCCGCCGCATCCACCCGGCGCTCATCGGACGACCTCCGCGTTCCTGCTGCGGTCCACCGCGACGTGCCCGTCCACCAGCTGGATCGTCCGCTCGGCGCAGGCCTCGGCGAGAAGCAGGTCGTGGGTGACCAGGACCACGGTCTGGCCGCTGCGGTGCAGATCGACCAGCAACTGCCGCACCTCGTGCCCCGACGCGGTGTCCAGCGCCCCGGTCGGCTCGTCCGCGAGCAGCAGGGCCGGGCGGTTGACCAGCGCCCTGGCCACCGCGACCCGCTGCCGCTCGCCGCCGGACAGCCGGCCCGGGTAGGCGTCGGCGTGCTTGGCGATACCCAGCACGCCCATCAGCTCGGCCGCCCTGGTGGCGGCCTTCCCCCGTGCGCTGCCCGCGAGTTGGGCCGGGAGCAGGATGTTGTCCCGCACCGTCAGGTCGTCCAGCAGGTTGAAGAACTGGAACACCATCCCGATCCGCTCGCGGCGGAAGCGTGCCAGCGCCTTCTCGCCGAGTCCGTCGATCTGCAGCCCGCCGACGGACACCCGGCCCTCGGAAGGCCGGTCCAGCCCCGCGATCAGGTTCAGCAGGGTCGACTTGCCGCTGCCCGAGGGACCGGTCACCGCCACTGCCTCTCCCTCGGCGACGGTCAGCGTCACCGGACCCAGCGCCGGTGCGCCGGCGCTGTCGTAACGCTTGACCACGCCTTCCAGTTCGATCACATTCGCCATTGCCGGGCCCGTCCCTGTCGTCTCGTCCGTGTTGTCGTCGCCGCGGCTCTCCCCCGGCGGCAACGACGTTAGGAGCGTGGGCAGTCGGGCCGCGTCGGCCGTCGAAGCGACCTTTCGTCGGCCGCTCGGACGACTCCGCCCGGGGTCATCCCTGCGATGTACTTCCCCCGGCGTCCGGGGTGATCAGCAAGACGGATGCGCCCGCGGCCGGAGCGGCCGCAGAATGGCCCCATGGAACTGGTAGGAGGGCGCGACCTGCGCCGATATCTGCGCACCGTACTGCGTCCCGAGGGGCAGGCCGTCCGGCTGCCGCGCTGGTCCCTGCGGGCCGACGCGGTGTTCGCGGTTCTGCTCACCGTCCTCGTGCTGCTCTCCATGCGCCACGCCGTGATCACCTGGCAGGGGCCGGTCACCGCGTATCCGTTCCCACCGACGGCTCCGGTCCCGCCGCAGCCGGTGGACCTGACCGCCGTCCCGCTCACCCCGGACTGGCACCACTACCTGGCCGGCGCGGTGGCCGCCCTGGCCCTGGCGGCGCGGCGCCGGTACCCGCTGGTCGCCTTCTGGGTGGTGCTGATCGCCCTGCGCAGCGACTACTTCCTGCCGGTCGTGGTCACCCTGCTGATCAGCGGGATCGCCATCTGCGCGGCGGTCCTGCACAGCCGCAACCAGATCCCGGTGCTGGGCAGTCTCCTGCTGGCCGCGCTGCTGGCGACCACCATGTTCCAGAACGCGGACACGGCCGTGCCGCCGATGCTCATCCTGATGCTGGTCCTCGGTCTGATCGGTGGCACCGCCCGGTTCTGGCGGGCCCGGGTGGCCGCCACCCAGCTCCGGATCGCCGAGATCCAGCAGGCCCAGGAGACGGCGATGCGCCAGGCCGTAGAGGAGGAGCGCTCCCGGATCGCCGGCGAGCTGCACGACGTGGTCACCCACAACGTCAGCGTGATGGTCATTCAGGCCGGAGCGGCCCGAACCGTGTTGGACACCTCCCCGGAGATGGCCAAGGAGGCGATGCTCGCCGTCGAGGCCGGGGGGCGCGCGGCGATGGCCGAACTCCGGCACGTCATGGGCCTGTTGGCGGCCTCGGGCACCGGCGGCCGGCCGAAGGACCTCAGGGACGGCCGTCCCACCGCGGAGGAGCTGGTGCCGCAGCCGGGCCTGGGCCAGCTCACCCCGCTGGTCGACCGGGTCCGCGCAGCCGGGACGCCGGTCTCGGTCTCGGTGTCGCTGCCGCCCGAACCACTGCTGTCCGGAATCGATCTGACGGCCTATCGGGTGGTCCAGGAGGCGCTGACCAACACCATCAAGCACGCCGTCGGCGCGGCCTCCTCGGTCACCATCGGGCACTCCGCCGGGGTGCTGGAGATCGAGGTGGTCGACACCGGCGGCACCCCGGGGTTCCAGTCGCTGACCGGAAACAGCCGCGGCCTGCTCGGCCTGCGCGAACGGCTCGCCGTCTACGGCGGCACGCTTGACGCAGGGCGTACGATCAACGGCGGCTTCCGGGTGGAGGCCCGCATCCCCTTGGAACACACCCCTTCGAGCACGGCATGAGGCACACCGGATGAGGAGCACCGCGTGACCCAACCGCCCCTGCGCGCCGTCATCGCCGACGACCAGGCGCTGGTCCGCACCGGCTTCGGGATGATCCTGGCGGCCGACGGGATCGAAGTGGTGGCCGAGGCCGCAAACGGCGCGGACGCCGTCGCCGCGGTCCGGCGCACCCGGCCGGACGTGGTCCTGATGGACATCCGGATGCCCGAACTGGACGGCCTGGAGGCCACCCGGCAGATCATGGCCGGTGGATCGGACGGGACCAGGGTCCTCATCCTCACCACCTACGACCTGGACCACTACGTCTACGCGGCGCTGACCGCCGGCGCCAGCGGCTTCCTGCTCAAGGACGTCACCCCCGAGCACCTGGTCGCCTCGGTCCGCCTGGTCCGCTCCGGCGACGCCCTGCTCGCCCCGACCATCACCCGCCGGCTGATCGAGCGCTTCGCACCCCGGGACGAGGTCAAGGCGACCCGGCACCGCGACCTGTCCGAACTGACACCCCGTGAGCTGGAGGTGCTGCGACTGCTGGCCACCGGCCTCAGCAACGCCGAACTGGCCGACCGGCTCACTCTCAGCGCCACCACGGTGAAGACCCATGTGGCCCGGATCCTCTCCAAGTTGGGCCTGCGCGACCGGGTCCAGGCCGTGGTCCTGGCCTACGAGACCGGCCTGATCTCCCCCGGCGCCGCGACGACCGACGCCTAGGTCCTGTCTGGGGTTCCGGCGCGGGGCCGCCCCCGGGGGGCACGGCCCGCGCCGACCGGGATCAGCCGACGTTGAGGGCGGTGTCGTCCAGGACGAACGAGGTCTGGTCGACGCTGTCCTCGGCACCGGTGAACTTCAGGGTGACCGTCTGTCCGGCGTAGGAGGCCAGGCTGAAGCTGCGCTGGGTGTAGCCGGAGGCGGCGTTCAGGTTGGAGTAGGTGGCCAGGGTGGAGAGCACCGTGCCGGAGCTGTTCAGCAGTTGCACCTTCAGGGTGTCGTAGGCCGTGCTGGTGGTGGTCTCCGCGGTGTCGATGTGCAGGTAGAAGCTGAGCGCGTAGCTGGAGCAGCCGCTGGGCAGGGTCACCGACTGGGACAGCGTGTTGGTGGTGGTCGTTCCGTAGCCGTCCAGCCAGGCGTCGTAACTTCCGGTGCGGGCCGGCTCCTTGGTGCCGCTGTAGATGTTGCTGCTGGTGCTGGCGGTCCAAGGCGAGGCGGAGCCGGTCTCGAAGCCGGGGTTGCCGAGCAGCTGGCTGGAGGCGCAACTACCGGTCGAGGTGGGGGAGGCGCTGGCCGAGGCACTGGCACTGGCACTGGCCGACGTGCTCGCGGAGGCGCTGGCCGAGGCACTCGCCGAGGCGGTGGAGGTGGAGCCGCTCGCGCCGGCGAGCCAGGCGGTGGCGTTCAGCGCGAGGGCGGCGTTGGTGGCGGTGGTGTCGTTCCAGCCGTCGTACAGGGTGTTGCCCGACTGGCCGGTGCCGTCGTCGACGTCCGAACTGTCGCCCCAGATGGCGACCTTGCCGGAGCCGAAGCCGCTGGTGACGAAGAAGGCGCCGGTGTTACCGCTGTAGCCACTGCGGTAGAGCAGGCCCTTGACCGCGGAGTTGTCGGCCGGGGTGAGCGTGAAGGTGGTGCCGTTGTAGAAGTCGCTGCCGGTGACCGTGCCGAAGCTGCCGTTCAGCACCGGGTTGGTGGAGTCGCTGATGGCCTTGGGCGTGCCCGAGGCGATGTTCAGCAGGTCGACCGAGAAGCCGAAGGGGTCGGTGCTGTCCACGGTGTTGTTGGTCATCAGGTCGTTGATGATCGCCGGGGAGTCGTAGCCGTCGTTGTTACGGTCGCTGCCGGTGTGGTCGGAGATCAGGAACAGACCGCCGCCGTTCTTCACGAAGTTCATCAGCGCGGTCTTCTCCGCGGCGGTGAACAGCGTGTTCGGCTCGTCGATGACGACCTCGTTGAAGTTGCTGAGGTCCAGGGAGGCGCTGGTGCCGTAGGTCAGCGCGCTGGTGGTGGTCTTGAGGCTGTAGGAGCCGGTCTTCTGCAGGGCGACGCCCCAGCTGGAGAGGGCCCCGGTCCAGTCGGTCTCGACGGACGGGCTGCTGTTCTGGGCCAGCGGGTCGGGCATGCTGGTGCTGATGATCCAGTCGGCGTTGCCCGCGGTCTCCGCGTGGCCGTCGTCGAACAGCACGTTGTACTTGGTGGCCGCGTGCGCGGTGGGGGCGACCACGGTGACGCCCACCAGTCCGGCACCGATCGTGATCGCTGCGGCGAACACGGCGACCAGCCGCCGGTCCTTACCAACACCCGTCATGAGTGCTTCCTCCGATTGGAGTTGACGACGCGTCGGACAGGGGTATCCGCGCGTAGACTCGGAGTATTCGCGCGTAGACCCGACGGTGGATAGGTCTCGTGGGTTAAAGATTCTTGACGATCTCATGACATCGCAGGTCGCAGCTTGACGCCTGCCCGAATCCACAGGAAAGCCGCCGGCGCTGACAGCGCCGGCGGCTCGATCGGTGCGCCTGGTCTCACTCCGCCTGAGTGTCCGTCGGAGCCTCGGCCTCCGGCGCCGCGTCGGGTCCCGCCGCGCCGGATCCCGCCGCATCGGGTCCCTGTTCGCGCACCTCGCGGACGTGCCGCAGGGCGTCCCGCAGGTCACCGAGCCAGGAGTCGGCGTTGGCACCGACCTGGCGGACGCACCAGGCCAGCGCATCGCTGCGGCTGCGGGCCACGCCCGCGGCCACCAGGGTGTCCAGCACCTGGCGCTCGGGCTGCCGCAGCCGAGTCATCGCCGGCACGGCGAGGTGGGTGAACATCACCCGCTGGTCCCCGTGCAGCACGCCCCAGGAGACCTTGCGCCCGTAGCGCCGCTCGGCCTCCTTGGCCACCTTCATCCGCTCGCCCCGGGTCCGCTCCCGGAACTCGCCCACCGCCCGCTCCGCGGACTCCCCTGCCGGGATCCGGCCCACCACCGTGATCTCCTCACGGTCGGCCTGGATCTCCGGCGCCTCCTCGAACAGCCCCTCGGGCAGTCGCTCGGCGAACCACGCCGCCACCGACTCCCCGGTCTTGCCGCTACCAGTCATGAAATCACCATTACATGATTACAAGGCCTGGCCAAGACTTCTGACCCGAGCGGCGATGAGCCGTCAGCGAACAGGTACGGCAGTGCGCCTCAGGTAGGCAGCCAGCTCACGTGCCCGGCCAGCAGCACGTACCCGACGAACGCCACCGTGTCGATCAGCGTGTGCGCGATCGCCAGCGGCGCGACCCGGCGCCAGCGCCGGTAGAGCAGGCAGAAGATCACGCCCATCACCACGTTCCCGACGAAGCCGCCCACCCCCTGGTAGAGGTGGTACGACCCGCGCAGCAGCGCGCTGGCGGCGACGATCGCGGGCCAGGACCAGCCCAGCATGCTCAGCCTGCGGATCATGTACCCGATCACGATCACCTCCTCCACCACCGCGTTCTGCGCGGCGGAGAGGATGAGCACCGGGATGCGCCACCAGACGTCCGGCAGCGAGCTGGGGATCACCGTGAGGTTGAAGCCGGCCGCCCGCGCGCCCAGGTAGAGCAGCAGTCCGGAGCCGCCGATGCCGGCGGCGATCAGCACCCCGCGGCCGAAGTCCCAGCCGGGCCGGGTGAGGTCGAAGCCCAGCGAGCGCAGCGACGCGCCCTCGCGCAGCAGCAGGTAGCCGACCAGCACCACCGGCACCAGCGGGGTGGCGATGTCGAACAGCTGCCAGCTGAGGTCCAGCCAGGGACGCCCCGGGGCCAGTGAACCGTTGAGGGTCGCGGTCTGGGTGTTGAGCGCGGCCGGCGCGGTCAGCGACCCGATGAAGCTGATCAGTGCGCTGACCCCGCTGGCGCCCAGCGACAGCCCCAGCACGGTGAGCAGTTCCAGCCCCATCAGCCGGCGGGTCAGCCTGACCGGCGCGGGCAGCTGGGTCGGCATGCTGTCCTCGCCGTTGCTCCAACCCCCCGGGGGGAGCCCCCCGGCATCCCCGTGCGACCCCCAGCCGGCGATCCTCATGCGGGCGAGCTCTACGAGGCGAAGCGGAGTGGTCACGGGGTGTCGTCTCCCACGCGGGCGCTGGCTGAACGGTCGATTCGGACGATCATCGCACAGCGGACTGAGCCTGCCGCCGTCAGCGCACCGGCCAGGTGTGCACCGGCTCGCCCAGCCGCATCAGCTCCATGTAACGCAGCGTCATCCGCTCCAGCGCGGTCCTGCGGTCCAGCCCGCCGCGGTCCCGCAGGTCGTGGAAGACGGCGCTCTGCCAGGCCGCCCCGTTCATCCCGGTCCGGCAGCGGTCCTCGATGATCCCCAGGTAGCGGTCCCGGTCCACCGGTTCCAGGCCCCAGGCGTCCAGCCCCTGCCCGGCCAGCGGCAGCAGCTCCTCGCGGACCAGTTCCCGCACCGGCACCTGGGACACCCCGCCCCCGGCGCGCACGGCCGGTCCGCGTGCCCCGAAGCGTCCGCCGCGCGGCCACCACTGCGCGGCGTCCAGGCCGTACCGGGCCGCCTGGTGGAAGTTCTCCGCGGCCAGCGCGAAGGGGAGCCGGTTCCACACCGGCCGCGGCTGGTCCGCGAGAGCACGTACCAGTCCGTAGTAGAAGGCCGCATTGGCGAGGGTGTCCACCACCGTCGGACCGGCGGGCAGGGCCCGGTTCTCCACCCGCAGATGCGGTACTCCCTCGGCGACGTCGTAGACGGGCCGGTTCCAGCGGTAGATGGTGCCGTTGTGCAGCCTCAGCTCGCGCAGCGCCGGGATGCCGCCGGCGGTCAGCACCTTCAGCGGGTCCTCGTCGTCGCAGATCGGCAGCAGCGAGGGGAAGTAGCGCAGGTTCTCCTCGAACAGGTCCAGCGGCGAGTCGATCCAGCGCTCGCCGAACCAGGTGATCGGCCGCACGCCCTGGACCTTGAGTTCCGCCGGACGGGTGTCGCAGGCCTGTTCGAAGAGGATCGGCCGGGTCTCCCGCCACAGCTCCCGCTCGAACAGGAACGGCGAGTTGGCCCCGAGCGCCACCTGCGGCCCGGCCAGCGCCTGGGCGGCGTTCCAGACCGCGGCGAAGCGGTCCGGGGTGACCTGCAGGTGCAGTTGCAGCGAGGTGCAGGCGGCCTCGGCGACGATGGAGACCGAGTCCACCCGCATCCGCTCCACCCCGTCGATGTCCAGGGCGATGTCCTCCCCCCGGGCGGCCAGGATCCGGTCGTTGAGCAGCTGGTAGCGGTCGCCCCTGGACATGTTGTCCAGCACCGCGTGGTCGCTGGTCAGGGTGGGCAGGATGCCGACGGTGACGATCCGCGCCCCGACCTCGGCCGCCTTGCGGTCGGCGTAGCGCAGCCCGGTGTCGATCTCCTCGCGCAGGGTCTCCAGCACCCGGCCGCCGAGCCGGTGCGGGGCGATGTTGACCTCGATATTGAAGCGGCCCAGCTCGGTCTGGAAGTCGCCGCTGGCGATGGCCGCCAGCACCTGCTCGTTCAGCATCGCCGGGTGCCCGGACTCGTCGGCCAGGTTGAGCTCGATCTCCAGGCCCATCACCGCTCTCGGACGGTCGAAGCGCCGCTCACCCAGCATCAGTTCCAGTGCCTCCAGGCACTGTCGGAGCTTCCTCCGGTAGAGCTGGCGGTCCGCCAGATCAGAGCCGGCGGCGGCGACCTTCTCCCCCATGCGCGGTGTCCTCCTCGGTCGGCGTCAGCGCAGGCATCATGCCCAGCCTGGAGATCGATAGCCCGCAGACGGGGCATGTGCCAACCTCACCTTGTGTGTACGAACGTTCTCGAACCCGCCTTGCGGCCACACACGGTGGGTAGTAGAAGAGTCACGGCGCGCATCCGTTCGTATAGAATCGCCCCCACGGGTGAGTACGAATGCCTCTGTCCGCAAGCTCGTCCGAACCGCTCGTCCGCATCGAGCACACGATCGAATCACCGCTACAGCGTCTGAAGCACTCCCGGAGCCCGGCGCCCTCCCCTCCGCACCGAAGGTTCCGCCGTACGTCCCCCGCTCCGCCTGTCTCTGCCTTGAGAGGCGATCCCTCATGCCACTGACGATGCCCCAGCCCCCCGCCGCCGCCCTGCGAGCCGTCCGCGCCGCGATCGACTCCCCGACCACGGTCCGCGCGCTGCACAGCACTGCCGGACGCCGCCGTGGCGGCGTCCTCGTGGCCTCCCACGCACTCCCGGTGCACCTCCTCGATCCGGCGACCGCGACGGTGGCGACGCCCAGCGCCGACGCCCTGGCCGAGACCACGCGCACCGGCTGGCGCTTCCTGGTCATGGACGGCGAGGAGGTCGTGGCGGCGGCCGAGACCCGCGTCGCGGAGGGAGGGCACACCTTCTCGCACTTCGCCGGCGGCCCGTACCCGCTGGCCACCCTGCGGGCGCTGCGGCAGGCCCAGAAGCACACCGCGGGGTCACCGACCGTGTTCCTGCCCCGGTTGCTCTCCGTGCCCGGCCACTACATGACGGCGCTCTGGCTGCACCCGGTGCTCGACCGGGCACAGAGCGCCGACGTACTGATCCCGCTGGCCCCCGCGCCGCTCGGGGTGACCGCGCACCTGCCGCACGACGCGGACGAGCTGCTGTCGCTGCTCTCCCTCGGCGGCAGTCGGTTGCTCACCGTGACCACCTGAGTACCGACTCCCCCGCCTCTCACCCGAAGTGACCATGCCGAGCATGGTCACTTCGGTGCGTCCCGGCGTCCGAAAGGGTGGTCCGTACCCGAGTCCGGTGACGCATGTCACCAAATGGCTGCGGGAGCGTCCCCGTCCGTCGACACTGGGAACCAGCGCGGGCGGCTTCAGCTTCTACCCGGGAAGCAGGCGGTTCACACCTTCCGAAGCGGACCGCGCGGTGACCAGCAACTGCGAATCGAGGGTACGAGCTATGTGCCAGCACCGTCCTGAGTGCCCGTCGGCCGACTCCACCGACCGCGAGGCCGCCGTCGTCGTGGCCAGCTACCCCGAGCAGGGCTGGAGCCTGCTGTGCAACGGGGTCCTCCTGTTCGAGGACACCGGCGAGATCCTCCCCGACGGCCGGGTGATCGCCCCCCACCGAAGCCTCGCCGCAGCGGCATAGAACGCACGAAGGGGCGCGGGGAACTGTCCGCCGGCGGGTGCACCTTGGTGCATGGCCGGTCGCGCAGTTCCCCGCGCCCCTTATGTCCGTGCTATCCCTCGTAGTCCTCAAGCGGAGGGCACGAGCACACCAGGTTCCGGTCCCCGAACGCCCCGTCGATCCGACGCACCGGCGGCCAGTACTTCTCCGCCGGGTTCAACCCGCCCGGGAACACCGCCTCCTGACGGGTGTACGGGTGCTCCCACTCCCCCGCCGCCAGCACCGCGGCCGTGTGCGGTGCGTTGGCCAGCGGGTTGTCCCCGACCGGCCAGTCCCCGGCGCCGACCTTGTCGATCTCCCCGCGGATGGCGATCATCGCCTCGCAGAAGCGGTCGATCTCGCCCAGGTCCTCGCTCTCGGTGGGCTCGATCATCAGCGTCCCGGCCACCGGGAACGACATCGTCGGCGCGTGGAAGCCGTAGTCGATCAGCCGCTTGGCGACGTCGTCCACGCTCACCCCGGCGGCCTTGGCCAGCGGCCGCAGGTCGATGATGCACTCGTGCGCGACCAGCCCGGCCGGGCCGGTGTAGAGCACCGGGTAGTACGGCGCCAGCCGCTTGGCGATGTAGTTGGCGCTGAGCACCGCGACCTGGGTGGCCCGCTTCAGCCCCTCGCCGCCCATCAGCCGGACGTAGGACCAGGAGATCGGCAGGATCGCCGCCGAGCCCCAGGGCGCCGCCGAGATCGGGCCGACGCCGGTCTCCGGACCCGCCGAGGGCTGCAGCGGGTGGTTCGGCAGGTACGGCGCCAGGTGCGAGCGCACCGCGACCGGACCCACGCCGGGGCCGCCGCCGCCGTGCGGGATGCAGAAGGTCTTGTGCAGGTTCAGGTGCGAGACGTCGCCGCCGAACCGCCCCGGCTTGGCCAGGCCCACCATGGCGTTGAGGTTGGCGCCGTCGACGTACACCTGGCCGCCGGCGTCGTGCACGGCCGCGCAGATGTCGGCGATGTTCTCCTCGAACACGCCGTGGGTGGACGGGTAGGTGACCATCAGCACCGCGAGCCGGTCCCGGTGCTGCTCGATCTTGGCGGTCAGGTCCTCGACGTCGACGTCCCCGTCGACCAGGGTCTTCACGACCACCACCCGCATCCCGGCCATCACCGCGCTGGCGGCGTTGGTTCCGTGCGCGGAGGAGGGGATCAGGCAGACGTCACGGCCGGTGTCGCCGTTGGCGCGGTGGTAGGCACGGACCGCGAGCAGCCCGGCCAGCTCGCCCTGCGACCCGGCGTTGGGCTGCAGGCTGACCTTGTCGTAGCCGGTGAGCTCGGCGAGCCGGTCCTCCAACTCGTGGATCAGCGTCAGGTACCCGGCGGCCTGGTGCTCGGGGGCGAAGGGGTGGACGTCGGCGAACTCCGGCCAGGTGATCGCCTCCATCTCGGTGGTGGCGTTGAGCTTCATGGTGCAGGAGCCCAGCGGGATCATGCCCCGGTCGAGCGCGTAGTCCTTGTCGGCGAGCCTGCGCAGGTAGCGCAGCATGCCGGTCTCGGAGCGGTGGCCGTGGAACACCGGGTGGGTCAGGTAGTCGTCGGTGCGCAGCAGCGAGCCGGACAGCACCTCGCCGGCGGCCGAGTTCAGCGCCTCCAGGTCACCCGCGGCGGCGTGCACGCCGAAGGCGGTCCAGACCCCGGCCAGATCGGCCGCGGTGGTGGTCTCGTCGCAGCTGATGCCGACCGTGTCGGCGTCGACCTGACGCAGGTTCACCCCGGCCAGCCGGGCCGAGTCGACGACCTCGGCGGCGCGGCCGGGGACCCGCGCGGTGACGGTGTCGAAGAACGCGTCGTGCAGGATCTCCACGCCGCCCTGCTGCAGACCCTGCGCCAGCGCGGCGGCGTAGCGGTGGGTGCGCAGCGCGATCTCCTTCAGCCCGTCCGGGCCGTGGTAGACCGCGTACATCGACGCCATCACGGCGAGCAGCACCTGCGCGGTGCAGATGTTGCTGGTGGCCTTCTCGCGGCGGATGTGCTGCTCGCGGGTCTGCAGCGCCAGCCGGTAGGCGCGGTTGCCGTCGGCGTCGACGGAGACGCCGACCAGGCGTCCGGGCAGGCTGCGGGCGTACTCGGCGCGCACCGACATGTAGCCGGCGTGCGGGCCGCCGAAGCCCATCGGGACGCCGAAGCGCTGGGTGGTGCCGATGGCGATGTCGGCGCCGAGCGAGCCGGGCGAGGCGATCAGGGTCAGCGCCAGCAGGTCGGCGGCGACAGCTACGACCGCGCCCAGACCGTGGGCCTGCTCGATCACCGGCGCCAGGTCGCGGACGGCCCCCGAGGCGCCCGGGTACTGCAGCAGCACGCCGAAGACGCCGCGCTCGGCGACCTCCGCCGGAATGCCCTCGCTGAGGTCGGCGACCACGGTCTCCACGCCGGTGGGCTCGCAGCGGGTCCGGATCACCGCGATGGTCTGCGGCAGGGCGTCGGCGTCGATGACGAAGACGCCGCCCTTGACCTTGCCGACCCGGCGGGCCAGCGCCACGGCCTCGGCGGCGGCGGTGCCCTCGTCCAGCAGCGAGGCGCCCGAGGTGGGCAGCCCGGTGAGGTCGGACACCACGGTCTGGAAGTTGATCAGCGCCTCCAGCCGGCCCTGGGAGATCTCCGGCTGGTAGGGGGTGTAGGCGGTGTACCAGGAGGGGTTCTCCAGCACGTTGCGCAGGATCACCGGCGGGGTGAAGGTGCCGTGGTAGCCCAGGCCGATCATCGGGCGCAGCACCTGGTTGCGGCCGGCCAGCGCCCGCAGCTCGGCCAGCACCTCGGCCTCGGAGCGGGCACCCGGCAGGTCCAGCGCCTCCAGGCTGCGGATCGCCGCGGGGACGGCGGCGGAGGTGAGCTCGTCCAGGCTGCTGTAGCCGACCTGGGCCAGCATCTTGGCCTGCGCGTCGGCGTCGGGACCGATATGGCGCTGCTCGAAGGGCCGCTCGTGGAAGGGGGACGTCATGGCGGGAGAGCCTCCTGGTCGGACCCGGTTGGCACGATGGGCGTGCCGGGACGACCTCCCCCTCTGTCATGGAACCTGAGAGCTTCACCGGCCAGGGACAGCCGGCTTTCACCGTCGGTGTGGACCCTCACGGACGGGCCCCGCTTTCCAGAGTGACCTCGCGCGCGCGGTACGGATGCCTGAGAGTTTCCGGGGAGGAGTTGCTCCTTCGGCGCCGCAGAGGTGCACGGTCTCTCCCGCGCGCACTCGACCGGTCGCCGTCAGCCTATCAGCGTGATCCCCGGGTGCATCGAATGGAGCAGTGACACACCCGTAACGGCGGTAGGCATTCGACAAATCGATCTTTATGCCTTTTCGTATGAGTTGATCGCATATGTCATCTTTCCGCCGCGAGGAGTGGACGCGCCCGTGCAGACCGAGATCGACCCCAGGGACCTGATCGGCCACAAGGCCGTTGACCGCAACGGCGACAAGATCGGCACCGTGGACGAGGTGTACCTCGACGACGCGACGGGCAAGCCGGAGTGGGCCGCGGTCCGCACCGGGCTGTTCGGTCGGGACGCCTTCGTGCCGCTGGCCACCAGCGAGTTCGTCAGCGACGAGCTGCGGATCCCCTACGACAAGTCCCAGGTGAAGGACTCCCCGGACTTCGGCGTGGGCCAGCACCTCTCGCCGGAGCAGGAACTACAGCTCTACCGCTACTACGGCCTGGAGGTCCCCGGTGGCGGCAGCGGCAGTGGTTCGGGCAGCGGCTCCGGCTCCGGTTCCGGCGGCGCCAAGGACCCGGCCCCCGCGGCTGCGGCTCCCACCGCCCCGGCGACTCCCACTGCTCCGGCCTCTCCGGTCGTGCCCCCCGCCGCGCCCGCGGCCACGCAGGCCATGCCGGTGGTGACGGCCGCCGCAGCCGCCGCGGCCACCACCACGGCGACCGGGTCCACCCCCACCGCCGACACCAGCCGCACCGCCGCGTTCATGGCCCCGCCGCCGGCCCAGACCGCCTCGGTCCCGCCGACCGCCGCAGCGACCGGTGCGGCCGGTGCCGCCGCGGCCCGGCCCTCGGTCCCCGCCGAGCCGGCCCCGTCGCTGCAGAAGACGGACCAGCGCGCCGACCAGCCGGACCCGCTCACCGGTCCGCTGCCGGGCACCGCGGCGGCCGCGACCCGCGCCGCCCAGGCCGGCGTCCCGGAGCCGATCGAGTTCGTCTGCCGCGAGGAGCGGCTGGACATCTCCACCGAGTGGCGCGTCCTCGGCAAGGCCCGGCTGCGCAAGTACGTGACGGCCGAGCAGGTGGAGCGCCGGGTCCCGGTGATCCGCGAGCGGATCCGGGTCGAGCGGGTCCCGGTCGGCGCCGACGAGCGCGCCCAGCTGACGGACCAGGAGATCACCGAGAGCACCGAGGAGGTCACCCTCCACGAGCAGCGGGTGGTGGTCCGCAAGGCGGTCGTCCCGGTCGAGCGGATCCGCCTGGTCACCGAGCGGTTCACCGAGGAGGAGATCGTCCGGGACGAGCTGCACCGGGAGCACATCCAGGTGCAGGACAGCACCCGCCCGGCCGGACCGACCCCGGTGCCCGGCGGCGGGCAAGCCCCCGGCCAGGCGCCGGTGGGTCAGGCCCCGACCGCCGCCCCGTCCACGCCGCCGCCCGCGCCCGGCCGTCCCGACCTCCCGGGCCACGCCATCGGCGCCTGACGCCCGCTCAGACCTCGGCAGTCCCGTCGGCGAGGGCCGATCCGCGCACCAGTGGCAGCGGGTCGGCCTTCTCCAGTTCCGGGTCGTCGACCGAGAAGGTGCGCACCGGCCCCCGCTCGCCCCAGGGCGTCTCGAAGCGCACCGTCACCCGGCCCACCCCGCTGCCCTGGACCCAGCCGTGGCCGAGCTCGGCGTGCCGGACGTCCTGGCCCGGCATCCAGCGCCGCACGGTGAGCAGCGTGCCGACGCCGCCCGGGTGCTCCGATCCCCCGGGGAGCGACGAGCGCTCTCCGCCGCTCGAACCCGGGTGGAACGCCCGCGGCTCGCCGGGGCCCCCGTAGGCGGCCTCCGCCTGGTGAGCCGTCTCCGGATCCTGCTCCGAACCGCCGTCGGGGTAGCCCGCCGCCGCGGCCTCGGCCGCCTCCCGCTCGGCCTGGGCGAACAGGTCCTCCTGGGTGAAGTCCGCGAGACCGGACACGCCGACGCCCAGCAGCCTTACTCCGCCGGTCAGTTCGACCTGCTCCAGCAGCCGCCGGGCGATCGCCGAGATCACCAGCGGGTCGTCGGTGGGCGACGGCAGCGTCTCGGACCGGGTCAGCGTGGTGAAGTCGAACAACCGCACCTTGATCACCACGGTCCGCCCGGAACGGGCCGCCGCGCGCAGCCGCCGCACACAGCGGTCGGCCAGCCGGTCCAGCTCGGCCCGGATCAGCTCCCGGTCGCCGAGGTCCACCTCGAAGGTGTCCTCCACCGACACCGACTTGGCATCCCGCTCCGCCACCACCGCGCGCTCGTCCCGCCCCAGCGCCAGCGCGTGCACACCGGCCCCGTGGGCCCGCCCCAGCAGCCGCACCAGTTCGTCCTCGGGCGTGGCCGCGATCTGGGACACCTGGGTCAGCCCCAGCCTGCGCAGCGTCTCCGCCGTCGCCGGACCCACCCCGGGCAGCGCCCGCACCGGCAGCGGATCGAGTATCTCCCGCTCGCGGCCCGGCTCGATCAGCACCAGTCCGTCCGGCTTGGCCTGCTCGGAGGCGATCTTCGCCAGGAACTTGGTGCCGGAGAGCCCGACCGAGGCGGTCAGGCCGACCGCGGCCAGGATGTCGGCACGCAGGTCCTCGCCCAGGGCGCGGACCAGTTCGACGCCCTCCTCGACCGAGCCCTCGCGCAGCAGCTCGCCGTAGGGGCCGGCCTCCAGGTCCACGAAGGCCTCGTCCAGGCTCAGCGGCTCCACCAGCGGGGACAGCTCCCTCAGCAGGGCCATCACCAGATCGCTGACCTGGCGGTAGAGCTCGAACCTGGGGATGAGGTAGGCGGCGTTGGGCGCGCGGCGGCGCGCCTGCGCCATCGGCATCGCCGAGTGCACCCCGAAGACCCGCGCCTCGTAGGAGGCGGTGGCGACGACCCCGCGGCCGCCGAGCCCGCCGACCACCACCGGCTTTCCGCGCAGGCTCGGCTTGGACGCCTGCTCCACCGCGGCGAAGAAGGCGTCCATGTCGAGGTGCAGGATCGATGGCACGGACCGCATGCTCCTATCGTCGCCGACACCACTGACAACGGAGCGTTGATCTTGCCTGCGGGCCGTAGATGGTTTGTCGCGCAGTTCCCCGCGCCCCTAGGGGGCTGCAACTGGCTCAGTTGCACAACCTCAGGGGCGCGGGGAACTGCGCGACAGACCATGCACGACCCGCACCCGAGAACCCCTCAACGCCACCGCGCCAACGCCGTGACCTTCGGCCCGAGCAACGAAGGCGCCGGCTTCAGCACCGCGTCCAGCACCGCCTCCCCCGCCGCAGGCAGCTCCCGGACCCCGCCGTAGTACCAGGTGGCGTCGTGCGGTTCGTCCACGGCGATCCCGTAGGCGTCGATGCCTGCCGCACGGCACATGCTGAGCGCGCGGCGGACGTGGAAGCCCTGGGTGACCAGCAGGGCCCGGTCCACCCCGAAGATCCGGTGGGCCCGGCTGCAGGAGTCCCAGGTGTCGAACCCAGCGTAGTCGCGGACCACCCGGTCGGCCGGGACCCCGTGCCGCAGCAGGTAGGTCCGCATCGCGTCCGGCTCGTCGTAGTCGGTGCGCCCGTTGTCGCCGGTGACCAGCAGCGCCTGCACCTTCCCGGCCCGGTAGAGGGCCAGCGCCGCGTCCAGCCGGTGCGCCAGGTAGGGCGAGGGGACGCCCTGGTCGAGCCCCGCCCCGAAGACCACCGCGACCGGCTCGGACGGGGCGTCGGCGACGGTGCGCAGCCGCTGCCCCTCCACGACGTAGAGCCAGGCCGACGGCAGCAGCGCCAACAACACCGCGGCCGCCACGATCCGAAAGGCCCAGCGCTGCCCGCGCCTGGTCCGCAGCGCCCGTGCCGTTGCCCGCAGCCCCGACCGCGACCGCTTCCGCAACCGTCCCAGCGCCATCCGCCACCCCACAGCTCCCCGAGCCCCTCCCCGGGGCTCTGATCACTGCGGACGCGCGGTCAGCCCGCGCGGTTGCGCCGTCGTGCCAGCTCGTCGCCGGGGTCGAAGCCGACCAGGGTCTCCCCGGTGTCGGCGCGTTCGCCGTGCAGCCGGCCCAGCGAGCCCTCCAGCTCGCGCCAGACCGCGCCCAGGGCGATGCCGAAGACGCCCTGACCGCCCTGGAGCAGCTCCACCAGCTGGTTCGGCGAGGTGCACTGGTACACCGAGGCGCCGTCGCTCATCAGCGTGATCCCGGACAGGTCGGCGATCCCGCAGGTCCGCAGGTGCTCCACCGCGGCACGGATGCTCTGCAGCGAGACGCCGGCGTCCAGCAGCCGCTTGACCACCTTCAGCAGCAGCACGTCGCGGAAGTCGTAGAGCCGCTGGGTGCCGGAACCCTGCGCGGCCCGGACGCTGGGCTCGACCAGCCCGGTCCTGGCCCAGTAGTCCAACTGGCGGTAGGTGATGCCGGCCGCCGCGCACGCGGTGGGGCCGCGGTAGCCGATCAGCCCGGAGGCCGGGTCGGCGGTCTCCTCCGGTCCGTCCGCCGCGTGACCGGGCCCCTCGGGCCCGGCACCGCCCTGCTGCGGGACGACGGCCGGAAGGGCCTCCCAGCCGCCACGCGCCGCCCGCATCGACCGCTGCGGGGCGTGTCTCGCCGGGTGGAGCGGACAGGAACCACCTGCGGCCGTGCCGTCACCGGTGCTGCTCACACGGCCCTCCGTTCCACTTGTCCTCCGGATCCGCCGCTGAGGGCAAGGTGGTGCACCCAGGACGTCCACAACCGACGGTAGGCAGTTGGCCGACGTGCGTCAACGATCGCCACGCTGGGCATGGCGGGTGATGTCGCCCCGATGAGTGGTTTGGCGTGTCCTGACTGCGGGTAGGGGGTCTCAGTTGCGCGCTGCAGGCTACTGGCTGCTGCTGCCGAAGTCCTCGGGCGAGATCTGGTCCAGGAACTCCCGGAACCGTTCGACCTCGTCCTCCTGCTCGTCCGGGATGGCGATCCCGGCCTCGTCCAGCACGCCGTCGCTGCCGTAGATCGGCGCACCGGTCCGCAGTGCCAGCGCTATGGCGTCCGAGGGACGCGCACTGACCTCCACGCCGCTCGCGAAGACCAGCTCGGCGTAGAAGACCCCCTCGCGGAGATCGGTGATCCGCACCTCGGTGAGCTGCTGGCCCACCGCCTCCAGCACATTGCGGAAGAGGTCGTGCGTGAGCGGGCGCACCGGGGTCATCCCCTGCTGCGCGAAGGCGATGGCCGTGGCCTCCCCCGGTCCGATCCAGATGGGGAGGTACCGGTCGCCCCCGACCTCGCGCAGCAGCACGATCGGCTGGTTCGACGGCATCTCCACCCTGACACCCACGACGTCTAGCTCGTTCACACTCGCAACCCTAGGGCGCACCGCCCCGATACTCCAGTTCTGATTGGTTTCGGAGGGGGGTCGGAGCAGGCTCGGTGCAGGCTCAGAGCCCGGGGCGGGCCCGCAGTCCGGCCTGGACCAGGGCGGCGTGCAGCCGTACCGAGAGCGTGGCGAGTTCCCGGGCCAGCGCGGCGGCATGGGCCCGGGTCTGCGGGTTGCGGTGCCTGCGCAGCGGCGCGACCACCTGTTCGACCAGTCCGACCTCCCGGTCGGCCGCCGCCTTGACCGCGCGCAGGTGCCGCGGCTCCAGGCCGAACCGGCCCAACTCCGCCACCAGTCGGGCGACCTGCAGCATCTCCGGGTCGTAGCCGCCCTCGGGGGTCGCCACCACCAGCCCGTAGGACTCCCAGTCGGCCAACTGCTGCTCGGCCACGCCCGCCGCCGCCAGCAGCTCCGCCCGTCCCAGCCGCGGGCCCGGGACGAACGCCTCCGGCTGGGGCGGCTCGATCGCGTGCGGCTCGCCGCCGCCCGGCAGCGCCGGCGGCTCCTCGCCCGCGTCCAGGGCGTCCAGGTGCTCCCTGATCACCCGTAGCGGCAGGTAGTGGTCCCGCTGCATGCGCAGCACCTGGGCGAGCCGGTGGACGTCGGCGCGGCTGAACTTCCGGTAGCCCGAAGGGGTGCGCTGCGGCTCGACCAGGCGCTCCGCCTCCAGGAAGCGGATCTTGGAGATGGTGACCTCGGGGAACTCGTCCCGCAGCACCCCGAGTACCGCGCCGATGCTCAGCAGCTGCCTGCCGGCCTCGGCGGCTCCGGCCGTTGCGGTGGCCACTTGGGCCGTGCCGACCTGGGCCGTTCCGGCTTCGGCCGTGCCGATGTGAGACGTGCCGTTGTCGCCCTGCACAGGATCGCTCCTCCGTTGTGCGCCGGGCCCGGCCGCAGTCGGTCCCGGCGGAACATCCCCCTGCTCAGAACCCCCGGCGGCTCTCGAAGAAGACCACCCGGTACTTGCCGATCTGCACCTCGTCACCCGTGCTCAGCGGCACCTCGTCGATGCGCTCGCGGTTGACGTAGGTGCCGTTGAGGCTGCCGACGTCGGCCACGCTGAAGCCGCCGGGCGTGCGGCGGAACTCGACGTGGCGCCGGGAGACGGTGATGTCGTCCAGGAAGATGTCGCTCTCCGGATGCCGGCCCGCCGTGGTCACATCGGTGTCCAGCAGGAACCGGCTGCCCGAGTTGGGCCCGCGGCGGACCACCAGCAGGGCCGAGCCCGGCGGCAGCGCGTCCACGGCGGCCTGCGCCTCGGGCGAGATCATCGGGGTGGCCTGGGTGGACGTCACCTCGGGGTCGTAGGCCTCCAGGCCCGAGATCGAGATGGTGGACGTCTGCTCCGACGGCCCCTCCGCCTGGCCGCGCGCCCGCAGCGGCGCGCCGCAGTTGGAGCAGAACCGGCTGGCCTCGGGGTTGCTGCTGCCACACCGGGTGCACACCGTCATCCCTGCGGCCTCCTGTCGCGGATCGCCTGCCTGAGCCTGCGCATACGGATCGGTACCAAACCCTCCAGCTGAGGTTGAGGGTACCGCTCCCTGTGCTATGCCCGCCCCACCGCCGAAACCGGCGTGTCGCTGGTCCTCCCGGTACATCGGACGCTCCTGCACCGGGGCCAGGGCGTCGCCCTCGTCCGGACCGCGCATGCCCGGTACCGCCCGGTGGCGTGCGGTGGGCGCCTCGACCGCGCCCTGAGGGGACTTACGACCGAACAGCTTCGAGAACAGACTCACGGACGATTCCCCTTGCGTGACACGAGCCTGCCCGAGGGGCAGGGTGAAGCCATCATGGACGATAGTTGAGAACTGCTGCCGGCAGGGCCGTGGGCGACCCGGCGGAACCTCATGGCTGCGCCGAGTGAGCGTAGCCAGGGGCACTCAACGGGATCAAGGCCGTCACCGACAGCGACTTCTGCTCGGAGACGGTGGCTTTCGCCCCCTGCAGCTTGTCGACGGACTGGACCACACCACCGGGGATCCCCAGCGCGACGTCGAGGTCGTGCGAGTTCCCGATGACGGTGAACCGGTAGGGCTGGGTGATCTTGGTACCGCCGGTCACGACGGTCCCGGGGTCGGCGTCGGAGAACCAGGTGCCGGCGACCACGCGTACATCGTTGATCTGCACCGCCTCCGCCCCCGCTGCGCGAAGCTCCTCCAAAGTGTTGAGCAGCATATCTGCTTGCACCTTGCCGTCGGGGTCGTTGACGGTGAGGACGATCCCCGGCCCGGTCGCCGCGACCGTGCCCGCGAGCACGCCCAACTGCTGTTCCTTGATCCGGGTCTGCTTCTGCGCCTCGGCCGCCTGCTGCGAGCTGTTCTGCAGCGTGGTCAGCGACTCCTGCAGCTGCTGGCGGTCGTCCTGCAGCCGCTGCTGCTTGGCGTCCACCTCGTCCAGCACCCGGACCAGGTCCTCCTGGCGGGCGCCGCGCAGCTGCGACTCGGTGTTGGTGGAGCGCACCTGGATGGCCAGGCCCAGCCCCAGCGAGAACAGCAGCAGCGCGACCACGATCTGCGGCCGGGACAGCCGCGGCGGCCAGAGCGCCGCGGCGAGCCGCTGACGCCCGGTCAGACGGTCCGGGCGGTCCGGCTGCCCTGCCCGGTCCGACACGACCGATTCGGTCGCCGCCGATTCGGCCGCCGGCTTCGTTCCGGACGGATCCGCCGCGTGGTGCGCGGGCTGGTGCCCCGTCGGCTGGTCCGGGGCAGGCGTCAGCGGCGTTGGGGGCTGCTCCCCCGACGCTCTCTCGTGCTGGCCCACCTGTCACTCCCGCCGCTTCCGACCTGCGCCGATCATCCTGCCATCCGTCCTACCCGGCCGGAGCACCGGGTGCACCCGCCTCATGCCCGGGCCGAGCCCGGAACTCCCGCGCCCCTAGGCCCGGAACACATGCCTTCTGATCGCCGCGGCATTGGAGAAGATCCGGATACCGAGCACCACCACCACACCGGTGGACAGCTGCGACCCCACTCCGAGCTGGTCACCCAGGAACACGATCAGTCCGGCGACCACCACGTTCGACAGGAACGAGACCACGAAGACCTTGTCGTCGAAGATGCCGTCGAGCATGGCCCTGATCCCGCCGAAGACCGCGTCCAACGCGGCCACGATGGCGATGGGCAGGTACGGCACCAGCCCCGCCGGGATACCCGGCTGGACCACCAGCCCGACGACGACCCCGATCACGAGGCCCAGTACGGCGATCACGGTGTTGCTCCTCCCCTGCCGGACGGGGTCGCGTACTGCAGGCCGCTCCTGGCCGCCGCAGGCAGATCCACCCGGTCCTCACTGCTGATGCTGTATCTGATGGCGTAGTCCGCCTTGAGCTGCTCCAGGTAGACGCCGCCGTCGACGTTCTGCTGGAACCCGCTCTCCATCCCGCTGCCTCCGATGGCGTCCACGGTGTAGGGGAGGACCAGCGGGTGGTTGTCGACCAGTATCGCGTCGCCGGCTGCGCGGATCGCCGACAGGGCGGTGAGCCGCTGGCCGTTGATCGCGACGCCCTCCGCGCCCGACTGCCAGAGCGCGTTGACCACCAGCTGGACGTCGCGGTCACGGACCCGGCCGGTGTCACTGAACCCGGCCGCGGTACGCGGGTTGTCCCCGCCGTCGGTCCCGGCCGACACCGCGTCGTCCAGGACCAGCCGTATCCCGGGTCCGTAGGCCGCGCCGACACCGGTGACCAGCTGCAACTGCTGCAGCTGCGCGGTGCTCCCGCTGCCGCCGGCACCGTCCGCCTTCGCCTGCTGCTGGAGCCGCTTCAGCTGGGCCCGGTCTTTGTCGATCTCCTGCTGCACCTGGTCGGCATTGGCCTGCGCCGTGCCCACCCGGGCGATCAGCTCCTGCCGCTCCTGGGCGGCCACCGGCGCGGAGGCCCTGACCTGCACCGCCCCCACCGTCAGCACCAGCGCCGCGAGCAGCAGCCCGCCCCCGAGGAAGAGCTTGCCGCGCAGCGTCCCGGGCATCCGGCTGGTGCCGTACTGGCCGCGGCTGCGGGCCGCGTCCGCGTAGCCGTCGTCGAGGGCGTGCTCCATGACATTGGTGAGCAACGACATGGACGCGTCGGGGCGCGAACTCCACTTCCCCGCGGATCGCGCAGCCCTTTCACCATCCGCCCCTGTCGTCGACATGCGCCACATCGTCGCACGTCGCGTCGCCGACACCGGCACAACTCGCGCCGCACGCAGCCAACCCGGCACAGGATCGTGACAAAATCCCGGACGCGCCGGGGGCCGGTGTCACGTTCTCCGTCGCGGCACCGGCCCCTCGATCCCCCTGCTGCGCCTCGCGGCTACTCGCGGTCGGTGGCCTCGACCACCGCGCTCCACTCGTCCAGCAGCGCCTGCGTGGAGACGTCGTCGGGACCCTCCGCCCACAGGTGGGTGACGGCCTCCGCGGGGTCGGGGACGACCATCGTCCAGCGGCCGTCGGTCTCCACCACCCGCACCCCGTCGGTGGTGTCCACGTGCCGGTCACCGGCCGCCTCCACCACCGAGCGCATCACCATGCCCTTGGCGGACCACGGCGTCGCCAGGTCGCGCCGGTGCACGTGCGCCTTGGGGATCCGCGCATCGATCTGACTCAGCGTCAACTGCGTCCGCGCCACCAGCCCGACCAGCCGGACGAAGGCGGCGGCGCCGTCGAAGATCCCGCTGAACTCGGGGATCACGAAGCGGCCCCGGCCGTCCCCGCCGAAGATCGTGCCCTCCGCCGAGGAGGCGCTGGTCAGCGCGTCCGGCGAGGTCGTGGTCCACTGCACCTGGGTGCCGTGGTAGGCGGCGACCTGCTCGGCGATCCTGGTCGTGGTCACCGGCAGCGCCACCTTGCCGCTGCGGCCCTCGGCCGCCACCAGGTCCAGGAAGACCAGCAGCGCCCGGTCGTCCTCGATCAGGTGCCCGCGCTCGTCGACGAACGACACCCGCTCGCCCACCGGGTCGAAGCGCACCCCGAAGGCCGCCTTGGACGAGGCCACCAGCTCACCGAGCCGCACCAGGCCGGCCCTGCGCTCCTCGGCCGACTCGGTCGGCCTGGCCTCGTTCATGCCCTGGTTGACGGTCAGCGCCTCGATCCCGAGCCGGCCCAGGATGCTGGGCAGGACCAGGCCGGCACTGCCGTGCGCTGCGTCGATGACCACCTTCAGCCCGGCCTCGGGCACCCCGCTGGTGTCCACGGCGCGCAGCAACGTTCCTGCATAGGAATCGAAGACGCTGGCGGGGAAGGTCAGGTCACCGATCTCGCCGGGGAACGCCCTGCGGTACTCCTGCCGGGCGTAGACCCGGTCGAGCTTGCGCTGGCCGGCCTGGGAGAGGTCCGCGCCGCGCTCGTCGAAGAAGAGGATGTCCAGCGAGTCCGGCACCCCGGGCGTGGTCCGCAGCATGATGCCGCCGGCGCTGCCTCGGGCCGTCTGCTGCCGGGCCACCGGCATCGGCACGTTCTCCAGGTCGCGCACGTCGATGGCGCTGGCCTGCAGGGCCGAGATCATGGCGCGCTTGAGCGCACGGGCACCGCGGGAGTGGTCACGCGCGATGGTGACCGTCGCGCCCTTCTTGAGCGTGGTCGCATAGGCACCGGCCAGCCGGACCGCCAGCTCGGGCGTGATCTCGACATTGATGATCCCGGAGACGCCGCGCACGCCGAAGAGGTGCTCCTGGCCGCGGGACTCCCAGATCACCGAGGTGTTGACGACCGCGCCGGCCTCGATGGTCTTGAACGGGTAGACGCGGACATTGCCCGCGATGATCGACTCCTCCTCGATCAGGCACTCGTCCCCGATCACCGCACCGTCGTCGATCCGCGCCGCCCGCATCACATCGGTGTTCTTGCCGATGACGCAGCCGCGCAGATTGGTCTGCGGCCCGATGTAGACGTTGTCGTGCACGATCGCCCGGTGCAGGAACGCCCCGCGCTTCACCACGACGTTGCTGCCGAGCACGGTGTTCTCCCGCAGCTCGACGCCGCCCTCCACCTTGGCGTAGTCGCCGATGTAGAGCGGACCGCGCAGCACCGCCTCGGGGTCCACCTCGGCGCCCTCGGCCACCCAGACGCCGGGGGAGATCTCGAAGCCGTCGATGTCGACGTCGACCTTGCCCTCGAGGACGTCGGCCTGTGCCTTCATGTAGCTGTCATGGGTGCCCACGTCCTCCCAGTAGCCCTCGGCGACGAAGCCGTAGATCGGCTTCCCCTCCTTGAGCAGCTGCGGGAAGACGTCCCCGGACCAGTCGACGGAGGTGTCCGCGGCCACGTAGTCGAAGACCCCGGGCTCCATGACGTAGATGCCGGTGTTCACCGTGTCCGAGAACACCTGGCCCCAGGTCGGCTTCTCCAGGAAGCGCTCGACCCGCCCCTCGTCGTCGACGATGGTGATGCCGAACTCCAGCGGGTTCGGGACCCGGGTCAGACAGACGGTGACCAGCGCGCCCTTGGAGCGGTGGAACTCCATCAGCTCGGTCAGGTCGAAGTCGGTGAGCGCGTCACCGGAGATCACCAGGAAGGAATCGTCCTTGAGCGCGTCCTCCGCGTTCTTGACGCTTCCAGCGGTCCCGAGCGGGGTCTCCTCATTCGCGTAGGTAAGGGTCATGCCCAGTTCTTCGCCGTCCCCGAAGTAGTTCCGGACGAGCGAAGCAAGGAATTGCACAGTCACAACGGTCTCGGTCAGCCCGTGTCGCTTCAGCAGACGGAGCACATGCTCCATGATCGGTCGGTTCACGACCGGAAGCAGGGGCTTGGGCATGCTTGAGGTCATAGGGCGGAGGCGCGTGCCCTCGCCTCCGGCCATCACAACGGCCTTCATGTCGGGTGGTTCCTCCTTGTGGCCTTGGCGGAGCTGTCATCCGACGGCCGACCC
Source organism: Streptacidiphilus jeojiensis (assembly GCF_042510965.1). Taxonomy (NCBI): domain Bacteria; kingdom Bacillati; phylum Actinomycetota; class Actinomycetes; order Kitasatosporales; family Streptomycetaceae; genus Streptacidiphilus; species Streptacidiphilus jeojiensis. Next base: position 72,825 of record NZ_JBEUKS010000023.1, read on the forward strand.
CGCCACGGGCGCCCAAGGGCCACCCGGCGGTCAGTCGACCGCGGTGCCCGTCCGTACCAGACGACGGGTCTGAACCGCGTACAGGATCCCTGCCCACCAATACAGCGTCGTACCCCACCAGACGAACGCCCATCCGATGATGAATGCCACACTCCCCAGCCAGTCACTCCTCTCTGTGAGCAGAAGCAACGGGAATGCGTACATCAGATTGAACGTAGCCGCCTTCCCCAGGAAATTCACCCCGGGCGGCCCGTACCCGTGCCGCCTCAGCACCGGCAGCAGCGAGGCGATGAACACCTCCCGCCCCAGCAGAAGCGCGGTCAGCCACCAGGGCATGATGCCCCGCCAGGTCAACCCGACGATCGTCGACAGCACGAACAGCCGGTCAGCAAGCGGATCGAGCAGTTGACCCAGACGGCTGATCTGCCCCCACCGCCGAGCGAGCTTCCCGTCCAGGTAGTCGCTGACCCCGCTCGCCATCAGGATGAGAATCGCCCAGCCGTCGTTGTGCGGCCCCCCGAACTCCGGCCACAGCACCAACCACAGAAACACCGGCACCCCGACGAGCCGCGCCATGCTGAGCACGTTGGGGATGGTGAGCACGCGGTCGGTCTGGACTCGCGTCTCCTGAACCTCCACCCGGGAGCCTCCTGGGACGAACGGACGATCGGACGATGTACGAAGCGGGCATGGGTATGGCTACGGGCTTGGGTACGGCTGTACAGGGACTTTACCTTCCCATGGAGTGAGGGTGAGCGCGTGGGGCTGGGGATGCGTACGGCGACAGGGGAGGCCGAGCGCCAACGCGGGTCGCGGCAACTGCAGGTGGCTTACATGGCGGGTCCGATGCCGCCCTCCGCCGCCCGTGGCTTGTTGCTGCTGCTCGCTACGCTCGCGGCGACAAGGGCGGGGAGGGGTGGCAGCTGGGGCCCGTTGCCGGGCGGCGGGGGGTGGGGCGGTGCAGAAACGTTCCTGCCGAGGCGTGCGCGGTTTGGGAGTGACTCGAACGTAGGGTCAGTGGCCCGAAAAGCGGGGCCTTGGACTAAACCGGGGTCACTTTCGGGACAAGGTGTCACTCGATCACGCCGTAATGCCCTATTTGCCCCAGTCCTGGCGTACCACGAGTGACCCGACGTCCCGAAATCGACCCCTGTTCGCGCGAGGCCCGGCGGCAGAACCGTTTCTGCACACCCCACATCCGACCTCCCACCCGGCAACGGCGCCCAGGACCGGCCCCGCTCCCCCGCTGTAGTTGGCCCGCGAGGCGGAGCCGAGCAACAGCAACAAGCCACGGGCGTGCCATTCGGCAACGGTGGCGCCATGTAAGCCACCCACAGCAGCCGCCCCACCAACGGCGGCCGGCCTCCCCATTGCACTCGGGCGGGGAATGCAGAAAAGCCCCCTGACCGGTGGTCAGGGGGCTTCCTGTTAATGATTGTTCGGCGGCGTCCTACTCTCCCACAGGGTCCCCCCTGCAGTACCATCGGCGCTGTGAGGCTTAGCTTCCGGGTTCGGGATGTTACCGGGCGTTTCCCTCACGCTATGACCACCGAAACAC
>NZ_JBEUKS010000024.1:0-69927 GCF_042510965.1 Streptacidiphilus jeojiensis
TCGCCGCCCCGGCCCCGGTCGCTGCCGCGCCGGCCCCCGCCGCCCCGGCTCCGGCCCCGGTGGCTGCACCGGTCGCCCCGGCCGCTCCCGTCGCGGCCCCGGCCGACGCGGGCGACGCCTACGTCACCCCGCTGGTCCGCAAGCTGGCCTCCGAGCAGGGCATCAGCCTCAGCGCGGTCCAGGGCACCGGCGTCGGCGGCCGGATCCGCAAGCAGGACGTGCTCGCCGCTGCGGAGGCCGCCCGGGCCGCCTCGGCCGCGTCCGCCGCCCCGGCTGCGGCTGCCGCCAAGGCCCCGGCGACCATCACCGAGGCCTCCCCGCTGCGCGGTCAGACCGTCAAGATGACCCGGATGCGCAAGGTCATCGCCGACAACATGCTGAAGGCGATCCAGACCACCGCGCAGCTCACCACGGTCGTCGAGGTCGACGTCACCAAGGTGATGCGGCTTCGCGCGCAGGCCAAGAACGCCTTCGCGGCCCGTGAGGGCGTCAAGCTCTCGCCGATGCCCTTCTTCGTGAAGGCCGCCGCCGAGGCGCTCAAGTCCAACCCGATCGTCAACTCGACCGTCAACGACGCCGAGGGCACGATCACCTACCACGCCGCCGAGCACGTGGGCATCGCGGTGGACACCGAGCGCGGCCTGATGGTCCCGGTCATCCACGACGCGGGCGACCTCAACATCGCCGGCATCGCCAAGAAGACCGCCGACCTGGCCGCCCGCACCCGGGACAACAAGGTCAAGCCGGACGAGCTGTCCGGCGGCACCTTCACCGTCACCAACACCGGTTCGCGCGGCGCGCTGTTCGACACCCCGATCTTCACGCCGCCGCAGGTCGCGATCCTCGGCATCGGCGCGACGGTCAAGCGTGCCGTGGTGGTCACCACGCCGGAGCTCGGCGAGACCATCGCCGTCCGCGACATGGTCTACCTGGCCCTGTCCTACGACCACCGCGTGGTCGACGGCGCCGACGCCGCCCGCTTCCTGGGCACCGTCAAGGCCCGCCTGGAGGAAGGCGCGTTCGAGGGCGACCTCGGGCTCTGACCCCTTCGACGCCGCTGCCCCCGTCCCCGCTTCGGCGGACGGGGGCAGCGGCGTCTCCGGAGACCTGCGAGGATCAGGGCTATGGACGAGACGGACTTCTGGCAGTTGATCGACGAGACCCGTGAGGGAGCTCAGGGCGACCCGGTGGAGCATGCCGACCTGCTGGTCGAGCGGCTGGTGGAACGGACGCCGGACGAGGTGATCGACTTCGCCAGGCTGTTCGAGGCCCGCATGGTGCGGGCCTGGCGCTGGGACCTGTGGGGAGCGGCCGATCTGCTGCTGGGAGGGGCGGGCGACGACGCCTTCGAGTACTTCTGCTGCTGGCTGATCGGCCAGGGCCGCGAGGTCTTCGAGGGCGCGCTCGCGGATCCGGACGAGCTGGCCGACCTGGTGCCGGACTTCGACGACGAGGAGGACGGCGACGCCGAGGAGCTGGGCGACGCCGCCGACCGGGCCCACGAGCAGCTCACCGGGCTCCCGCTGCCCGACCTCGGCATCAGGCCCAAGCCCGGGAAGCCCACCGGCAGGTCCTTCGACTTCGACAACGCCCGCATCATGGAGGAACGTTTCCCCCGCCTCTGGGACAGGTTCGGCGGGTAGCCGTTTCTGACGGGTTCTCGGCTGCGGCTGAGCCAGTTGCAGACCCCTGGGGGCGCGGGGAACTGCGCGACAGACCATGCACACGCCGCAGCCGAAAACCCGACACGTCCCCGCCCCCGCGAAGCGCCACTGCGGCGACCTGCCAGGATGGCCCCATGCGCATCGCTGTCACCGGCTCGACCGGCCTTATCGGGTCCGCACTCGTCCGCTCGCTGCTCGCGGACGGGCACCAGGTCGTCCGGCTGGTGCGCCGCCCACCCGCGCCGCGGCCGGACGGCAGCACCGAGGTCCGCTGGAACCCGGGGCTGCGCGAGATCGACCGCGCCGCCCTGGCGAAGGGCACCGACGGGGCGCCGCTGGACGCGGTGGTGCACCTGGCCGGGGCCGGCATCGCCGACCACCGCTGGACCGCCGCCTACAAGCGGCAGATCCACGAGAGCCGGCTGCTCGGCACCGGGACCATCGCCGAGGCCGTGGCCGGACTGGAGCAGCCGCCGAAGGTACTGGTCAGCGGATCGGCGGTGGGCTACTACGGGCAGACCGGCGACCAGGTCATCGATGAGACCGCGCCCGCCGGCGGCGACTACCTGGCCCGGGTCTGCGTGGAGTGGGAGCAGGCCACCGCCCCCGCCGAGGCGGCTGGCATCCGGGTGGCGCACGCCAGGACCGGCCTGGTCGTGGCCGGTGACGGGGGCGCCTGGGGGAAGCTGTTCCCGCTGTTCAGGTTCGGCCTCGGCGGCCGGCTGGGCAACGGCCGGCAGTACTGGAGCTTCATCTCCCTGCACGACGAGGTGGCCGCGCTGCGCTTCCTGGTCGACACCGACTCGCTGAGCGGACCCTTCAACCTGAGCGCTCCGGCGCCGGTCACCAACCGCGAGGTCACCGAGGCGATGGGACGGCTGATGCACCGTCCGACCCTGGCCGCCGTCCCCGAGTTCGCGCTGAAGCTGGTCCTGGGCGAGATGGCGGTGGAGGTGGTGGGCAGCCACCGCACGGTGCCGGCCAGGCTGCTCGACGCCGGGTTCCGCTTCCAGCACCCGACCGTGGACCAGGCCATCGAAGCCGCACTCTGAATGGCGCTCTGCACCACACCCTGATCGGCGCTCCGAACGGCGCTCCGAACCGCGTCTGACGCCTCGTCCGCGTGGACGGCGTACGGGCGCACGCTGGGGGCGCACGCCGTAGCCCCCGTAACCCTCTGCGCTCGCCTGCGCCCCTCGCCACCTTCTCCGTCACCCGCCGTCGCCGGATTGTCGCCCTCCGTTCATTCCGGCCGAAACCAGCGGTCTGATCAGCCGTTCGACTGGGCATTGAGGTGGGGACCGATCGGCGTCAGCCGATCGAGGCACACGGAGGGAGCCGCACCGTGCCCGCAACACCCCTGCTGCACAGAATGTCCCGTCCGGTCGACGTGGTCGTCGTGGGAGCCGGACTCGCCGGGCTGGCCGCCGCGCGGCAGCTCACCACCGCCGGAATGGCGGTGACCGTCCTGGAGTCCACGGACCGCATCGGCGGCAGGGCCGCCGGGGACCACCACGACGGCTTCCGGCTCGACCACGGTTCGCATGTGCTCAACCCCTCGTTCCCCGAGCTCGACCACAGCCTCGACCTGGAACGGCTCGAACTGCGCCCGCTCAGCCCCGAGGTACTGGTGCACCAGCACGGACGGCGCCACCGGATCGGGGTGGCTGCCCATGCCCGCAGCGCACTCACCGCCGTTCGCGCCCCCATCGGCGCCCCCTGGGACAAGGCCCGCCTGGGCGCGGCCCTGTCCCGCCTCGCCGCCACCCCGGTCGAGCAGTTGCTTGGCCGGCCCGAACGGACCGCCGCCGAGGCGCTGGCCCTGCGCGGTATTCCGGCCAGGACCATCGACAGCTTCCTGCGCCCGCTGCTGGCGGCGCTGCTCAGCGACCCGCACCTGGCCAGCAGCAGCCGGGTGGCGGACCTGGTGCTGCGCGGCTACGCCCGCGGCGGCCTCAGCCTCCCGGCCGGGGGCATCGGCGCCGTCCCGGCCCAACTCGCCGAGGCGCTGCCGGCCGGGACGGTACGGCTGGGCGTCCGGGTCACCTCGGTCTCGGCGGACGGCGTCGACACCGAACGGCACGGCCGGATGCCCTGCCGCGCGGTGGTGGTGGCCGCCGACGCCCGCTCGGCCGGCGAGCTGCTGCCCGGCCTGCACCAGCCCGGACACCACCCAGTGACGACCTATTACCACGTCGCCGGAGTCTCCCCGCTGGCCGCGCCGCAGCTGCTGCTGGACGCGGACCGGGGCGGTTCGCTGGTCGCGCACACCCTGGTGCTCAGCGAGGTGGACCGCTCCTACGCGCCCGGCGGCGGCGCGCTGATCTGCTCGACCGTCCTGGGCCGTCCGCACTTCGGGCCTGACGGCCCGGCAGCGCTGGAGCCGCAGGTGCGGCGGCGGCTGGGCCGGCTGTACGGGGTGGACCCGTCCCGCTGGGAGTTCCTGACGGTACGGCACGTCCCGGACGCCCTCCCGGCGATGGTGCCACCGCACCACTTCCGCCGCCCGGTGCGGGTGCTGCACGGCCTCTACGTGTGCGGCGACCACCGCGACACCAGCACCGTCCAGGGCGCCCTGCTGTCGGGCCGTCGGGCGGCGGGTGCGGTCCTCCGCGACCTGGGAGTGCCCTTCGCCGCGGGGGCCGAGCAGGCTGCCTGAGGTGCGGACCGTTGATGGATGCTCGCGCAGTTCCCCGCGCCCCTGTAGGGGCGCGGGGCTCTGCTCAATCAACTGCGCGCGCTGCCAACCATGCACCAACCGTCAGATCACACCCGCCGCATGTGCCGCCTCCTCGAAGCTGCGGACGGCCGTGGTCCCCCGATAAGGCCCGAGCCTCCGGCTGAACTCGCGGACGTACTCGACCGCCCGGAGCGATCGCATCTCCGCCGCCCCCCGTAGCGCCTCCGTCGCACCGGTGCAGGCCTCGTCGACCTCGCCCATGCCCAGCCGCGCCGTGGCCAGCACGATGCGGCAGAACACCCGGCTGCGGGCGTACCCCACCGCACGGAGCCGGAGCGACCGCTCCGCATGCTGGGCGCAGGGGCGCCACTGCTGCAGATCGCGGTAGCAGTGGCCGAACTCGTCGGCCAGCTGGGCCTCGTCGAAGAACCGGGCCCACGGCGGCAGGTCGTCGCCCGGGCGCGCGGTCTGCAGCGCCCGCTCGGCCCTGACCAGCGAGGTGGTGCAGGACCTGGCGTCGCCGATCACCCCGTGCCCGCGCGCCTCCGCGGCGTGCATCAGCGCCTGCACCGGGCTGGGCGCCGCGCTGCCGATCCCCTGCTGGGCCACCCTGGCCAGCTGGACCGCCTCCCGGCCGTGCCCCAGGTACACCGCCTGACGGCTCATGGTGACCAGGATGTACGCGCCGTACAGCCGATCGTTGGCCGCCTGGGCCAGCCGCAGCGACTGGACGAAGTAGCGCTGGGCCAGTCCGTGCGCGCCGATGTCGTAGGAGGTCCACCCGGCCAGCCGGGTCAGGTCGGCGACGGCGCCGAACAGTGAGCGGCCGATGGGCTCGCTGTAGCGGCCGCGCAGCATGGGCTCGGCCTCGCTCTCCAGGTAGCGGATCAGCGCCTGCCGGGCGTGGCCGCCGCCGTAGGCGTTGTCCAGCGAGCGGAACAGGTCGCCGACCGCGCGGACCGCCGCGACGTCACCGCGGCCGACCCGCTGCAGGCCGCGCGGCGCGTGGGCCGGGGCCGGCGCGGGCAGCGCCTCGCCGTGGCCGATCCCGCCCGAGCCCGCGGGCTGGACCCCCAGCGCTCCGGGGGTGAGCGGGCGACGCGACTGCGCGGGGATGCCGGGCAGTCCGGGGCGCAGCCCCGGACGGAGCGGCGGTGCGGCGATGCCCAGCTCCTGCGGGGTCTCCCTGGCCACCCGGTCGTCGGTGCGGCCGATCAGCCAGTCCCGGCTCGGGACCACCAGGCCGGCCGGGGTGAAGGCGATCCGCCGCAGCTCGGAGTGGGCTCCGGTGTCCTTGCGCCACATGCTGCTGACGATGTCCACCGCCTCGGCGGGGGTCTCGGCGAACTCGAGCCCCGCGTACACCGGCGCACAGGCGTCCAGGCCGAGGTCCTGGGCGCTCAGCCGGCGGCCGAGGCGGCGGGTGAACACCTCGGCGATCAGCGCGGGGGTGGCCCCCCGGGGCTGCTGTCCGCGCAGCCAGCGGGTGACCGAGGTCTTGTCGTAGCGCAGGTCCAGGCCGTGCTCCAGGCCGAGCTGGTCCACCCTGCGGGCGAGGCCGGCGTGGGAGAAGCCGGCCTCCTCGATCAGCGCGGCCAGCCGCGCGTTCTGCGACCGGTCGGCCTGGGAGCGGACCTCCGGCTGCGCGGGCTGGTGCGGGACGGGACGGGTCGGACCGGGGCTCATGGGTGGCTCCAAAGCCCGGGGCGGGCTGATCCGGTGGTCGACCGACCGAGGGTGGTCCTGGACCGGGTTGCGGTCCGGACGCGGCTCGGTCGACGGCCGCTCGGTTACTGGCCGTTGGGGCATAGGACACTCACCTTCCGGGGGCTCTCGGCGGCACCGGGGTGCGCTCCCCGGAACGCCCCGCGAGCTCCCTACGGGAACGGCGTGAATGTAGCGAGCATTTGACCCGTATGGCCGAATACGTCTCCACGTTCGTCCGATCGAGTGACAACAGCCCCTCGTTGAGGCGACAAGGGTGACGACCGTGACAACGTCCCCCACCGACCCGGTGCCGGTGGGGGACGAACGGATGTCAGCGCGCCGCGAGCCCCCGCAGCACCAGGCCGACCAGGGCGGCGAAGTCGCGGTCCGCGGCCGGGGCGGACCAGAGCGGTGCGTAGACCGGGTCGTGGAAGCGGGCGGTGGCCTGGAACACGATCTGAGCCAGGGTCAGCGGATCACCGTCACGGGCGAATATCCCGTCGTCCTGGCCCTCCGCGATGATCACGGCGAGCTGCGACTCCAGCGTCGTGAGGTGCTCGTCGAGCACGCTGCCGCTCTCGGCGGCCAGCACCGAGTAGGTGGCGAACAGCTCCGGGTCGTCCAGGGCCTTGCGCTTCTTGGCCCCGTACAGGGCCTCCAGCCAGAGCCGGAGCCGCCGGTCCGGCGACTGCGACCCGGTGGCGATCGCCGGCAGCGCCGCGTGCGCACGGTCCAGCCAGCGCCGGGTCACCGCCGCCCGCAGCGCCGCCTTGCTGGGGAAGTGGCGGTAGACCGTGCCGTGGCTCACCCCGAGCGCCCGGGCCACGTCGACCACCGTGGCCTTGGCCGGCCCGAAGCGGCGCAGCACGTCCTCCGCCGCCTCGATGATCTGCTCGGTGGTGAGCGCTGTTTCCGCCATCGCGTGTCGTCCGGCCCTACTTCTCGCTGTCCAGGTGTGCCATCTGAGCAGCAACATACCTGTCGCCCGCGGCGGCGCCGACCGGGACCGCGGCCTCGATCGCGGCCAGGTCGTCGGCTTCGAGCTTGAGGTCCAGCGCCCCCAGCGCCTCGCTCAGCCGCTCCCGGCGACGGGCGCCGACCAGCGGCACGATGTCCTCGCCCTGGGCCAGCACCCAGGCGATGGCGGTCTGGGCGACGGTGGCGCCCTTGGCCTCGGCGACCGCCCGCAGGGCCTCGACCAGCCGGAGGTTGGTGTCCACGTTGCCGGCCGCGAAGCGGGGGCTGATGCCGCGGAAGTCGCCCGGCGCCACGGCCTGGTCGGCGCGCCAGTGGCCGCTGATCAGACCGCGGGAGAGCACACCGTAGGCGGTGATGCCGATGCCCAGCTCACGGGCGGTGGGCAGGATCTCGGCCTCGATGCCGCGGGAGATCAGCGAGTACTCGATCTGCAGGTCGGCGATCGGGTGCACGGCGTGGGCGCGGCGCAGCGTCTCGGCGCCCACCTCGGAGAGGCCGATGTGGCGCACGTGCCCGGCCTGGATCTGCTCGGCGATGGCGCCGACGGTCTCCTCGATCGGGACGGCGGGGTCCAGCCGGGCCGGGCGGTAGACGTCGATGTGGTCGGTGCCCAGCCGGCCCAGCGAGTAGGCGAGGAAGTTCTTGACGGCCTGCGGGCGGGCGTCGTTGCCCCACCAGCCGCCGTCGGCGTCGCGCAGGGCGCCGAACTTCACACTGATCTGCACCTCGTCGCGGTTGCGGCCACTGCTGCGCAGCGCGTCGCGGATCAGGAGTTCGTTGTGGCCCATGCCGTAGAAGTCGCCGGTGTCGATGAGCGTGACGCCGGCGTCCATCGCCGCGTGGACGGTGGCGATCGACTCGGTCTCGTCGGCGGGACCGTACATTCCGGACATGCCCATGGCGCCGAGGCCGATGGCGGAGACGCGGGGGCCGGTGCTGCCGAGCTGACGGAGGTCCATGAGGGGAGGTCCTTTCGGGGTCTTCAACCTGCCACTGACAACCATGCACTATGGGATGACAGATTTCAATATCTGTCATCCCATCCACGCCGTCCGGCAGTCGTAGAGTGGCCAGGAGCAGAGGACGGACGGAAGAGGGTCGGTTGCGGTGGGCGAGAGTCTGCGCTTTGTAGAGCTGGGCATCGGCGAACGGGCGGTCCCCTACCAGGAGGCCCTGGCCGAACAGCAGCGGCTGCACGCCCTGCGGGTCGCCGACGAGATCCCCGACACCGTCCTGCTGCTGGAGCACCAGCCCGTCTACACCGCGGGCCGCCGCACCCGCCGCGAGGACTACCCGCTGGACGGCACCCCGGTGGTCGAGGTGACCCGGGGCGGCGAGATCACCTGGCACGGGCCGGGCCAGCTGATCGGCTACCCGATCGTGAAGCTGCCCGAGCCGATGGACGTGGTCGCCTATGTGCGCCGCCTGGAGGAGGCACTGATCCGAGCCTGCGCCGACTTCGGCGTGGCGACCACCCGGATCGAGGGCCGCAGCGGCGTGTGGGTGCTGGGCGAGGAGCTGCCGGGCGCGGTGGTGGACCAGGACAAGGTGGTCGACTTCGGCGCGCTGACCCTGCGGATGGGCGCCAAGCTCGGCCTGGACCCGCGGCTCGCCGGCCCCGAGTACGCCGCCTCCAACGCCGGCCAGCGCGGCGACGACCGCAAGCTGACGGCCATCGGCGTCCGCGTCGCCCGGGGCGTGACCATGCACGGCTTCGCCCTCAACTGCGACCCCGACATGACCTGGTTCGACCAGATCATCCCCTGCGGCATCCGTGACGCCGGGGTGGGCTCGCTCAGCACCGAGCTGGGCCGGGACGTCACCGTCTCCGAGGCGCTGCCCGCGGTACGGCGGCACCTCCAGGAGGTGCTCGGGGATCCGGCCGGGAATCAGCTGCCGTCCGACGCTGTTGCCGTCTGAAGGTCGGCCCGGGGGCCGACCGGCCCATGGAATCACAGGCGTACCCTGGGGGGACCGCCTGGAAGTCAGAGCCCGCACCACCAACGCTCGCACCACATCAACATTGAGGGAGCCGCTACGTGTCCGCTGTCGCACCTGACGGTCGGAAGATGCTGCGTCTGGAGGTCCGCAACAGCGAGACCCCGATCGAGCGGAAGCCGGAGTGGATCAAGACCCGGGCGAAGATGGGGCCCGAGTACACGGCCCTCCAGTCGCTGGTGAAGAAGGAGGGGCTGCACACGGTCTGCCAGGAGGCCGGCTGTCCCAACATCTTCGAGTGCTGGGAGGACCGCGAGGCCACCTTCCTCATCGGCGGCGACCAGTGCACCCGGCGCTGCGACTTCTGCCAGATCGACACCGGCAAGCCGGCCGCCTTCGACCGTGACGAGCCGCGCCGGGTCGCCGAGTCCGTGCTCACCATGGACCTCAACTACGCCACCATCACCGGCGTCGCCCGCGACGACCTGGAGGACGGCGGCGCCTGGCTCTACGCCGAGACGGTGCGTCAGATCCACGCAGTGACCGCCGACCGGCCCACCGGTACCACCGGCGTCGAGCTGCTGATCCCCGACTTCAACGCCGTCCCCGAGCAGCTGGCCGAGGTCTTCTCGTCCCGTCCGCAGGTGCTGGCGCACAACGTCGAGACGGTGCCCCGGATCTTCAAGCGGATCCGCCCCGGCTTCCGCTACGAGCGCTCACTGAAGGTCATCACCGAGGCCCGGGCGGTCGGCCTGGTCACCAAGTCCAACCTGATCCTGGGCATGGGCGAGACCCGTGAGGAGGTCAGCGAGGCCCTGCGCGACCTGCACGAGGCCGGCTGCGAGCTGATCACCATCACCCAGTACCTGCGCCCCTCCCCCAGGCACCACCCGGTGGAGCGCTGGGTCAAGCCGCAGGAGTTCGTGGAGCTGCAGCAGGAGGCCGAGGAGATCGGCTTCGCCGGCGTCATGTCGGGACCGCTGGTCCGCTCCTCGTACCGCGCCGGACGGCTCTACCGCCAGGCCCTGGAACGCCGCGGCGCCACCGTCTGAACAAGACGTGTGAAAGCCGCCACAGGGCTTCATGCATGTTTGACCCGGGGGTCACCGCGCGGTAACACGGTGTGGTGACGATGGGGGTGGCCGCCGCCGAACAGGGTTGTCCGACCGCGGCGGCACCCCGGACCGGACTGCGCAGCAGTGCGGAAGCGCGGCAGCGCACGTCGGAGTACACGTTCCGGACAGCACGACCACGAGGGGAGTGGTTCAGGATGCAGTCGACGAAACACGTACGACCCGGTGCGGAGCAGCCCGTCACCGGCCACATCAGCACGAGTCTGAGCGGCGGCCTGCTCGAAGGCGCCCTGCGGATGGCGGAGTCGGTCCTGCTCCGCGGCGGACAGCAGACGGCCCGGCGCAACGCCTGGGACGCGGTCTGCGAGAACCGCCGGCACGCCCAGGACCGTGAGGACGTCCGCCGGGTACTGGTCCGCGCGGCCCGCTGACGCCCCGTCGGCCGACCCTCCCGCAGCCGCGCCCCCGGCGCTCCGGTCGGCCGACTGCCGCAACGAGATCAACCCGATACGGTTTCCGACCCCCGGGCTTGGGTAACCGGATCAGTCGCACCGTACGATGGCGGCATGGCGAGGCAGGAAACCACCGACGAAAACCCCGGACGGCTGAAGCAGATCCGTCTGGCGTACACCATGACCAAGCGGGTCGACCCGAAGATCGGTCTCATCATCGCCGGTATCGGGCTCGGCACCTTCGCGGTGCTCCTGGTTATCGGCCTGTTGATCGGACACCCGATCTACCTGGGCGTGCTGGGCCTCTTCGCGGGGCTGCTGGCCGCTGTCGTGGTCTTCGGCCGCAGGGCCGAGAAGGCTGCCTTCGGGCAGATGGACGGGCAGCCCGGTGCGGCCGCCGCCGTCCTGAACAACATCAAGCGCGGCTGGACGATCACCCCGGTGGTCGCGGCGACGCGCCAGCAGGACGCGGTGCACCGCGCCGTGGGCCGCCCGGGCATCGTGCTGGTCGGCGAGGGCAACATCAACCGGCTGCGTCCGATGATGGCCGCCGAGAAGCGGAAGATGAGCCGGGTCGTCGGCGAGGTGCCGGTGATCGACATCATCGTCGGCGACGAAGAGGGCCAGATCCCGCTGAAGAAGCTCCAGCTGCACCTGACCCGGATGTCCCGGACCCTCCCCGCGTCGCAGGTCACCCAGATCAACGACCGGCTGCGGGCGATGGGCGACCTGATGACCAACGCCCCGATCCCCAAGGGTCCGCTGCCCAAGGGCGCACGGATGCCCAAGGGCGGCCGGCCGCGCTGAGCGCCCGACCGGGAACCGCAGCAGCACCCACAGATACGTAGAACGGCCCCGGCCGCGCCCCCACTCGGAGGGGGCGCGGCCGGGGCCGTCGTCCTTCACGCCTTCACGCTCTGCAGGTGGCCCGCCTGCCCGACCGACCCGGCCGGGTCCGACCTGCTGCGTCCAGGCCCGACCTGCTACATCCGCACCTCGACCGTGCCCACGGCCCGGTCGTGCATCCCGCGGCCGTCCCGGTCCCAGACCACCGCGGGGATGGCCAGCAGCAGCAGGAAGGTGCGCAGCGCCACCTGGCCCAGCGAGGCCCGGCCACCGTCCAGCCGGACCACTCGCAGGCCGAGCAGCCGCTTGCCGGGGCTGCTGCCGATGGTGCCGACGGTGAGCAGGCTCAGTACGAAGAACACGAACATCGCCCAGTAGTTGGCGAGCACCGTGTTGCCGTGCGCGACCAGCCCGTAGGAGATGAGCGCGCACAGCCACCAGTCGATGACGACCGCGGCGAGGCGGCGCCCGGTCGAGGCGAGCGATCCGCTGCCCTGCTCGGGCAGCCCCAACCGCTGGCCCCGGTACGCCCCCGCGCCGTCCACCGGCGAGCCGCCGACCTGAGGGCCTTCGATCCACGATCCGATGACTTTTCTGCTGTCTTCCACAACGCCACAGTATCCGCCCGAGCTCTACCGAATTGCGCCCGGGTGCCGGTTTCCCGATGAGCCGGTCCAGTGGTCTAGTCCACTCCCCAACGAGTGAACCCCTGCTCTCGGCGCCGTTCCGGCCGAACCCAGGAACCACAAGGCTTTTCTCCTCCTTGACCTGCTGCGGTTAACATCCACGAAACATACGAGTCACAAGCGAGAAACGGCCTGTTCCTATCGTGGCCACACCGGTACCGCCGGCGGGACCGGCGGCCGGCCGTGACGCCAACCGAGCTGCAACCCTGGCGCTTGCCGGGCCCGAGGAGGATGGATGTTCAACAACGCCGACGAGGTGTCCCGCTACATCTCGGAGAACGACGTCAAGTTCGTCGACGTCAGGTTCTGCGATCTCCCGGGCGTGATGCAGCACTTCACCGTTCCGGCCGGGTCCTTCGACCCCGCCGAGACGCTGATGTTCGACGGCTCGTCGATCCGCGGCTTCCAGGCGATCCACGAGTCCGACATGGCCCTGATCCCGGACCTGAGCACGGCCCAGCTCGACGCCTTCCGCAAGGACTCCACCCTCAACATCAACTTCTTCATCCACGACCCGATCACCGGCGAGCAGTACAGCCGCGACCCGCGCAACGTGGCCAAGAAGGCCGAGGCCTACCTGGCCTCCTCCGGCATCGCCGACACCGCCTACTTCGGTCCCGAGGCCGAGTTCTACGTCTTCGACGACGTCCGCTTCGAGACCAAGCAGAACAAGTCCTTCTACGAGATCGACTCCGTGGCCGGCGCCTGGAACACCGGTCGCGTCGAGGAGGGCGGCAACCGCGGCTACAAGGTCCGCTACAAGGGCGGCTACTTCCCGGCCCCGCCGGTGGACCACTTCGCCGACCTGCGCGCCGAGATGTCGCTGGAGCTGGAGGCCTCCGGGCTGACCGTGGAGCGCCAGCACCACGAGGTCGGCACGGCCGGCCAGGCCGAGATCAACTACAAGTTCAACACCCTGCTGGCCGCCGCCGACGACCTGATGCTGTTCAAGTACATCATCAAGAACGTCGCCTGGCGGAACGGCAAGACCGCGACCTTCATGCCCAAGCCGATCTTCGGCGACAACGGCTCCGGCATGCACTGCCACCAGTCGCTGTGGAGCGACGGCTCCCCGCTCTTCTACGACGAGCAGGGCTACGCCGGCCTCTCCGACATGGCCCGCTACTACATCGGCGGCCTGCTCAAGCACGCCCCGTCGCTGCTGGCCTTCACCAACCCGACGGTGAACTCCTACCACCGCCTGGTCCCCGGCTTCGAGGCCCCGGTCAACCTGGTCTACTCGCAGCGCAACCGCTCCGCGGCGATCCGCATCCCGATCACCGGCGCCAACGCCAAGGCCAAGCGCATCGAGTTCCGCGCGCCCGACCCGTCCTCCAACCCCTACCTCGCCTTCTCGGCGATGCTGATGGCGGGCCTGGACGGCATCAAGAACAAGGTCGAGCCGCTGGAGCCGGTCGACAAGGACCTCTACGAGCTCGCCCCCGACGAGCACGCCTCGGTCCCCCAGGTCCCCGCCACCCTCCCGGCCGTCCTGAACGCCCTGGAGGCCGACCACGACTACCTCCTCGCCGGCGGCGTCTTCACCCCGGACCTGATCGAGACCTGGATCGACTACAAGCGCACCAACGAAATCCTCCCGGTCTCCCTCCGCCCCCACCCGCACGAGTTCGAGCTCTACTTCGACATCTGAGCGGCTGCGGCAACCCGGCCCTCACCAGTAGCACCCGAGCCCCTGTCACTCTCAATCGAGGGCGACAGGGGCTCTCAGCGCCGGACCTAGCGGAAGCAGACGCCGTGCGACCTCGGAGGCGAGGTCGAGACGGAGGCGGCGGCAACACTCCGAATTGCGTTTGACGTGATGACTGCGTCAACATATTATCCTCGCATGCTCTACCCGACCCCCGCTCTCGGCGCCGTCGATGAACAGGTGCTCAGCGAGATCGACCGTATGCGGAATGCTCTGCGGCACCAGGTGCGCGCTACGCCGTCAAAGTGGACTGCTGGGCTCAGGAAGTTTCTGACGGCCGACGCCGTTGCTGCCTCGAACTCCATCGAGGGGTTCAAGGTGTCCACGGTCGATGTCGAGGATCTGATGGACGGTGAGCGCGATGTCGAGGTCTCCGAGGAGAACCGCGAGGAGACCCTCGCCTACCAACGGATGATGACGTACATCCAGACACTCCACGACGCCGGAGACTTCAGCTACAGCAAGGGCCTGCTCAACGCACTGCACTGGATACTGCAGGGCCATCGCCATGCTGCGCGAAAGCCGGCAGGTCAGTGGCGTCGCGGCCCGGTGTACGTCACCGACGCCCGCGACCCCAGCATCGCGGCGTACACGGCTCCGAACGCCGAAGGCGTTCCCGCGCTGGTGCAGGAACTTGTCGACTGGCTCAACGTCGATGACGGAACCCACCTCCTGGTGCGGGCCGCCATGGCGCACCTGCACCTCGTCTCCATCCACCCCTGGGCCGACGGGAACGGCAGGATGTCCCGTTCGCTACAGACGCTCATGATCGCCCGCGAAGGCGTCCTGGCCCCGGAGTTCTCGTCCATCGAGGCCTGGCTGGGCCGCCCCGGGAACACCTGGGAGTACTACCGCGAGCTCGCCGATCGAGGACCGGAGTACGTCCCTGACCAGGACGTCTCCAGCTGGATCCGCTTCAATCTGACTGCCTACCACCAGCAGGCCCAGACCGTCCAAGGCCGATTCGACCGCTCCGGGCGGGCCTGGGGATCGTTGTCCGAGTTCGCCGAGAACATGAGCTTGGACGAGCGCACCGTGACCGCCCTGCACGACGTGGCCATGGCCGGCCGCGTCCGCCGCTCACGCTACGAGCACGCCGAAGGCCTGAGCCTGCAACAGGCGCAACGTGACCTCCGCGACCTCGTCACCGCACAGATCCTCGAACCGGTCGGCCGGACCCGTGCCCGCTACTACACCGCAGGCCCCCGCTTCCCCCAGCCCGCCCTGGACATCGCACGCACCCCGATGACCCTGAGGAACCCCTACCCCAACTGATCGGTATTCGGTACTCCTGGTCAGGGCCGTTGTCGAGTGGGCAGGCAGCCGTTGCGGTTGCGTTCGAGTCCACTCTCAGGTGTTGACTGGTGGGACGAGTACCGCGACGTGTCGACCGCGCGGATGACGAGTTTCCCGAGGAGCACAGCATGGCGCAGAAGATCTGGTTCATCACCGGTGCCTCCCGCGGCTTCGGCAGGGAGTGGGCGATCGCCGCGCTCGAACGCGGCGATTCGGTGGCCGCGACCGCGCGTGACCTCTCCGCGCTGGACGACCTCCGCGAGAAGTACGGCGATCGGCTTCTGCCGCTCCGTCTCGACGTGACGGACCGTGACGCCGACTTCGCCGCCGTGCAGCAGGCGCACGAGCGGTTCGGCCGCCTGGACGTGGTGGTCAACAACGCCGGTTACGGCCACTTCGGCCTGGTCGAGGAACTCACCGAGGCCGAAGCACGGGCGCAACTGGAGACCAACCTGTTCGGCGCCCTGTGGGTCACGCAGGCGGCGCTGCCGTTCCTGCGTGAGCAGGGCAGCGGCCACATTCTCCAGGTCTCCTCCATCGGCGGCATCAGCGCCTTCCCCCTGGTCGGGATCTACCACGCGTCCAAGTGGGCACTCGAAGGCATGAGCCAGGCGCTGGCGCAGGAGGTGGCGCCGTTCGGCGTCAAGGTCACGCTGATCGAGCCGGGTGGGTTCGCCACCGACTGGGCGGGGTCCTCGTCGAGCACGTCCCAGCCGTTGCCCGCGTACGCCGACTTCCACAAGGAGGTGCAGGAGCAGCGCCGCAAGCGCGTCGGCACGCCGGGCGATCCGACCGCGTCGGCCGCAGCCGTGCTGAAGATCGTCGATGCCGACGAGCCGCCACTGCGCTGCTTCCTCGGTACGGCGCCGCTGGGCATCGCCAAGGCCGACTACGAGCAGCGTCTCGCGACGTGGGAGGCATGGCAGCCGGTGGCAGAGCTGGCGCAGGGCTGAGCCGGGGACACCGCAGGTCAGCTGGTCGTCCACACGGACGTTCCTCGGCGCCGTCACGAGTCGCTGGTCACGAGTCGCTGGGGACCAGTTCCGGCTGCGGCTGGGGTGCGGGCTCGCGGCGGGGAAGGAGGAGCGGGGTGGTCAGGATGAGCAGTCCTGCCACCGCGAGGCCGGTGCGCGGGCCGGTGGCGTCGGCGAGCAGCCCGGCGAGTGCGGTGAGGACGGCGATGGACGCCTGTTGGCCGATGGACCAGGCCGACAGGGTGCGGGCGACCAGGTGCTTGGGGGTGTGTTCGAGCCGGTAGGTGGCGAGGACCGGGGTGTACAGGCTCATGTTGATGATGATCGCCAGTTCGACCGCTATCACGGTGAGCAGGCCGACGATACCGGGACGGACGAAGACCAGGCCGATCAGCCAGATAGCGCGCAGGGTGCCGACGGTCCGGAAGACCGCCTGCCGACCGTAGCGGGCCACGACGCGGCGGGCCAGCCGGGAGCCGATGAGTCCGCCGAGGCAGGGGACGGCGAAGGCGAGGCCGTACTGCCAGGGCGGGAAGCCGAGTTGGCGCAGCAGGAGCACGGACAGCAGCGGCTCGGTGGCCATGATCAGCCCGCCGACGAGCAGGTTGTTGAGGTAGAGCGCCCGCAGACCGGGATGGCCCAGGATGTGTCGCCAGCCGTCGAGCAGGGCGCCCGCCCGGGTCGGGCCGTTGCCCGCAGGTTGCGGTGCTTCCTCCCGGCCGCGGATCGCGGTGACGCCCAGCGCGGAGAGCAGGTAGCTGAGCGCGTCGGCAACCACCGTGGTGACCGGTCCGAACAGGCCGATCGCCGCCCCGCCCAGCGGCGGCCCGCCCGCGATGGAGCTCCAGTTCGTGGACTCGAACCGGGCGTTGGCGACCAGCAGGTCGTCCGGCCGGACCAGGGACTTGAGGTAGCTGCCGCTGGCCGCGTTGAAGGCGATCTTGGCCGCGGCGATCACGGCCGAGACCACCAGCAACTGGACGAACCCGAGCCGGCCGAAGGCATAGGCGACCGGGATCGTCGCCATGGCCGCGAACCGGGTCAGGTCCATGGCGATCATGACCGGGCGCTTGCGCCGGAACTCCACCCACGGCGCGAGCGGCACCGCGATCAGCGCACCCACCGCCGGCCCCACCGCGGACAGTCCGGACACCTCGGCGGGGCCGGCGTGCAGCACCAGCACGGCGATCAGCGGGAACGCGCCGAACCCCAGCCCCGACCCATAGGCGCTGACCGCGTACGCCGCCCACAACCAGCCGAACTGCCGCCCCAACGGTCTCCTGCCCAGCATGGTCAGCGCCCCTCCTGATGCCTCACCCGAAACAGACCGAAGTTGATCGGTGAGAGCTAACCGACTGGCACAGCCGCAGGTCAAACAACCTCGCTGCCCCCGATCCACAACCATCCGTTGTCCACCGAGGTGACTCGGCGCGGATCCGGAACCCGGGGAATCCCTACGCCAACTGATCGGCCGGGTGCGGGTCGGCCGGGGCCGGGCGGTCCGCGAGGAGGTCGCGGACCCTGGGGATCACCTCGCGGCCGTAGAGGTCGATGGAGGCGGCGCGGTGCTCCAGCGGGAGTCGTCCGATGTCGTACTTGAGGTCGAAGCGGCTCAGGCCCAGTGCGCGGACACTGGTGGCGATCTTCTGGGCGACCGTCTCCGGCGATCCCACGAACAGGGCTCCCTCCGCGATCTCCTCCTCGTAGCGGCGGAGGGAGGGCGGCGCGAAGCCCCGCTCCTTGGAGGCCGCGTCCATGACCGCCTTCCAGTGCGGCCAGTAGGCGGACCTGGCCTCCTCGTCAGTGCCGGCCACCAGCCCGAGCGAATGCATCCCCACCGGCAGCCGCGGACGCTCGAACTGGTCGAGTGCGCGCTGGTAGAGGTCGACGTGGCCTGCGAACCGGCTCGGGTTGCCGCCGATGACGGCGATCATCAGCGGCAGGCCGAAGTAGGCGGCCCGGACCACCGACTCCGGCGTGCCGCCCACGCCGACCCAGACCGGGATGCCGTCGGCACCGACGGCCGGGTGCACCCGCTGGTCGACCAGGGCGGAGCGGACGGTGCCGGACCAGGTGACCGGCTGGTCCCGGAGCAGGTGCAGCAGCAGGTCGAGCTTCTCCTCGAACAGGGTGTCGTAGTCGGCGAGGTCGAATCCGAACAGCGGGAACGACTCCGTCGAGGAGGCCCGCCCGACGATGAGCTGCGCCCGGCCCTTCGACGCCGCGTCCAGGGTCGCGAACTCGGCGTACAGCCGCACCGGGTCCTGGGTGCTCAGCACGGTCACCGACGTGCCCAGCCGGATGCGTTCGGTCCGGCCGGCGATCGCCGCGAGGATGACCGGGCCGGCCGAGTCCACGTGCTGGTCCCGGTAGTGCTCGCCGATGTTGTACGAGGCGACGCCGACCGACTCGGCGAGCACCGCTTCGTCGATCATCAGCCGTACGGTCTCGGCATCGGTCAGCAGCCGTCCGGAGGAATCCGCACTCACCTCGCCGAACGAGTCCAGCCCGAATTCGATCTCCTGGGTCTTCTCCATCACTGCCTCCAGGTCGGTGTCGGCGTCGCCGCCGCCTTGTGCGGGGATAAACGGACTTTACCCCGCTTACTATTCCGGCCGGGTAGGGTGAGGCCCGTGGACGGACCCCTGTTGCCCCTGGGCGTGCCGCGTGCCGAACGCGCCGACGCCGCACGGAACCGGCTGCACCTGTTGGCCACCGCCCGCGAGATGCTCGCCGAGGACGGCGCGGACCGGCTCACCATGGACGGGCTGGCCGAACGGGCCGGGCTGGGCAAGGGGACGGTGTTCCGCCGGTTCGGCACCCGCGCCGGCATCTTCCAGGCCCTGCTGGACGACGAGGAGCAGCAGTTCCAGCAACAAGTCCTCTCCGGTCCGCCGCCGTTGGGCCCCGACGCCGACGCCCTGGACCGGCTGGTGGCCTACGGCCGGGCCCGGATCGGCTTCCTGTTCGCGCACCGTGACATCGCCCGGGCCGCCCTGGACGGCAGCCAGGCCGTCCCGGCCGGCACCGAGACGCCGCTGTCCCGGATGCACATCCGGATGCTGCTCGGGCAGATCCGGCTCGGCGCCGTCGATCCCGACATCCTGGCCGTCCAGCTCACCGCCGCCCTGGACGGCCCGCTGCTGCTCCACTTGTCCGCCGACGACCTCGCCGTGGACGCGCCACGGATGGAGAACCGACTCGTGCAGGGGTGGCAGAGCCTCGTGCACCGCGCCTGCCGGCCGTGACCGGCATGGGACCGAACCGGACCCCGACCAGATCCGGCAGAGGCCCGGCAGGGGCCCGGCAGAGGCCCGGCAGGGCCGACACTGCGGCCCGGCACTCCGCATGCGGCGGCCACTGCGGGCGCTTAGCCTACGGTCATGAGCAGCAGCGAGGCGTTCGTCACCGTCGCCGGGCGTGAGGTGCGCATCTCCTCGCCGGAGCGGGTCTGCTATCCGGCCGTCGGGGTCACCAAGCTCGACCTCGCCGAGTACTACGTCGCCGTCGCCGAAGGGCTGTTGCGCTCGCTCGCGGGACGGCCGATGGCGCTGCACCGCTTCCCCGGCGGCCTCGACGGCGGCAGCTCGTTCTACACGAAACACGCGCCCAAGGGCCTTCCCGACTGGGTGCAGACGGCCGAGGTGACCTTCCCGAGCGGCCGTACCGGCCGTGAGGTCTGCGTGACCGAGCCGGCGACGGCGCTGTGGGCGGTGCAGATGAACGCCCTGGAACTGCATCCGTGGCCGGTGCGCCGCGAGGACACCGACCACCCCGACGAGCTGCGGCTGGACCTCGACCCGCAGCCCGGCACCGGCTTCGCCGAGGCGGTCGAGGCCGCCACCGAGGCCGAGGCGCTGCTCACCGAGCTCGGCATGGTGCCCTTCGTGAAGACCTCCGGCGGGCGCGGCCTGCACGTGCTGGTCCGGATCGAACCGCGCTGGTCCTTCGTCGAGACCCGGCGCGCGGTCATCGCCCTCGCCCGTGAACTGGAGCGCCGCCGCCCCGAGCTGTTCACCACCTCCTGGTGGAAGGAGGAGCGCGGCGAGCGGATCTTCGCCGACTTCAACCAGATGGCCCGGGACCGGATGCTCGCCGCCGCCTACTCCACCCGCGCCACCCCGGAGGCCACGGTCTCGATGCCGGTGCGCTGGACCGAGCTCGCCGACGTCGCCCCCGAGGACTTCACCGTGCGCACCGTCCCCGCGCTGCTCGCCGAACGCGGCGACGCGCACGAGTCCCTCGACGAGGCGCCGGCCACCCTGGACGCGCTGCTGGAGATGGCCGAGCGGGACGAGCACGACCGCGGGCTCGGCGATCTGCCCTATCCGCCCGACTTCCCGAAGATGCCCGGCGAACCCAAGCGCGTCCAGCCGTCCAAGGCCCGCCACGACGCGGACCAGGGGTAGCGGATAGGGGTAGCGGACTAGGACGACGCGGCCGGGCCAAGCACGTCGGCGAGGTCGTAGGCGGCCGGCAGGTCCAGCTGGTCGTAGCCGCAGGACTCGGGCTGCCGGTCCGGACGCCAGCGCAGGAACCGGGCATTGTGCCGGAACCGGTCCGCCTGCAGCTGGTCGTAGCGCACCTCGCAGACCAGTTCCGGACGCAGCGCCACGAAGGACCGGTCCTTACCGGCGTTCCAGCGGTTGAGCGCGCCCGGGCGCCGGTGCCCGCCGTCGTCCTCGCCGAGCCAGGGGTGTTCCTCCCCCTCGCCCAGCACCAGCGGCGCCAGCTCGTCGACGAGTTCGGCACGCCGGACCGTGGTGAAGGCGCTCGCGCCGCCGACGTAGTTGAGCACGCCCGGCTCCAGGTACAGACCCAGCATCAGCGATCCGACCACCGGGCCGCTCTTGTGCAGCCGGTACCCGGCCACCACCACATCGGCCGTGCGCTCGTGCTTGACCTTCACCATCGCCCGCTCGCCGGGTCGGTACGCGCCGTCCAGCGGCTTGGCGACCACGCCGTCGAGCCCGGCGCCCTCGAAAGTCCGGAACCAGGTCCGGGCCAGCTCGACGTCCTGGGTGGCGCGGGACACCCGCACCTGCGGGTGCGGCGCGAACAGCCGCGCCAGCACCTCGTGCCGCTCGGCCAGCGGACGACCCATCAGGTCCTCGTCGTCGACCGCGAGCACGTCGAAGGCCACGAAGGTGGCCGGGGTCTGCTCGGCCAGCAGCCGGATCCGCGACTCGGCCGGATGGATCCGGTCGGCGAGCCGGTCGAAGTCGAGCCGACTGCCCTGGACCACCACGATCTCCCCGTCCAGCACGCAGCGCGGCGGCAGTGCCTCGGCCAGGGCGGCGACCAGCTCCGGGAAGTACCGCGTCAGCGGCTTGCCGCCGCGGCTGCCCAGCTCGATGTCGTCGCCGTCGCGGAACACCAGGCAGCGGAAGCCGTCCCACTTGGGCTCGTACAGGTACCCGCCGGTCGGCACGGACGCTGCGGCCTTGGCGAGCATCGGCTCGATCGGGGGCTTGACCGGCAATGCCATCGCACATCCTCGCTAGTCGTCCTGGGAACCAGCACACCACGCACAGCCGCGCACCGGCACCTGCCGGCGTCCGAACCGGTGATGTCCCCAGGTCGGCGACGGTCATCGAATCCTTTCGACAATTCGATGACCAAAGAATGACCGACCAGCCGAGAGTGGGTCAGCTTGCCCGATTGACAGTCGTATGGGCCCGCGCTTTGATTCGTCGAAACGTTTCTACGATGGTCTCCCGCCTACCCCACCCCTGGGAGGGAATTGATGAACACCGGACGGCTGCGCTCCGCCGTACTCGCCCTGCTCGCCTCCTCCGCGCTGGCCTGCGCCTTCCTGGCCGCACCGGCGCCCGCACACGCCAGCGCGGCGGACACCACCGTCTCCGTGGACCTGTCCCAGCCCGGCGCGGCCCCCACCCACGCCGGGGCCGGATTCCTGTACGGGCTGACCCAGGACGGATCGGGTCCGGCCGACTCCCTGCTGCAGCCGTTGCAGGCGGACCTGTTCCGCGGCGGCGGTGCCCGGATCGCCGGCGGCGGGTGGATCGGCGACGGCTACACCGCCGGCGCCGGCTACCGGGTCCGCATCAACTCCGCGCTCTCGCAGGCGAAGCGGGTGACGACGGCGCCGTACAACGGGACCTACCACCTGCTGGTGTCGGACCTGTACGGCGCGGACACCACCCAGCCGACCAACACCGTCTACCCCTGCGACAACGGGAACTGCGCCAACTGGACCGCCTTCATCGACCAGGTCGTCGCCGACGTCCAGGCCTCGGGCGTCAGGGTCAGCTACGACATCTGGAACGAGCCGGACGGCACCGGCTTCTGGCAACGCGGCGTCAACAGCGCGCAGTACTACCAGATGTGGGACACCGCGGTGCGCGAGATCCGCCGCCTGGTGCCGTCCGCCCAGATCGTGGGCCCCTCCTACAGCGGCTACAACCACAGCTGGCTGGACTCCTGGCTCGGCCAGACCAAGGCCGACGGCACCCTGCCCAACGTCCTCAACTGGCACTTCGGTACCGACCCCGCCGCTGACGCAGCGGACGCGAGCAGCCTGATGTCCGCGCACGGCATCCCGGCGATACCGATGACCATCAACGAGTACCTCTTCTCGCAGCAGCAGAACTCCGCCTACTCGGCCTGGTTCCTGGACCGCCTCGCGGTCTCCGGGGTCACCGCCGCCGCCCATGCCATCTGGAGCGACTGCTGCGGGGCCGGCACCCTGGACTCGCTGCTGACCGGCAGCGGCAGCAGCCAGCAGCCCTCCGGGCAGTGGTGGGTCTACCAGGCCTATGCCCAGCTCACCGGCGTCCGGGCGGCGAGCAGCAACAGCGGCGGCATGGCCGTCTTCGCGACCGAGGACCAGAGCCGGGGCCGGGCCACCGCCCTGCTCGGCAACAACTCGGGCCAGACCGGCACCACCACGGTCACCATCAACGGGCTGTCCGCCACGCCCTGGCTGCTGTCCGGCGGCACCGTGCACGTCACGGTGCAGCGCATCCCGGACCAGAGCCAGCTGGTCACCCCGATCACGGTCACCGACACGGCGATGACCCCGAGCAACGGCAGCATCAGCGTCCCGGTGAACGTGGTCTCCGGGACCGACGCGTACACCGTCACCCTCTCCCCCAACGGGGTCGCCCCGACGCCTCCCCCGGTCGCCACCACCACCGTCGACGCCAACAGCACCGGCGCCGGCATCGACCAGTTCTCCTACAGCTCCGGCTGGGGCGTGGCCAACGGCATCAGCGACATGTACGCGGGCACCGCCAACTGGACCCAGACCGCCGGCTCCACCGCGCAGTTCCAGTTCCAGGGCAGCCAGGTCGCCCTGCACGCGGTCCGCGACACCGACCAGGGCATCATGACCGTCTCGGTGGACGGCTCCGCCCCGGTCACCGTGGACGACTACGCGGCCACCCGCAACGCCTCCGGGATCGTCTGGACCAGCCTGGTCCTGGCCAGTGGCGCGCACACGCTGACCGTCACCGCCACCGGCAACCGCAACCCGAGCAGCAGCGGCAGCACCATCGCGCTGGACAGCGCCGACGTCCTGCAGACGCAGAGCTCGGGCACGACGGTGACCGTAGACGGCAACGCCACCGGCAGCGGGGTCGACCAGTTCTCCTACAGCTCCGGCTGGGGCCTGGCCAACGGCATCTCCGACATGTACGACGGCACCGCCAACTGGAGCCAGACCGCCGGCTCCACCGCGACCTTCACCTTCAGCGGGACCAGGGTCGCGCTGCACGCCGTGCGCGACGTCGACCAGGAGATGATCGCGGTCTCCCTGGACGGCGGCGCCGAGACGGTCGTCGACGACTACAGCCCCACCCGGAACGCCTCCGGCGTCGTCTGGACCAGCCCGACGCTGGCCTCCGGCACGCACACCCTGCACATCAGGGTGACCGGGAACCACAACCCCAGCAGCAGCGGCTTCAACGTCGCCGTCGACAGCGCCGACGTCACCACCGGCTGAAGGACCCGCTTGAACGGGGTGGGGGGTGCGCGGATCGATCCGCACACCCCCCAGCCCGGCCCCGCCCCGCTAGCGCCGCAGCGGCGGGCCCGCGCTGCCGCGCCGGTTCAGGTGCGGTTCCAGCAGCGTGGACACCGGCTGCTCGGTGCCGCTGATGAGTCCGACCAGGCGTTCGAAGGCCAACCGCCCCAGCTCGGCGGCGGGCAGCGCGACGTCCGAGACGGCCGGGAGCAGGTGCTGGGCCTGGTCGTCGGGGCAGATCGCGACGACCGACATGTCGCCGGGCACCCGCCGGCCGAGCTGCCGCAGCCGGTCCAGGACGAAGGGCAGCGCGAGCTCGTTGTAGACGATCAGCGCCGACAGCTCCGGGTCCTGCCCGAACAGCTCCTCGATGGCCTCGGCCACCCCGGCCGGGTTGGGCTGCGCCGGGATCCAGGTCGGATTCAGCCCGCGGTCGGTCAGTTCCTGCAGCACGCCGTCGCGGGCGCGCAGCGCGAACCCGGCCTGGCGGGCGAAGGTGTCGGCGGGCTGGGCCAGCATGCCGATGTGACGGTGGCCCAGGTCGTGCAGGTGCTGGACGCACATGGCACCGGCGGCGGCGAAGTCGAAGTCCACGTGGACCAGGCTCTCGGCGTCGTCGGGCGTGCCGATCAGCACCGCGGGCCGGTCCAGCGCCCGCAGCACCGGCACCCGGGGGTCGTTGACCTGGATCTCCATCACGATGACGCCGTCGACCATGGCGCTGTTGACCACGTTGTTGATCTCGGCGACGCCGTCCTCGGCGGTCAGCAGCAGCAGGTTGTACCCCTGCGCTCGCGCCGCGTGCAGGACGGCGAAGACGAACTGCATCTGGACGCTGCTCTGACCGTCCGCGAACATCGGCAGCACCATGGCGACCACGTTGGTGCTCTGCCGCCGGATCGAGCGAGCGCCTGCGTGCGGGCGGAAGCCGAGTTCGGCGATGCTCTCCTCGACCCGGCGCCGGGTCTCGGCGGAGATCGGCCGGTTGCCGCTGAGCACGTAGGACACCGTGCTGGGCGAGACCCCGGCCCGCCGCGCCACATCGACCAGCCTTACCGGCACTGCGCCTCCATCGGGTGAGAGACCATTGACTTTACCCGTCCGCCCGGTCTAGCCGAGCTCGGCGGCGAGGATCGGAAGGCTTGCGCCGTCGCGCAGGAACAGCGGTATCCGCTCCAGCGGCGCCGGGCAGCGGTGGGTGCGTCCGGCGGCGAAGGACCGGCCGGTCCAGGCGCAGGTCCAGTCGGCGCCCGCCGGCAGATAGACCTCGCGGCTCTCGGCACCCGCCTCCAGCACCGGGGCGACCAGCAGGTCCGGGCCCAGCAGGAACTGGTCCGCGATCTCCCAGGCCCGGGCGTCCTCGGGGAACTCCAGGAACAGCGCCCGCATCGGCGGCAGGCCGGCGCGGGCGGCGGTCTCCATCTGCTGCCGCAGGTAGGGGCGCAGCCGTTCGCGCAGGGCGAGGTAGCCGGTCATGATCTCGTAGGCGCGCTCGCCGTAGGACCAGACCTCGTTGGGCCCACCGGTGATGTCGCGGCCCAGCGGGGTGCGCGGGGCCCGGTCGCCGTGCATCCGGAACAGCGGGCTGAAGGCGCCGAACTGGAACCAGCGGATCATCACCTCCCGGTAGCCGGGGTCGTCCGGGTCGCCGCCGTGGAAGCCGCCGATGTCGGCGCACCACCAGGGCAGTCCGGACAGGGCGGTGTTGAGTCCGGCGGCGATCTGCCGGCGCAGCGTCGCGAAGTCCACGCCGATGTCGCCGGACCACAGGGCGGCGCCGTAGCGCTGGCTGCCGGCCCAGGCCGAGCGGGAGAAGCTCATCCCGTCGTGGCCCGGGCCCGAGCCCGAGCCCGCGGCCGCCCCTGCGGCCAGACCCTCCCAGAAGGCACGGGCGTGCTCGCGCGGGTACAGATTGCCGACCTCGGCGCCGTTGCCGGCCCAGAAGCGCAGGTTGGCGTGGTGCAGCGGCACGATCTCCGGTTCGCAGGCGTCCAGCCAGAAGACGTTGATGCCCAGGTCGGCGTAGTTGCGCCTGATCGTGTCCCAGAGGAAGGCACGGGCCTGCGGGTTGGTGGCGTCGTAGAAGGCCACCGGGGTCGGGACCGGTGACGGCTTGTCGATGAACCGGGTGTGGGTGGGCAGCCCGGACTCGGTGCCGATGAGCAGCCCCTGCTCGCTGAGCTGCTGCCAGTTCTCACTGACCGGGTTCACCGAGGGCCACACCGAGACCATCAACTTGACGCCCATGGCGTCGAGTTCGGCGACCATCTGCTTGGGGTCGGGCCAGTCCGCCTCGTCGAAGCGCCAGTCCCCGAGGCTGGGCCAGTGGTAGAAGTCGGCCACGATCACCGACAGCGGGAGGCCGCGGCTGCGGTGCTCGCGGGCGACCGCGAGCAGTTCCTCCTGGGTGCGGTAGCGCAGTTTGGACTGCCAGAAACCGGTGGCCCACTCGGGCAGGACCGGGCTGTGGCCGGTCGCGTCGGCGTAGTTGGCCAGGATCCCGGCCGGCGTGGGTGCGGTGGTGAACCAGTAGTCGATCTGCCGGGCCTGGTGCGCGATCCAGCGGGTGCCGCCGGCGGCCAGTTCGACGGCGCCCACGGCGGGGTTGTTCCACAGCAGGCCGTAGCCGCGGCTGGAGAGCAGGAACGGGATGCTGACCTCGGTGTTGCGCTGGACCAGGTCGATCACGGCGCCCTTCTGGTCGAGCAGCCCGTGCTGGTGCTGTCCCAGTCCGTAGATCCGCTCGTCCTCGTAGGCCGCGAACAGCTGCTCGATGCGGTAGCGGCCGGCGCCCAGCGGGCTGAAGCTGCGCGGGCCGGGCCACCAGAAGTGGGCCGGCCGCTCGGCGAGGAGTTCCTCGCCCTGCGCGTCCAGGAACCGGACCACCCCGGCCGGGGTGACCTCGACCCGCAGCCCGCCGTGGAGCAGCACCGCGGGCGGCCCCTGGATCCCGACGGCCGCGCCGATGGAGGCCTCGGCGGAACGGGTCACCGAACCGGGCGGCGGCAGCTCGACGACCGGGTGCAAGCCCGGCGGTGCGGCCAGCAGCGCCCCGGGCAGGTCCTCCATCAGGACGCCGACCCCGGAGCGGACCCGCACGCTGTCGACACCCCAGGGCTCGATCCGAACGAACTGCTCGCTGTCGCGCCATTCGAGACCGCCGTCGACTTCGCGGAACACGCTCATGCCCCGTCCTCCCTGTTCATGGACCCGGGCACCGAGACGCCACAGGTCTGCCCGCCGGATGTTAATCGAATTGATTCGATGATCGCTAGAGGCAATCGTCCCCGAGCACCGGACCCTCCCCCATCGCCGGTCATCACGTCAAGTGCACCCGTCACCAGGGAGACTCGGGCGAAGTGCGGTTACCGGCGAGCCACGGAAACGAAACCTCCCATTGACAACCCCTCCCGCTCGCGCTTCGATACGTCGAAACGTTTCCGCGAGAGGGGCAGCCATGAACGC
This sequence comes from Streptacidiphilus jeojiensis, assembly GCF_042510965.1. Taxonomy (NCBI): domain Bacteria; kingdom Bacillati; phylum Actinomycetota; class Actinomycetes; order Kitasatosporales; family Streptomycetaceae; genus Streptacidiphilus; species Streptacidiphilus jeojiensis. Next base: position 27,455 of record NZ_JBEUKS010000024.1, read on the forward strand.
AGCTAGGAACATCGGGAGTCCCAGCAGATCTCCGCGCCGAGGCCTGGCGCTGACCATGGCCGCCGGTGTGGCCCTGACCGCCGGCGCCTGCAGCTCCGGCGCGGCCACCGGCAGCGCGCCCGCCGGTCCGCTCACGCTCACCGCGACGGACTACTACACCTCCGAGCCGATGCACAGCGCGGTGGGATCGATCCTGACCAGCTGCGCGGCGAGCACCGGCGTGAAGGTCACCCATGTCAGCGTGGCCAATCCGCAGCTGATGCCCAAGGTGCTCCAGCAGCTGTCCTCGCACACGCTGCCGGACCTGCTGATGCTGGACAACCCGAGCCTGCAGCAGATCGCCCAGACCGGCGCGCTGGTCCCGCTCGACACCGCGGGCGTGGACCTGTCCGGCGTCTACCCCTCGATCCTCTCGGCGGGCAGCTACCAGGGCAAGGTCTACGGACTGGCCCCGGGGGTGAACTCGATCGCCCTGTTCTACAACAAGGACGTGCTGAGCGCGGCGGGCATCAAGCCCCCCACCACCTGGGCCGAACTGACCGCGGACGCGGCGAAGCTGACCACCCCCAAGCGCTACGGCTTCGCGATGTCGGCGGACAACGACGGCGAGGGCGCCTGGCAGTACCTGCCCTTCTTCTGGTCCAACGGCGGGGACCTGCAGCACCTGGACGCGGCGCCCTCGGTCCAGTCGCTGCAGCTGGTCAGCGGCCTGGTCAAGAGCGGTTCGATGTCCAAGTCGGTGGTGACCTGGGCGCAGAGCGACGTGAACGACCAGTTCATCGCCGGCAAGGCGGCCATGATGATCAACGGGCCGTGGCAGTTCCCGACCCTGGACGCCGCGAAGGGGCTGCACTACGGGGTCGCCCCGATCCCGGTCCCGACGGCGGGTGCCGCCGTCAAGGTGCCGCTGGGCGGCGAGGTGTGGACCGTACCGGTGACCTCCTCGGCCAAGGAGAAGGCCGCCGCGAAGGTGCTGGCCTGCATGAACACCGGCGCCAACCAGGTCGCGCTCGCCAAGGCGGCCGGCTACGTCCCCTCGCTGCAGTCGGCCGCCGCCCAGGTCGCCAAGGACACCCCGGCGCTGGCGCCGTTCGTCACCGAGGTCTCCACCGCGCTGTCCCGCACCGCGGTGGTCGGCACCAAGTACCCGGCCATCGCCACCGCGCTGGAGACCGCGATGCAGTCGGCGCTGACCGGCGCGGCCAGCCCGCAGGCGGCGCTGACGACCGCTCAGTCCGCGGCGACCAAGGGCTGACCCGGCGCGTCCGGCCCGGCTCGCGCACCCCACCACGGCGGAACTACGGCGGAGGAACAGCAGGATGACCCAGGTCTCGACGATTCCCGGCGCCAGGGCGGCCGGGTCCATGCGGGCCGGAGGACCGGCCGGCGGCCCACGACGGCGCCGCCGGCAGGAGCGGCTGGCCCAGTGGCTGTTCCTGGCGCCCGCCCTGCTGTACCTGCTCGCGTTCTTCGGCTACCCGATCGCCAGGAACGTGGTGATGGGCTTCCAGGACTACAGCACCGCCAGCCTCTACACCGGACGGGCCCCCTTCACCGGCTGGTCCAACTACCAGGCGGTCTTCACCTCCGGACTGTTCACGAAACTGGTGCTCAACACCGCGCTGTTCACCGTCGCCTCGATGCTGGGGCAGTTCGTGATCGGGATGGCGCTGGCACTGTTCTTCAACCGCCGCTTCCCGCTGAACGGCGTGATCCGAGCGCTGCTGCTCCTGCCCTGGCTGCTGCCGATGGTCGCCTCGGCCACGGTGTGGCGGTGGATGCTCGGGCAGGACACCGGCATCGTCAACCGGATCCTGGAGGGCCTGCACCTGGCCCCGGCCGGCGGGGTGCCCTGGCTGTCCAGCGTCAGCGTCGCCCTGGTCTCGGTCACCCTGGTCAACATCTGGGTCGGCATCCCCTTCAACCTGGCGATCCTCTACAGCGGCCTCAAGGAGATCCCGCCCGAGCTGTACGAGGCGGCCGCGCTGGACGGCGTGGGTCCGTGGAGCCGCTTCCGCTACATCACCTGGCCACTGCTGCGGCCGGTGGTCACCGTGGTGGTCGTGCTCGGGTTCATCTACACCGTCAAGGTCATCGACATCATCCTGGTGGTCACCGGCGGCGGGCCGGCCGACTCCAGCCAGACCCTGGCCGTGCAGTCCTACCAGCTGTCGTTCAAGACGTTCCTGTTCGGCCAGGGCGCGGCCATGGGCAATGTGCTGATCCTGGTCTCCCTGCTGTTCGCGCTGGTCTACCTGCGCTTCAACCGCCGGGCGATCCTCACGGAGGGCGAGTCATGAAGACCCCGTCGACCACGCGCAGCCGGTTCTCCACGGTGCTGGCGCTGCTGATCCTCGCCGTGCTGCTGTTCCCGGTGTACTGGATGGTCAACGCGTCCCTGCAGAGCGACGCGACCTCGTTCACCACCGCCTGGTTCCCCTGGCACCCGAGCCTGTCCGGATACCGCCAGGCACTGGCGGACCAGGGCGGGCACCTGCTGGTCAGCCTGCTGCTGGCACTGGGCGCCACGGCCGTCGCCGTCGCGGTGGCCACCCCCGCGGCCTACGCGCTGGCGAAGTTCCGGCTGCCGGGGCGCGGATGGATCGTCCTGGCGACCCTGGTCACCCAGATGATCCCGGGCATCGTCATCGCCAACGCCCTCTACGGCACCTACAACACCCTGCACCTGCTCAACTCGCTGCCCGGCCTGATCCTGGCCGACGCGTCGCTGGGCATCCCCTTCTCGATCCTGCTGATGCGCTCCTTCATGGCCAACGTCCCCGGCGAGATCATCGAGGCCGCACGCGTCGACGGGGCGGGGAGGCTGCGCACCTTCTGGTCGGTGGTGGTGCCGATCTGCCGCAACGGCATCGTCACCGCCGCCCTGTTCAGCTTCCTGTTCGCCTGGAGCGACTTCCTGTTCGCGCTGACGCTGACCTCGTCGGGCACGGTCACCCCGATCACGCTGGGCATCTACCAGTACCTCGGCGCCCAGACCGAGCAGTGGAGCCCGGTGATGGCCAGCGCCGTGCTGGCCTGCCTGCCGTCCACGGTGCTGCTGGTACTGGCCCAGCGCTTCATCGCCTCCGGCATCACCGGCGGCGCGGTGAAGTAGCCCGCAGCAGTCCTCAGCGGCGGTCCGGCGGTCCCCAGTCCGGTTCGCTCGCGTGCATCAGCAGCGCCCAGAGGATCACCACGTCCAGGGTGATCACGATCAGCGCCCAGGCCGGGTAGTAGGGCAGGAAGATGAACTGCAGGGCCATGGTGGTGGCGGCGAAGAGCACCCCGGCCCACCGGGCCCACACCATCCCGCCCAGCAGGCACACGGCGATGACGACCAGGGCCACCCCGAACAGCAGGTGGATCCAGCCCCACGCCGAGACGTTGAACCGGTAGGCGTAGTGCAGGACATTGGCGTAGGGAACGTTCTTGGCGATCGCGGCGGCGCCCTGCAGGATGCTGAGGACCCCGCTGACGGCCATGACCACCGCGGCGAACACAACGCCCACGGGAGCGGAAGCGCCTCCGCGGGGTGCCCGTGAAGCGGGACTGGCGCCTGTCTGGTTGTGCGACGGCTGCTGGGCTGTCATCAGAGATCTCCGCTGCTCGGCCTCGCGCGAGGGCTGGACTCCGCACCGCGGTACTCCGCTCCGATCGCCTCGACGGTCCGACGGCGCACTTCCATGGTCGGCCGCCCCGGCCACCGCTGCCACCCGAGTGCCTGCCGGGGCCCCTGCCGCCGCCCGGCTTAAGGGAGTCCTAGCGACAACTCATGGCGTGGTCTAGACCCTTGACGGCCTAATAGGTCTAGGCCATTGTTCGGGACATACCTGCTTTTGTCAGGTGCACAGCCGCTGCCGTCCCCCCGCCGGCGGCGCGGTGCCGTGCCGACCGTCATGTCGCCCCCAGGAGGCAGCACAGTGCATCACCGCAGGAGAAACCGGGCACTCGCCGCGCTGACGGCAGTCGCTCTCGTCCCGCTCGGCCTCGGCCTGCTGGGCCGCAGTGCCAGTGCCGCCGCCGCCAATCTGCTCACCAACGCCGGCTTCGAGACCGGGACGCTGTCCGGCTGGACCTGCGACAGCGGCACCGCCTCGGTGGTCGGCTCCCCGGTGCACTCGGGCACCCATGCGCTGTCCGGGCTGCCGACGTCGTCCGCGGACGCCCAGTGCACCCAGACCGTCGCGGTGCTGCCCAACTCGACGTACACGCTGTCGGCCTACGTCGAGGGCCCCTACGTCTACCTCGGTGCCAACGGCTCCAGTTCCACCTGGACGCCGTCCGCGACCAGCTGGCAGCAGCTCAGCACCACGTTCACCACCGGCGCGGCAACCACCTCGATCACCGTCTACCTGCACGGCTGGTACGGGCAGGGCGGCTACACGGCCGACGACGTGGTGCTCACCGGCCCCGGCGGCGGGGCGACCCCGACGCCCAGCGCCAGTGCGTCGGCCAGTGCGTCGGCCAGCCCCACGCCGAGCGCCAGTCCCACCGCGAGTTCGAGCCCGACCAGCAGCCCCACCCCGACTCCCACCGCCACCGGGGGCACCGGCGGCACGGCCGCCTGGCACCCGAACTACCTGTCGATCGGGTCGGTCTACACCCCCGGCAACACCGTCGACGCGTTCTTCACCACGCTCAAGTCGCACGGCAAGCTGCCGGACTACGGGTACGAGTACCTGATCGGCGGCGACTTCGCCAACTGGGCCACGACCACGACCACCATGGTCACCCACTCCGAGCAGTTCGGGATGACCCCGGTCCTGGTCGACTACGGCATGAACGGCAACATCGACGGCACCAGCGTCGACTACACCAACATGCAGAACGCGAGTTGGCTGACCACCTACTTCCAGGCGCTCAAGTCCGCGGCCCAGGCCGCGCAGGCCGCCGCTCCCGGCAAGCCGGTCGGCTGGGTGATCGAGCCGGACATGCTCGGCTACCTGCAGCAGAACTACGCGGCGCAGTACAACAACGACGCCGCCCAGTTCCCGGCCGCCACCAACGCCGCGTACTCCTCCGGCGTGCTGTCCAGCGGCAGCGACCCGGCCTTCGGCAACAACCTCAAGGGCCTGGTCCAGGCGATCAACTACGCCGTCAAGAAGTACGACCCGACCGCCTTCGTCGGCTGGCAGGTCAACACCTGGGGCGTCCGCGACGCGCTCAAGGACACCGACACCCTGGGCTGGACCGCAGGCCAGCAGTCGGTGGTGAGCACCGCCACCCAGGTGGCCGACTTCGCGAAGACGGCGGCCATCAACTACGACGCCGACTTCACCGCGTTCGACCAGTGGGGACAGGACTTCGGCATCCTGAACGACCCGAACCCGGCGGGCGACATCCGCTACCTCAACGACGCGCACTGGACCAACTACCTGCTCTATGTGAAGACCATCCGCCAGTCGCTCGGACTGCCGGCCGTGCTGTGGCAGCTGCCGACCGGCCACCTCAACTCGACCCTCACGGCCAGCCCGACCTACTGGAACGCCTCCGGGAAGTTCCCCGCCCTGGACGACGTCTCGGCCAACCGGGACGAGGACTCGGCGGCCACCTTCTTCTACGGGGACTCGTTCACCAGCAGCGGCAACAACCTCGCCTTCTACAGCAGCAACCCGGGCGCCGACCCCAAGGTGACCGTCAGCGGGTCCACCGTCACCTGGGGCTCGCACCTCCCGGAGGCGGCGGCGGACGGCGTGGTGGCCATCCTCTTCGGGGCGGGCACCGGCTCGGGCACCTACGGGGTGCCGGAGATGGTGGGCAGCTACCAGAGCGCCCCCAGCGACTACGACTACTGGGTCACCCGCACCCAGTCCTACCTGGCCGCACCGACCCCGCTGCCCTGACCCCGCTGCTCTGATCTGACGGCCCCTCCACCGGACCCCGGTCCGCCGGAGGGGCCGTCAACTGCTGTGCGTAGCTTGGGATCCGGCTGTGTCGAGGCCTCACCTGGCGCAATGTCAGGTCGAATGTGAGCGCTCACATTTGTTCTGTTGGAAACCTTGACGCAACCAAACGCCGGATCCATAGTGATGGCCATCGCGCCGCCTGCCATGCGCACTACATATCCCCCAGTCGACCACCCCTGCCTGCGGGAGAAATTGTTAACGCTAACATCACCGGCCGCCCTCGGCGGTCCGGCTCGTCGGCGCGGCCCACCCCACCCAGCAAGGCCCACCGGAACGGAGAGTGGCCCACCGTGGACGTTCGGATGCGAGTTCGGCACCTGAGGAGAGCACTGCTGGCAGCGGGCGCCGCAATGGCGTTCCTGCTCGCCCTGCTGGCCGGCGCGATCAGCACGGCGGGGACGGCGCAGGCCGCCACCTCCCTGCCTTGTGACATCTACGCCGCCGCGGGCACGCCCTGCGTGGCCGCGCACAGCACCGTGCGGGCGCTCTTCGCCGCCTACAGCGGCTCGCTCTACCAGGTGAAGCGGGCTTCCGACAGCACGACCACCGACATCGGCACGTTGACCGCCGGCGGCTACGCCAACGCCGCCGCCCAGGACACCTTCTGCGCCAGTACGACCTGCACCATCACCGAGATCTACGACCAGACCTCCAAGCACAACAACCTCACCATCGAGGGAGCCGGCGGCAACGGCGGTGCCGATGTCGGCGCGATCGCCAACGCGCTGCCGGTGACCGTCGGCGGTCACTCGGTCTACGGCGTCTTCGTCTCGGCCGGGGTCGGCTACCGCAACAACAGCACCAGCGGTGTGCCCACCGGCAGCACCGCCCAGGGCGCCTATATGGTCACCAGCGGCACGCATGTGAACGCCCGCTGCTGCTTCGACTACGGCAACGCGGAGACCTCGGGCGACGACACCGGCAACGGCCACATGGACGCCATCAACTTCGGCACCGAGTGCTGGTTCTCGCCCTGCACCGGCTCCGGCCCCTGGGTCCAGGCCGACCTGGAGAACGGCCTGTTCGCCGGCGGCAACGGCTCCAACACCGCCAACGCGGGCAACTCCAGCGCCTTCGTCACCGCGCTGCTGAAGAACAACGGCACCACCACCTACGCCATCAAGGGCGGCAACGCCCAGTCCGGATCGCTGAGCACCTGGTACAACGGCGCCCTGCCCGACCTGGGCGGCTACACGCCGATGAGCCAGGAGGGCGCCATCGTGCTGGGCACCGGCGGCGACGACAGCAACGGGTCGGACGGCTCCTTCTTCGAGGGCGTGATGACCACCGGCTACCCGACCGACGCGGCCGACAACGCCGTCCAGGCCAACATCGTCTCGGTCGGCTACACCAGCCCGAGCAGCAGCTTCCCGGTCGCCGGGACCGCCTACCGGCTGACCAACACCAACAGCGGCAAGGTGCTGGACGCCGTCAACTGCGGTACCGCCAACGGGACCTCGATCGACCAGTGGGCGTCGCTGGGGAACACCTGCCAGCAGTGGAAGTTCACCAGCCTGGGCAGCAACCGCTACACCATCACCAACGTCAACAGCGGCACCGTCCTGGACTCGGTCAACTGCGGTTCCTCCAACGGGACCTCACTCGACCTCTGGGCCTCGCTCAGCAACCTCTGCCAGGAGTGGAACGTCACCAAGGTCGGCAGCAACTACACCATCTCCAACGTCGGCAACGGCATGGTGATGGACGTGAAGAACTGCGGGACCGCCAACGGCGTCGTGGTCCGGCAGTGGGCCCAGCTCGACAACACCTGCCAGCAGTGGACCATCGCGCCCTGACCTTCGCGCCTTGACCTTCGCGCCCTGACCATCACGCCATGACCGGTAGGTACAGCGCAGTGCGCGGCGCCCGCTGAGGGGTCTCAGCGGGCGCCGCGGCCGCGGCGGACCTCGCGCAGCAGCGCCGCCGCGGCCGGGCTGACCGGATCGCCGGTGACCGAGACGGTCTGCCAGGGCGGCAGCGGTCCGGTCGGCCCGGCCAGCGGGAGGAAGCGGACCTGGTCGGTCTTGGCCGCGAAGGATTGCGGGACCAGGGCCACGCCCAGGCCGAAGGCCACCAGGTCCAGCAGCGAGTGCACATCGGTCACCTCCAGGGCGACCCGGCGGTCCACCCCCGCCGCGCCGAGCACCTGGTCGGCCAGGTCGCGGGTGCCCCAGTCCTGGTGGAAGTCGACGAACTGCTCCTGCCCCAGATCGGCCGGCTCGACGGCGGACCTCGCGGCCAGGGGGTGATCGGGGCCGCAGGCCAGTACCAGCGGCTCGTCGGCGAGCGGTTCCACCAGTACGCCCTCGGGACTGCCGGCCGGGCGGGAGACGAAGGCGAGGTCCAGCCGTCCGGTGCGGACCTCCTCGGTCAGCTCGTTGGACCCGCCCTGGCGCAGCCGGATCTCCAGTCCGGGGTACGCCGCGGAGAACCTGGCGAGCACCGCGGGCAGATGGACCACGTGCAGGCACTGCAGCGAGCCGATGGAGAGGCTGCCGCGGAGCAGGCCCTGGACCGCCGCGACCGCGTCCTTGGCGGCATGGCTCGCCGACAGCGCCCGCCGGGCCTCGACCAGCAGGGCCTGCCCGGCCGGGGTCACCTCGACCGAGCGGGTGCTGCGGAGGAACAGTGCGGCGCCCAACTCCCGTTCCAGCGTGCGGATCGAGGCCGACAGCCCGGACTGGGCCACCTGCAGCCGCTTGGCCGCCCGGGTGAAGTGGCGCTCCTCGGCGACGGCGACGAAGTACTCCAGCTGCCGCAGTTCCATGATTCATCACCCGCAGTGCTCAAAGGGATCAGCAACTTCTGTTGGACAGCTTAATGGCAGTGCCGCAGGCTGTTGGAGAAGCGCAGACAGTCCGTAGCACGCGCAAGACTCCCAGGAGGCTCCTCCATGCAGGCTCGCAGCATCGGTGACGTCCGGGTCGGCGCGATCGGTCTCGGCGGGATGCCGATGTCGATCGAGGGACGGCCCGACGAGGAGCGCTCGGTGGCGACGATCCACGCCGCCCTCGACGCCGGCGTCACCCTGATCGACACCGCCGACGCCTACCACCTCACCGCCATCGACGTCGGCCACAACGAGACCCTGATCGCCCGCGCGGTGGCCGGCTACGGCGGCGACACCTCGGAGGTGCTGATCGCGACCAAGGGCGGACATCTGCGCCCCGGCGACGGCTCCTGGACCCAGAACGGTTCGCCGGAGTACCTGAAGCGGGCCTGCGACGCCTCGCTGAAGCGGCTCGGGGTCGAGGCGATCGGCCTCTACCAGTTCCACCGCCCCGACCCGACGGTCCCCTACGCCGACTCGGTGGGCGCGATCCGCGACCTGCTGGACGCAGGGAAGATCCGCTACGCCGGGATCTCCAACGCCAACCCCGAGCAGATCCGGCTGGCCAACGAGATCCTGGGCGGACGCCTGGTCAGCGTGCAGAACCAGTTCTCGCCGGCGTTCCGCTCCAGCGAACCGGAGTTGGAGCTGTGCGCGGAGCTGGGGATCGCCTTCCTGCCCTGGAGCCCGCTCGGCGGCATCAGCAACGCGGGCCGGCTGGGGTCGCGGTTCGCCGCCTTTCAGCAGGTCGCGCAGGACCACGGGGTGAGCCCGCAGCAGGTCTGCCTGGCCTGGATGCTCGCCAAGGCGCCGGTGGTTATCCCGATCCCGGGTTCCTCGCGCCCCGAGACGATCCGCGACTCCGTCGCGTCGGCGGAACTGGAGCTGTCCGCCGACGAGTTCAGCCGCCTCGACGCGGCCTGAGACAGCCGGCCGTCCGACCGCAGCGACCGGACGGGCGGACCCGGCCGGCCCCCGGTGCCCCTTTCGAGGCGAGCACCGGGGGCCCTTCCGTCAACCGACCCCCTCAGCCGAGCGGGATGTCCTTCTCGCGCAGCGCCTCCAGGACCCCGGCGTATATCCGGGCCTTGATGGTCCCCACCGTCGGGCCGGCCTTGGCCGCCTGCGGCCGGGCGATCTCGATCGCGGCCGCCCTGACCGCCTCCTCGTCCGCGGTGCGGTCCACCAGGCCGGCGGCCAGGGCGTCATGACCGCCGTAGCGGCGGGCGGTGACCATGGCCTCGTGCGCCGTCCGCGGGCTCAGCCGGGACTGGATCAGCGCGGACATCCCCACGCTGAAAGGGATGTTGATCTCGGCTTCGGGCAGGCACCAGAAGCCGCGGTCGGCGCGCATCACCCGGAAGTCGTGCGCCAGCGAGAACATGGCGCCCGCCGCGAAGGTGTGCCCCTGCAGCGCGGCCACGGTGACCATGGGCAGTGAGAGCACCCGCGCGAACAGCTCCTGCACCCCGGCCACGTACTCGCCGGCCTGGTCGGCGTGGGCGAACAGCCAGTCCAGGTCCAGGCCGTTGGAGAAGAACTTCCCGGTCGCGGTGGTCACCAGGGCCTTCGGCCCCTCGGCCTGCTCCACCTGGTCCAGCAGCGCACCGACCGCCGCCAGCCAGTCCGGGTGGAAGCGGTTCTCGTTGTCCCCGATGTCGAGGACGAAGACATCGTCCTGGCGGTCCAGCGTGGGCATGGCTGTTCCTTCTCTCGCTCCGGCCGTGGCAGCCGCATCGGCTACTACCGGCCAGTAACAATAGTACGGACGAGCGAGCGGTCGGCGAGGAATCGCAGGTACTCGATCCGGTCCAGCGGATTGCCGTCGAACCGCTCACGCAGCGGCGCCGCGCCATGCACCGGCCGATCGGCGCCCGGTCCGGACCAGAGCGCACCCTCGCCGCGGGTCAGCCCGGGCAGCGCCGCCGTCAGCTGCTGCACCGCCTGCGCCGGCAGTTCGGCGCCGATCAGCCAGGACGTGCCGTGCTGCACCGACCGGTCGATGTCGGCGCCGAGGGTGCCCAGCAGCCCCACCACGCCGCCGAGCAGGTCCGGCGGCACCTCGATCTCCACCGTCTGCCCCGGCTCGAAGACTCTGCTCCCGGCCGCCCTGAGCGCACGCAGCAGCACCATCGGGGTGAGGTTGCGGAAGTCCGCCGCCGTGCTCACCGGCGAGGTGTAGCCGACCTCGGTCAGAGTGACCGTGCAGTCGGTCACCTCCCAGCCGTACAGCCCCTGTTCGAGGCAGCGCAGGACGGCCTCGTCCACCGCGCGGTGGAACGCCTGCGGCAGAGCCCCCCATTCGGTGTCGTCGACGAAGCGGACGCCGGAGCCGATCGGCGCCGGTTCCACCCGGAGTGCGACCGTGGCCCAGAAGTCATGGCCACCGCCGCGCTCGATCCCGATCCGCGCCTCCCCCGTGCCGACCGGGCGCTCCACGTGGACCGGGGTGATCGGCTCGAAGACCGGGGCGACCCCGAAGTCGCGGCGCAGGCGCTCGGCGACCACCTCGCGCTGCACCGCGCCGTAGAGCAGCACGGACGTCGCCCCGCCGGCTGCGGGCCTGGTCCTGATCAGCGGGTCCTCGTCGGCGAGGCTCAGCAGTGCCGCGTGCAGCAGGGCCTTCTGGTCGGGCCGCTCGGGGCGGACCACGGTCTCGAGTCCGGGCGGGGCGAAGTGGAACCCCTCGGAGCTGCGGTCCCCCGCACCGGTACCGTCGCCGATCCGGTCGCCGACCTGGACGGCGGACAGGCCGCGCACCCTGGCGATGCTGCCGGCCGTCAGTGATCGATCGTCAGAACGGCCCGGGACGGACCCCGGTGGACGGACAGTCTGCAGGCCGGTGACCCTGCCGCCGACGGTGTGCTCCGCCCCGCCGGGCCCGTGCCGCCGCAGGACGACCTGCTCCCGTTCGTGCACCCGGCCCGAGAACAGGCGCAGGTAGGCGACCTTCTCCCCGGCCGGGGTCCGTTCCACCGCGAAGACCGTGCCGTCGGCCGGTGCGCCCGGGTCGGCGACCGGCGGTCGGAGCAGCGTCCTGATGCCGTCGGCGAGTTCGCGGGTCCCCTCGCCGGTGAGCGCCGAACCGAAGTACACCGGGTGCACCTGGCCGGCCGCGGTCTGCCGGAGCAGCACCTCGCGGAGGTCCGCCTCGGACGGGACGGATCCGTCGACCAGACGGGCCAGCAGATCGTCGTCCTGCTCGGCGAGGACCTCGGCGGCCGCGACCCGCGCCTCCGGGTCCGCGAAGGACCGGGCCGTTGCCCGGGCCGCAGCCGTACCGGGGTCGGTCACCGTGCCCATCGGGACGATGTGCGGAGCGAGGCGGCTGCGGACGTCCGCGAGCAGGCCCTCGGGGCGGGCGCCCATCCGGTCGATCTTGTTGACGAAGATGAGTGTCGGCAGCTTCAGCTTCCGCAGCGACCGCATCAGCACCCGGGTCTGCGCCTGGACGCCCTCCACCGCGGACAGCACCACGACCGCGCCGTCCAGCACCGAGAGCGCGCGTTCCACTTCGGCGATGAAGTCGGGGTGGCCCGGGGTGTCGACCAGGTTGACCTGCAGGTCCGGCGCGCCGTCGGCGTCGTCGTCGCCGCGGAGGGCGAACGCGGCGACGGCCGAGCGGATGGTGATGCCGCGCTCGCGTTCCAGCTCACCGGAGTCGGTGCGGGTGCTGCCGGCGTCGACGCTGCCGAGTTCGGGGACGGCCCCGTTGTCGAACAGCAACCGCTCGGTGAGGCTGGTCTTACCGGCGTCGATGTGGGCGAGAATGCCCAGGTTCAGGGTGTCGGGCGTCGTCAAAACGGTCCTCGGAAGAAGTCAGGGAAGGGGCACACAGCAACTCGACTGCTCCGAGGCCACGCCGCATCTTCGTACTCCCTGCTTCCGAGAACGTTGCGGAGGGACGCTACCGCAACCCTGCGCGCGGAGCACGGCATTAAACGGAGCGCCGCATTTGACGGCCGGCGGGGCAGACTGGGCGTATGCCCGAACTGCCGGAGGTCGAGTCCCTTGCCCGGTTCCTGGCCGAGCACCTGGCCGGACGCACCGTGGAGCGGGTGTATCCGCTCGCCGTGTCGGCCCTGAAGACCTACGACCCGCCGCCCGACGCGCTGGCGGGCCGGACCTTCACCGGGGCGACCCGGCACGGGAAGTTCCTCGACCTGGACGCCGACGGACTGCACCTGGTGATCCACCTGGCCCGGGCCGGCTGGCTGCGCTGGAAGGAGGGGCTGCCGGAGCTGCCGCCCAAGCCCGGCAAGGGGCCGCTGGCTCTGCGGGTCCGGCTGGCCGGGCCGGACGGGGCCGGCTTCGACGTGACCGAGGCAGGCACCCGGAAACGGCTCGCGGTGTACCTGGTCCACGACCCGTCGCAGGTGCCGGGGATCCAGCGGCTGGGTCCGGACCCGCTGTCGCCGGAGTTCACCCCGGCCGTCCTCGCAGCGCTGCTCTCCGGCGAGCGGCGCCAGATCAAGGGCGTGCTCCGGGACCAGGCGGTGATCGCCGGCATCGGCAACGCCTACTCGGACGAGATCCTGCACGCCGCCCGGATGTCCCCGTTCAGACCGGCCGCGAACCTCTCCGAGGAGGAGGCCGGCCTGCTGCACGCCACCGTCGTCAGGACGCTGGTCGACGCCGTCGAACGGGCCCGGGGACTGCCGCTCAAGGACCTCAAGGCCGAGAAGAAGAGCGGTCTGCAGGTTCACGGACGCACCGGCGAGACCTGTCCGGTCTGCGGGGACACCGTCCGCGAGGTGTCCTTCAGCGACTGGTCCACGCAGTACTGCCCGACCTGCCAGACCGGCGGCCGGATCCTCGCCGACCGCCGGCTGTCCCGGCTGCTGAAGTAGCCGGCCCCGGGTCCTAGGGCCTGATCGCGCTCAGGACCACGAACTTGGGGTTGCTCGCCACGGTCGTGCAGTTGCCGAAGATCCGGCGCAGCGTGACGTGGTAGCCGAGGTGGCGGTTGCCCACCACGCGGAGCTCGCCGCCGGGGCGCAGCGCGGCGCGGGCGCCGGCGAACATCCGGCGGGCGACGGCGTCGGTGGTGGCCTGGTGCGAGTGGAACGGCGGGTTGTTGAGCACCAGGTCCACCGAGCCCGGCGGGACGTCGGACAGGCCGTCGCCGAGCAGGAACTCGGCCGCCGCGGCGGGACCGGCGTTGGCCGCGAAGGTGGCCCGGGCGGAGGCGATGGCCTGGTGCGACTCGTCCACGAAGACGATCGCGGCCTCGGCGGACCGCGCCGCGACCGCCGTGCCGACCACGCCGTTGCCGCAGCCCAGGTCCACCACCCGGGTCGGGCCCGAGAGCTGCGGGAGGTGCTGCAGCAGCAGCCGGGTGCCGATGTCGAGCCGTTCGGCCGAGAAGACCCCGGCGTGGTTGGTGACGGTCAGCCCGGCGGCTCCGGCGCCGACGTCCGCGGGCAGGTCGTAGCCGTGCGGCCAGGGGCTGGGGGTGGGCTTCAGCGCCGGGTCCGGGGTGCAGTGGATCAGCCGGGCCTTGCGGACGGCCAGCGAGGTGCGGGTCGGGCCGATGATCCGCTCGAAGAGCTTGAGCGTCGAGGTGTGGATCTCGGTGGTCATCCCGGTGCCGATGACGACCGTGTCCGCGTGCACGGCCGGGGCGAGCCGGTGCAGCTGGTCCTCCAGCAGGGCGAGACTCTTGGGGACGCGGACCAGCAGCACGTCGATCCGGGCCGGCGGCTCGTCCTGGGTGGACAGCAGCCGGACGGCCCCCGCGTCGATGCCGTTGCGGGCCAGGTTGGCCCGGGTGGCCTGCTGGGCCAGGTAGGAGTCGCTGATCTGCACCGGCCGCTGCCCGGCCAGCGCGGTGGCCAGCGCCCCCCAGCGGTCCCCCAGCACCACGACCTCACCGGAGAGGTCGACCGGCGGAGCGCTCGTCCCGTCCAGGGCGGCGCTCCCGTCGAGCTGCCGCAGCAGGTACTCGTCGGAGGCGTCCCACGCCCGGAGCGTGTCACGCGGGTCGGCCGGAAAACGGGCGAGGTCGTACGAGCCTTGTGCGGCGATCAGTCGATTCATCGTCCCCCCAACCTAGCCGCTGCCCGCCATCTGCGGGATTTGCGTCACGGTGTGGTTTCGGCGGCGAATCTGAGGCGACGTCGGTAGCTGGCATCAGCTAGCGTCTGCGCGTTCCTTATCTGATCTTTATCTCTCGGGGGATCCCTGTGAATCTCGACTTCAGCGCGCAGCCGCTGTTCTCCTGGTACGTCGTGCTGCTCGCCGTCAGCGGTGTCGCGATGGTCGCCCTGGCCGCGGCCAGGTCCGGCAGCACCGGCATGCGGGTGTTCAACGCCCTGGTCGGCGTCGCCTTCCTGGGCTACGCGATCTACCTCGCCTTCATCTTCGAGGGCGGCACCTACTTCATCATGTTCAAGGCGTTCATCCTGCCGGTGCTGCTGATCGCCAATGGGATCAAGTCGATCGCGGCGCGCCGCCAGGCCACCGAGGCGGCGGTGCGGGCCCAGCAGGTGCAGGCCCAGCAGATCCTGGCGGCCCGGGCGCAGGCCGCGCAGGAGCAGGCGGCGGCGCCGGCCGGGACGGGCGCCCCGGTGACGCCGCAGGCCTGATCCCGGCCGCACACACGGGACGGGCCGACGCGGAGGGTTCCGCGCCGGCCCGTCCTGCGTCCGCACGGGTCGGTCAGGCGGTGCCGGCCAGGGTGTGGAGTTGGGCTGTTTCGGATTCGTCGGCGCCGAGGGCCTCGGCGGTGGGGTAGAGGTCGGGGATGTCCTTCTGGCGGCCCCACTGGCGCAGGAACTCCGCGTAGGCGAGCAGGGCCTGGAGGTCGCCGGCCTCGATGCCGCTGCGGTAGCAGTCCTCGGCGGTGCGGCGGTCCTTGCGGTCCTCGTAGATCAGGGCCAGGTTGAGCCAGGCGTTGGACTCGCCCTCGGCGGCCGCGGCCTCGTACTGCTTGACCGCCTCGTCCATCCGGTCCTGCTCGGCCAGGAAGATGGCGTAGTCGAAGTGCGCCCCGTACTCCTGCTGCTGAAGCGCCGTCAGGTACTCGCCCTCGGCGGACGCCTTCTCCTCGGCGGTGCCGTGCTCGGCGCAGAAGTTGGCCCAGGCCAGCTGGGCGCCCTCGATCTCCTCGTCCAGCGCCGCGGTGAGGTGGGCCCTGGCCTCGTCGTAGCGGCCGAGCTGCTGCTCGGCCTCGGCCATCGGCACCAGCACCGAGCGCACCCCGGCGTCCAGGCCGCGGCCCAGCCACTCCAGCGCCTGGTCCACCCGCTCGGCCTCCAGGTGCATCCGGCCCAGGTTCCCCAGCGCCATCGGGTCGCCGCGCTCCACCGCCAGCGTCAGCACCTCCTCGGCCTCGACCAGCCGGTCCTGGTCGTCGCTGAGGAACACGCCGAAGTCGTTGAGCGCCCCGGGCTCCTCCGCGCCGATGGCCTTGCGGTACCACTCCTCGGCGCGCTCGCGCTCGCCCAGCTCGTCCGCGTACACCGCGGCGGTCCACAGGGTGACCTCGCGGCCGGCCGCATGCGCCAGGGCCAGCGCCTCCAGCGCCTCCTCCGGCTCCTCGACCTCGATGAGCAGCGCGGCGAGCGCCTCGTAGGCCCCGGACACCCCGCTCTCCGCGGTGCTCCGCAGCACCTCCAGGGACGCCTCGACGTCGCCCCAGTCCTCGACCAGGTCGAGCAGCTTGTCGGCGGTCTCGTCGTGCCGGCTCTCCCACGCCCTCGCGTACAACTCCAGTGCGGCGGCGTGGCGGCCCTGGGCCGCCTCCTGGTCCGCGCGCTGCACGAGAACCTCTTCGGGCATGGTGGCTTCCTTCCTCGGATCCGACGTGCACCAGTATCGCCGTCCCCGGGGCCCGACCGCTCACCAGCCCGGACGCGGGTCGCCCGGACGGCGTGCGCGGGGGCGCCGGCGGCTGGCATGATCACCGCATGCCCGACTCCAGCTGGCGCGAGGTCGCCGACCGCGTCTTCCAGCGCCGCTACGACCCCTACGACGTCACCGTCGCGGTGATCGCCGGCGCCGACGGGCTGGCGGTGGTGGACACCCGCACCGACCTGGCCGAGGCCGCGGAGCTGCGGGAGCACCTACGGCAGCTCTCCCCCGCGCCGGTGCGCTGGGTGGTCAACACCCATGTGCACTTCGACCACGTCGGCGGCAACGCCGAGTTCGTGGCGCCGCGGCAGCTGCCGCCGGCCGAGCTGTGGGGCCACCGGGCGATGGCCGCCGCGCTGGGCGCCGGGGAGACCGACGCGGACTGGACCCGGGCCGGGTACCGGCTGCCGCCCCGGGTGGTCCCGGAGCGGCTGGTGGACCGCAGCAGCAGCCTGGACCTGGGCGACCGCACCGTCGAGCTGTTCCACCCGGGCCGCGGCCACACCGACGGCGACCTGGTGGTGCTGGTCCCCGACGCGGACGTACTGCTGGCCGGCGACCTGGTCGAGGAGTCCGGCCCGCCCGCGCTCGGCCCGGACAGCCACCCGCTGGACTGGGCCGGCACCCTGGACACCCTGCTGACCCGGACCACGCCGGACACCGTCGTCGTCCCCGGCCACGGCGCCCCGGTGGACCCGGCCTTCGTCCGGGCCCAGCGCGACGCCCTCGGCCTGCTCGCCGAGCGCATCAGGGCCCTGCACCGGGCCGGGGTGCCGCTCCGGGACGCCCTGGCGGAGGACGGCTGGCCGTACCCCGCGAGCGAGTTGGAGTCCGCCGTGGCCTGCGGCTACGCCCAGCTGGGGTAGCCCGGCGTCAGCCCGGGTCCAGGTCAGCAGGGGGTCCGCGTCAGCCCAGGTCCACCGGCAGGGTCGCGTACCCCCGCAGCAGCAGCCGGTCCCGCCGCACCGGCTGCGCGCCCTGCGCCGGGGCGATCGCCGGGAAGCGCCGCAGCAGGGCGGTGAAGGCGGTCCGTGCCTCCAGCCGGGCCAGCATCGCCCCCAGGCAGTAGTGCATACCGGCGCCGAAGCTCAGCGGCTGGTTGTCGGCCCGCCAGGGGTCGAAGCGGTCCGGGTCGTGGAAGCGGGCCGGGTCGCGGTTGGCCGCGCCGATCAGCAGCACCACCTCGCCGTACTGGGGCAGCGGCACGCCGTCGACGTCGAGCCCGCGGAACAGGGCGGTCCTGGAGGTGAGCTGGACCGGCGAGTCGAAGCGCAGCACCTCCTCGACGAAGTCGCCGACCGGCAGGGCGCCCTGGAGCAGGGCCGCGCGCACCGAGGTGTGGTCGAAGAGCAGCGCCAGGCCGTTGCCGAGCAGATTGGTGGTGGTCTCGAAGCCGGCGAGCAGCAGCAGCGCCAGGTTCCCGAGCAGTTCGGCGGTGTCGAGCCGGGCATCCTCGGCGTCCACCAGCTGGACCAGCGCGGTGACCAGGTCGTCGCGCGGCTCGGCGCGGCGCAGCTCGGCCAGGGTCGCGAAGTAGCCGCCGAGTTCGCGGGCGGCGGCGTCCGCCGCGGTCAGATCGCTGTCGTCGGACATGAACTCCAGGACCCTGCTGAGGTCGTGGATCTGCGACCGGAACGGCCGCCGGTCCTGCTCCGGGACGCCCAGCAGCTCGGAGATCACGCTGACCGGCAGCTGGTAGGCGAACTCCTCCATGAAGTCCACACCGCGGCCGTCCCCGGAGTCACGGCCGCCCAGCCCGTCCAGCAGCCGCTCCACCACGCCGACCACGGCGGGTTCCAGCGCGGCGACCCGCCGGGGCGTGAACACCGAGGCGATGGGCGCGCGCATCCGGGTGTGCACCGGCGGATTGCTCTGCAGCATGGAGGCGCCCAGCAGCGACAGCGAGTCCGGGATCGGCTCGTCGCCGAAGCGGGCCCGGCGCAGCTCGTCGCTGTCGACGCCGAAGGCCGGATTGCGCAGCACCCGGTTGACCGAGTCGTAGCCGCAGGCCAGCACCCAGTCCTCGGCGAAACTGGTCACCGGGCCCAGCCGGTGGGCCTGCGCGTACAGCGGGTACGGGTCCACCCGGCCCTCCGCGCGGGCCAGTTGGCCGATGATCTCTGCCGCGTCCATGTCCGGGCCTCCCCCTGCCGGTTGCCGAACTGCTCCTGGACCGGAGAACTCGCGGGGAAGCGGAGGCGTTCCCGTCTTTTCGCAGACATGACATTTTCTACCCGTTCCGGCCCGGCGCTCTATCTGCTGAGCCGTCACATAATGGACAGCGTCAGCTTCTTGTCGGAAGGGGCACATCCTCATGTCCGAAGTCGAGCCGCAGACAGAACGGGCAACCCCGCTCCCCGCAACCGCATCCGCGATCGCCGACCCCGCCCCGCTGGGCCTGGCCGGGTTCGCCATGACCACCCTGGTCCTCAGCTGCTTCAACGCCGGATTCTTCAACGCCACCGCAGAGGCCGTGGTGCTCCCGCTCGCCCTGTTCTACGGCGGTCTCGGCCAACTCCTGGCCGGCATGTGGGAGTTCCGCCGTGGCAACACCTTCGGCGCCACCGCCTTCAGTTCCTTCGGGGCGTTCTGGCTGGCCTACTACGCCCTGGTCAAGGACGTCGCGCCGGCCATCGCCAGTTCGGTCGACTTCCACAACGCCCTCGGCCTGTTCCTGCTGGTCTGGGGCATCTTCACGCTCTACATGACCGTGGCCGCGGTCCGGGTCAACCACGCCGTGCTCGCCGTCTTCGTCGCGCTGACCCTCACCTTCGTGGTGCTGGCCGTCGGCGAGTTCTCCGGGACCGGCAACATCACCAAGGCCGGCGGCTGGCTCGGCCTGATCACCGGACTGCTGGCCTGGTACACCTCCTTCGCCGGGGTGGTCAGCAGCACCTTCAACCGCCAACTGCTCCCGGTGACGCTTCCCAGCAGAAGCGTCTGACGCACCGACAGGTACCGCCGGAGGCGGCCCCGGGATCCCCGGGGCCGCCTTCCACGCAACTGGTGCATGCACGCATCTGGTCCGTACCGACCAGTCGGTACTAACCTCCGTTCACGCCCTCGCCGCCGAGGCCCGTGCCCTTGCGGGCGTGCGTCCCGGCACGATCGCGCGCCGTCCCGTCCGTCCGCATCCCGTACGCACCGGTGCCCCGAGGAGCAGCATGACCACCACTCCCTTCAACGCAGACGCGCCGGCCTCCAGACCCGCGCCCGGCGCACTCACCCGGCTCTGGCAGCGCGACCTGGCCCACTACCCGGACACCGGCCGCCGCTACGCCTACCTGGCCATCGTGGTGCTGACCACGATCGTTCTGTACTACGCCCTGTACATCCAGTACGCGGTGGCGACCTCGATCATCACCCACTTCCACATGACCTACCGCTACTTCATCTGGGTCTCCGTGGTCGGCAACGCCGTCGGCGCCTTCGCCTCGCTGATCGCGGGCCTGGCCGACCGCTGGGGCCGGGCCAACATGGTGGTGTACGGGCTGCTGGTCACCGGACTGCTGGTGCTGTTCGGCCTGCCGAACGCCTCCGGCGAGCTGTCCTACCTGATCCTGTTCGCCCTGGTCGGCTTCGTCGAAGGCATCGTGCTGGTGGCGACACCGGCCCTGATCAGGGACTTCTCACCACAGCTGGGCCGGGCCACGGCCATGGGCTACTGGACCATGGGCCCGGTGCTGGGCAGCCTGGTGGTCACCACGGTGACCAGCAGCACCCTGAACTCCTCCAGCTGGCAGGACGAGCTGCGCTACGCCGGGATCTCCACGCTGATCGTGTTCCTGCTGTCGCTGGTCGCGCTGCGCGAGCTGTCCCCCCGGCTGCGCGACCAGATCATGGTGACCCTGCGCGACCGGGCCCTGGTCGAGGCCCGGGCCAAGGGCATGGACCTCGGCGAGGTCGAGTCCGGCAGCCACTGGCGCCAGATGATGCGCCTGGACGTGGTCGGCTCGGCCGTCGCCATCAGCATCTTCCTGCTGCTGTACTTCGCCGCGGTCGGCAACTTCGTGGTCTACTTCTCGACCGTATTCGGCTACTCGGAGCAGCGGGTCAACGCCCTGGCCAACTGGTACTGGGCAGCCAACGCCATCGCCCTGGTGGTCGCCGGGCTGGCCTCGGACCGGCTGAAGGTGCGCAAGCCGTTCATGCTGGTGGGCGCCGTCGGCAGCATCGTGGTGACGCTGATCTTCGCGCTCAGCGCGACCCACGCCAAGACCGGCTACTACACCTTCGCCTGGATGTTCATCGGCATCGGCGTGCTCAGCGGGCTGACCTACGCGCCGTGGATGGCGAGCTTCACCGAGACCGTGGAGAAGCACAACCCGGCCGCCACGGCGACCGGCCTCGCGGTGTGGGGCTGGATCATCCGGATCGTGGTCGCGGTGTCCGCCGCGTTCGTCCCGGTGGTGGTGACCACGGCGACCCCGCTGGTGGAGCACGGCGCGGCGGTGGCGACCGCGGAGGCCCAGGCCGGTCCGGCGCTGGCCATCGTCAACGCCCATCCGCAGCTCTTCGCCGAGCTGCAGAAGTACCCGCCGACCGCGATCCCGCCCGCGCTGCAGGCCCAGGCGGTGCAGCAGGTGGGCCTGCCCGGCCTGCAGACGGTGCAGAAGGCCCAGCCCCAGCTCGCGGTGCTGCAGCAGTACGGCACCACGGTGCAGAAGGCCGCCAAGGACAACCCCGGCAACTGGCGCACCTGGTGGTTCGTCTGCCTGGCCGGCCAGGTGCTGTTCCTGCCGTTCCTGTTCGTGATGGCGGGGCGCTGGAGCCCGAAGAAGGCGCGCGAGGACGCAGAGGAGCACCAGCGGCTGGTGGACCTGGAGATGGCCGCGATGGCCGGCGGCGGCCAGGAAGGCGACGGCGAGAGCGGCTGAGCCTCGGCGCCCGGCTGGTCCGCCGTCTCAGCCGGGGTTGCGCAGTTCCCCGCGCCCCTTTCGGGGCGCGGGTGAAGGGCCCTTCATGTTCGGGCCGTTACGGGTCCGTGATCTGAAGGCCGATCTCAACGGCGGCTCAGCGGCCTCTCAGACCCGGCCGCGACGGTTGCTCCATGTCCACAACCATCGCAGCACCCTCGACGCCGGCCCAGGGGGTCACGGTACGGCCGCTGCCGCGCCGTGACCCGCTGCCCGCCGAGCTGGAAACGCCCATGCTCGACGTCGTGGTCCCCGTGTACAACGAGGAGCACGACCTCGGCCCCAGCGTGCACCGCCTGCACGCCTACCTCGACCGCGCCTTCCCGTACGGCTTCCGGATCACCATCGCCGACAACGCCAGCACCGACGGCACCCCGGTGGTGGCCGAGCAACTGGCCCGCGAACTGCCCGCGGTGTGCGTCCGCAGGCTCCCGCTCAAGGGGCGCGGCCGGGCGCTGAACAACGTCTGGGCCGCCTCCGACGCACCCGTGCTCGCCTACATGGACGTCGACCTCTCCACCGACCTCAGCGCGCTGCTGCCGCTTGTCGCCCCGCTGATCTCGGGCCACTCCGACATCGCCATCGGCTCCCGGCTGGCCCGCGGCTCGCAGGTGGTGCGCGGGCCCAAGCGCGAGTTCATCTCCCGCGCCTACAACCAGATCCTGCGCCGGACCCTGTCGGTGCGCTTCAGCGACGCCCAGTGCGGGTTCAAGGCGATCCGGGCCGACGTCGCCGAACGGCTGCTGCCGATGGTCGAGGACACCGGCTGGTTCTTCGACACCGAACTGCTGGTGCTGGCCGAACGCGCCGGACTGCGCATCCACGAGGTGCCGGTCGACTGGGTCGACGACCCCAACAGCAGCGTGGACATCGTGGCCACCGCCAAGGCCGACCTCAAGGGCTGCTGGCGGGTCGGCCGGGGCCTGGCCACCGGCAGCATCTCGCTGGCCGAACTCCGGCGGCCCGAGCCCGAGCAGCCGGAACTCCCCGGCGTCCCGCACGGTCTCGGCGGACAGCTGCTGCGCTTCGGCGCGGTCGGCGCCGCCAGCACCCTGCTCTACCTGGTGCTGTTCAGCCTCGCCGGCACCCTGATGGGCACTCAACTGGCGAACGCCACAGCACTGTTGCTCAGCGCGATCGCCAACACCGCGGCCAACCGCCGGCTCACCTTCGGCGTGCGGGGGTCGGGCGCCGGACGGCACCAGGCCCAGGGCCTGGCCGTGTTCCTGCTGAGCCTGGTGCTCACCAGCGGCTCGCTCGCCCTGCTGCACGCCCTCTCCCCCGACCCGGGCCATGCGACGGAGCTGGCCGTACTCGTCGCGGCGAACCTCGCCGCCACCCTGGTGCGCTTCGTCCTGCTGCGCACCTGGGTCTTCCGCAAGCACAGCAGCCAGCACCGGCACCAGCAGAGGAACTCCGCATGACCATCCACGCCCCCGAGACCGACACCCCGCTCAGCGAGCAGCCGCCCGCACCCCGGTCCCACGGCCGGGCCAGGCCCGAGCCGCTCTTCCCGACCTGGGATCCGCCGCCGCAGAAACCCCGGCTGCCGCTCGGCGAGCGGGTCCGCACCCTCCCCGGCCGGGTCTGGCGCGGCCGGCCCGAGGACCCCCGCTGGGTCCGCCCGGCCCTGCTCGGCCTGCTGTTCGCCACGGCCGTGCTCTACCTGTGGAACCTCAGCGCCTCCGGCTACGCCAACTCCTTCTACTCGGCGGCGGCGCAGGCCGGCTCCAAGAACTGGGAGGCGTTCTTCTTCGGCTCCTCGGACGCCGGCAACTCCATCACCGTCGACAAGCCCCCGGCGGCGCTGTGGGTGATGGGCCTGTCGGTGCGGGTCTTCGGCCTCAGCTCCTGGTCGATCCTGGTCCCGCAGGCGCTGATGGGCGTCGCCACCGTCGGTACCGTCTACGCGGCGGTGCGCCGCCGCTTCAGCGCCCACGCCGGGCTGATCGCCGGCGCGGTACTGGCGCTGACCCCGGTCGCGGTGCTGATGTTCCGCTTCAACAACCCGGACGCGCTGCTGGCGCTGCTGCTCACGCTGGCCACCTACGCGATGCTGCGGGCCCACGAGGACGGCCGCACCCGCTGGGTGGTGCTGGCCGGAGCGCTGATCGGCTTCGCCTTCCTGACCAAGACCCTGCAGGCCTTCCTGGTGCTGCCGGCCTTCGCCGCCGTCTACCTGGCCTTCGGCCCGCACCGGCTGCGGAAGCGGGTCGGCCAGCTGGCCTGGGGCACCCTGGCGATGCTGCTCGCCGGCGGCTGGTGGGTCGCCATCGTCCAGCTGGTCCCGGCGGCCGACCGTCCCTACATCGGCGGCTCCACCGACAACTCCTTCCTGTCGCTGACCTTCGGCTACAACGGCTTCGGGCGGCTGACGGGCGATGAGACCGGCAGCGTGGGCGGCGGCGGTACCGGCTCCACCGGCCAGTGGGGTGCCACCGGCATCACCCGGCTGTTCAGCTCGGACATCGGCGGTCAGATCTCCTGGCTGATCCCGGCGGCGGTGATCCTGCTCGCCCTCGGCGTCTGGGTCACCCGTCGGGCCAAGCGGGCCGACACCGCGCGGGCGGCTTTCCTGCTCTGGGGCGGCTCGTTCCTCTTCACCGCGCTCACCTTCAGTTACATGAGCGGCATCTTCCACGCCTACTACACCGTGGCGCTGGCCCCCTCCATCGCCGCCCTGGTCGGCATGGGCGCCGAGGCCGTCTGGCGCGGGCGCAGGCGTCCGGGTGTGGCCACGGTCGGCGCGGCCACCATCGCCGTCTCGGCGATCTGGGCCTTCGTCCTGCTGAACCGCAGCGCGGACTTCTACCCGGCGGTGCGCTGGCTGGTGCTGCTGCTGGGGCTGGCCGCGGCGGCGCTGTTCCTGGCCAACGCCTTCGTCCCGGCCGCTTCCGGGATCAAGCGCCTGATGGTGGCCGCCGGGGTCGCCGCGCTGATCTCGATGCTGGCCGGCCAGGCCGCCTATGCGGCGGACACCGCGTCCACCGGTCATACCGGTTCCATCCCGACCGCCGGTCCGAGCACCGGAATGGGCGGCATGGGCGGCGGGATGCCCGGCGGCGCCGGTGGCAAGACCGGCGGCTTCGGCGGCGGCACGGGTGGCGGCGGAACGCCCCCGACCGGCGCCGGCGGCGGCGCGGGTGCCGCGGCCGGTGCGGGCGCCGCGGGCGGCAGCAGCTCGCAGGCCGGCATGCCGGGTGGGACCACCGGCGGCACGACCGGCGGAACCGGTAGGACCGGTACCGCACCGTCCGGCACCGAGCAGGGCTCCATGGGTGGCGGAGGCGCCAGCGGCCTGCTCAACGGAGCCACCGTCAGCTCCGCGATGACCACCCTGCTGGAGAAGAACGCCTCCAGCTACACCTGGGTCGCCGCGACCATCGGCTCCCAGAACGCGGCCAGCTACCAGCTGGCCACCCAGCAGTCGGTGATGCCGATCGGCGGCTTCAACGGCACCGACAACTCGCCGACGCTGGCCCAGTTCGAGCAGTACGTCAAGGAAGGGAAGATCCACTACTTCATCGCCGCCTCCACCGGGGGCCAGGGCGGCAGCACCGGCTCCGCCTCCCAGATCACCGCCTGGGTGAAGGCCCACTACAAGGCCACCACCGTGGACGGCACCACCGTCTACGACCTGACCGCGGCGACCACCTCCGGCTGACGCCGGTCGCAGCAGACGGACGCCCGGCCCCGGATCACTGCGATCCGGGGCCGGGCGTCCGGGCTCTGCGCCCGAGCTGCTACTGCTGGACGAAGACCGCCACGGTCCGCGCGGGGACCGTGAAGGTGCCCGTGGTGGGGTCGAAGGCGGAGCTGCGGACCACCGGGTCCGAGCCGCCGGCCTGGGCCGGGTGGAGCTTCTGGCTGGTGCCGGCCAGACCGGTGACGGTCTGCTGCTGGCTGGTCGGGGTCGCGTTGAAGACGACCGTGACGGACTTGTAGGTGTTCAGGCCGGTGCCGTCGAGGTGCAGCGTGATCACGCCCGGGGTCTCGCCGGAGGTGCCCGAGAGCGGGTAGCTGAGGCGCTGCTGCACGGCGGCGGCGGTGGTCAGTGAGAACAGCGGGGTGGACTTCTTGATCTGCAGGAACTGCTGGTACTGGGCCGAGGCCGACTGCTCGGCGGCGCAGCCGGGGACCAGGTCGGTCCGGGCCAGCAGCGGCTGGGCGAAGGTCCAGGAGGACTGGTTGGCCGCCGCCAGCGGCAGGCCGTGGCCGAAGCCGTTGCCCTGGGTGCAGTTCCAGTGGATCGCGTTGAACCAGTCACCGCTGTCGTAGGAGTTGGCGTCGAGCGACTTGGAGCGCAGCAGGTCGCTGCCGGCCACCGCGAATCCGGGACCCTGGGAGAGGGCCGTGGTGGCGAGCGCGAGCGACTGCATCCGGGCCCGGTCCGCCATCGAGGTGCCGGTCGGCAGCTTGTAGATCAGCGCGTCGTAGAGGTCCAGGTTGTCGTGGGCGTCCACATAGGTGATGGCCTCCCCGGGGGCGTCGGTGTAGCCGGTCGGCGAGCCGTTGTAGTCGACCTCCGAGCCCTTGACGGTCTTTCCGCTGCTGTCGGTGAAGGAGTAGGAGGCCAGGTCGCCGGTGAGGCCGACTTTCAGCTGGTCCATGGCGTGCAGCAGGTTCGCCTTCTGCTGAGCCGCCGTGCCGTTGACGGCGGCGCCGTTGGGATCGGTGTAGAGGCCGGAGGCGAAGCCCTGGATCCGCGGGTCGGTGTCGAACGGGCCGCCGCCGCGGACCGCGTCGCGCTGGCGGTCGTTGAAGGTGGCGATGCCGGTGCCGGCCATGTTGGTCTGGGTGGCCTGGACGAAGCGGGCGTCGTTGGCGACGACGCCGAAGTTCCAGCCCTCGCCGTAGAGGAACTCGGAGCGCCCGGTCTTCTTCAGCGAGGCCTGGACGTCCAGCATGGTCTGCTTGGGGTCCAGACCCATCAGGTCGAAGCGGAAGCCGTCGACGTGGTACTCGGCGGCCCAGGTCCGGGTGGAGTCCACCACCAGCTTGTTCATCATGGTGTGCTCGGGCGCGGTGTCGGCGCAGCAGCTGTCGGTGGTCACCGCGCCGGTGGCGCTCAGGCGCTGGTAGTAGCCCGGGACGATCTGGTCCAGGACCGAGGCCGCCGCCTCGCCGGAGGCTGCGGTGTGGTTGTAGACCACGTCCATGACCACCCGCAGGCCGATCCTGTGCAGCGCGGCGACCATCTGCCGGAACTGCTCGGTGCGTGCGGTGCCGTCGGCGTCGGTGGCGTAGGAGCCCTCGGGGACGGTGAAGTGGTAGGGGTCGTAGCCCCAGTTGTAGTCGTCGGTGGCCGCCGAGGCGCTGACGCAGGCCTGCTGGGACTGCGAGTCGGGGGCGTAGGAGGCCAGGTCGCAGGCCGGGGTGGTCTGCTCGGACTTGGTCTCCGGGACGGAGGAGAAGTCGAAGGTCGGCAGCAGGTGGACGGTGGTGACCCCGGACTTGGCCAGGGCGGCGAGGTGCTTCATGCCGTCCGAGTCCAGGTCGTTGAAGGCCAGGTAGGTGCCGCGGTCGGCGGCCGGGACGGTGGTGTCGGCCGAGGAGAAGTCGCTGACGTGCAGCTCCTGGATCTCCTGCTGGGTGGAGGTCAGCGCCTTGGGCGACCGGTCACCGCTCCAGCCCTCGGGCGCGGTCGACGGGTCGTCCAGGTCGACGATCTCGCTGCGCTTGGAGTCGGCGGACAGGGCCAGCGAGTAGGGGTCGGTGACGTGGTTGGTGACCACCTTCTGCACGCTCGGCGCCCAGACCTGCACCTGGTAGAGGTAGTACTTCCCCTTCCAGGAGGCGGGCCCGGTCACCGACCACACTCCGGTGGAGTCGTCCCGGTGCATGGCGACGGTGCGGGCGGTGCCGCCGGCGGGGCCGTCGTAGAGCTCCAGGCTGACCGACTGCGCGGTGGGGGCCCAGACCGACAGCTCGGCCGAGTTGTGCGAGACCACCGGGCCCAGGGTGGCGTTGACCGCCTTGGTCGCGTAGACGGCGTCCAGGACGCCCGGGATCTGCACCCCGGTGGCGGCCAGCAGTGCGCCGTTGGCCTCACGCTCCGTCATGATCAGCTGGCCGCGCAGTGCGGTGGTGATCCGGTTCCGGTCGCGCGGGTCGACCGTGAAGGCTGCGTAGCCCTTGAGCTCGGGGTGGGCGGCGAGTTGGGCCGCCGTCAGACCGGTGCTGACGGGCAGCAGCCGGAGCCAGTAGCCGGGGTCGGTCAGGTCGCCGTCCTTGACCGCGAGGGCGCCGGTGGGTGAGTAGACCATCTCCGCCGACGCGCCCGCCGCCAGGTTCTGGCCGAAGCCCCAGGCCGCCGGGACGGCGACGGTGGTGCCGTCGATCCACTGCGCCTTGGACTGGGTCAGGTCGAGGTCCGCGGCCGAGGCCGTGGACTGCGGCAGGATGTAGCCGGGAGTGGAGTCGGTGATCCACACCTCGCGGCCGTTCACCGCGAAGTTGAGCTCCTGGTTGTCCGGCAGGTCCTTGGTGTCGCCGTTGTGGATGATGTAGTCGAGGACGGTCGCCCCCGACGCCAGCGGCACGGTGAAGACGTCACCGAAGGCATCCGTGCTGGAGGGCTGGAGCGGGCTGGTCCAGTCGGTGGGGGTGGCCGCGCCGGTCCAGTCGTGCAGGCCCCAGCCGGTGTAGTTGCCGTCGGTGCGGTGGTAGTGGATGACCGCGGTGTCGGCCGGGACGGTCGAGGTCGCACCCGGGTTGGTGGTGTAGGTGGTGGTGTCGCCGGAATTGACCCAGACCTCTCCGGTCGACGAGAGGTCGATCGACCGGTCGGCGTCGCCGTCCTTGGTGCCGTTGTCCTCCACGATGAAGCCGACGTTGGCGGCGCCGGCCTTCAGCTTGACGTAGGCGAAGGCGCCGAAGGCGTCCCGTCCGATGAAGGGGTGCCCGGCCGGCCAGGTGGTCCCCTCGCCGTCGGCGATGTCCCCCCAGGCGTAGAGGTTCCAGCCGCTGTAGTCGCCGTCGGCGCGGTGGTAGTGGACCACCGCGTAGGTGCGCGAGGTGGCGCTGGGCTTGGTCACCGGCGGGACGGTGCCCACGGTGGTGCTCCCGGTGGCGTCGGCCAGGTGTCCGGCGCTGTCCTCCACCACGGCCTTGTAGCGGACCGTGGTGCCGTCGGCGACGTTCGCCAGGTTCTCGGTGACCTGGTACGGAGCGTGGTCGGCGGTGCCCAGGGTCTGCCACTTGCCGTCGCCGACGGCGGCCGCGAAGGTGACCCGGTCGAAGCCGCTGCCGGGGACGGTCGCGGCGACGGTGACGGTGCCGGTCGAGCCCGCAGCGGGGGCGGTGAGGGTGATCGCGGGGGCGGCGGTCGGCGCGGCGAGTCGCTTGGTCGCCTTGTAGACGACGGCGGACTGGGCCGGGACGGTGACGGCCAGCTTGCTGTCGCTGCCGGTGGTGACCGCGCCGAGCGGCGAGGCTCCGGTGGAGCCGCCGTAGATCGGGTCGAAGGTCATCCCGGCCGAGTAGGTGGGGACGCTGACGCTCTGCGCGGTGGTCGCGTTGTTCACCGCGACCAGGTACTCCACCTGCTGCTTCTCGTCGATCCTGGAGAAGGCGTAGACCCCGGGGCCGTCCGCGGCGTAGCGCTCGACCTGGGCGCCGTCCTCCAGCGCCGGGTTGGCCTTGCGCAGCGCGGCGAGGGTGGAGATGGTCGAGTACAGCGGGGTGCTGGTGCTGTAGCGGGCGGCCGAGCCGGAGCTGCCGCCGATGACGGTGTCGCTGTTGTAGGAGGCGGTCTGCGAGGCGAACATGTCCTGGCGGGCCGCCTTGTCGCCCCCGGAGCCGGTGAAGCCCTGCTCGTCGCCGTAGTAGACGACCGGCTGGCCGCGGGTCAGGAACTGGAGCTGCTGGGCCAGCTGGTCCTTCTTCAGCAGCTGGGCGTTGCTGTCGCCGGGGTTGGCCGACTGCAGGAAGTAGCCGATCCGGCCCATGTCGTGGTTGCCGAGGAAGGTCGGCAGCTCGTAGGCGTTGGTGTCGGCCGTCGTGTACTTGTAGTCGTTCCCGTAGACGGCGGAGAGCGCCTTGGCCGAGCCGCCGTTGGCGACGTAGGTCTGCGCGGCCGACTGGAACGGGAAGTCCAGGGTCGCCTGCAGCTTGCCCTGGGTGACGTAGGACGAGGTGGTGGAGGTGTCGCTGTCGTAGACCTCGCCGAACATGAAGAAGTTCTTGTCGCCCTGCGCGGCGGCGTACTTCTTCAGCGCCGGAGCCCACTGCTGCCAGAACGCCATGTCGACGTTCTTGACGGTGTCGATGCGGAAGCCGTCGACGCCGGTGTTCTTCACCCAGTCCTCGTAGATCTTCTCCATGCCCTGGACCACCTTCGGGTCCTGGGTGTCGAGGTCGTCGAGGCCGGAGAAGTCACCCTCGGTACCGGACTCGCCGGTGAAGGTCGAGTTGCCCCGGTTGTGGTAGAGCGTCGGGTCGTTCAGCCAGGACGGCGACTTGGCGTTGGCGTCGGCCGGTGAGTCGAAGATCGGGGTGTACGGGAAGGCGCTGGTGGTGAGCTTGGGGTAGAGCGAGGTGCCGTTCAGCGCGTTGGCGTCGGCCAGCGCCGTGGTGTCGACCGGACGGCCGCTGGAGTCCAGGGTGGGGTAGGCACCGGTGGAGCGGTAGTCGTAGGTCTTCTCCGCGTAGTCGACGACGTCGGCGGTGTGGTTGGTGATGACGTCGAAGAAGACCTTCATGCCCATCGCATGGGCCTTCTGGATCAGCTCCTTGAGCTGCGCGTTGGTGCCGAAGTGCGGGTCGACCTGGGTGAAGTCGGTGATCCAGTAGCCGTGGTAGCCGGCCGAGGCGTCCGACCCGGTGCCCTGCACCGGCTTGTTCTTGAAGATCGGCGCCATCCAGATCGCGGTGGTGCCCAGCTTCTTGATGTAGTCCAGCTTGCCGATCAGGCCCTTGAGGTCACCGCCGTGATAGAAGCCCGAGTCGGTGGGGTCCAGGCCGTTGTCCATCCGGCTGCCGGTGATGCCCCCGGTGTCGTTGCCGGTGTCCCCGTTGGCGAAGCGGTCGGGGAGGACGAAGTAGTACTGCTCCTTGGTGAGGTCGTGCCGGTCCGGGGTGGCGGCGAGCGCCTTGTCGGAGGGGGCGGCGGCCAGCGGCTTGGCGGCAGTGGTGGTGGCAGTCGTGGTGGTGGCAGTGGTGCTCGTCGTGGTGCTGGTCGTGGTGACGGTGGTGGCGGCGGGGGCTGTCAGAGGCTGGGCGGCAGCCGCCGGGAACGGCGCGGCTGCGGCGAAGGCCGGTGCGAGCAGGGCGGCCGTCGTCACGAAACTGCCGAGCCTGGATCGGGTGGGATTGGATCTGGTGCGGTGGGACCTGGTGGCCACGCGGGCTCTCCCTTGAGGCGGCGTCAGCAATGCCAGGACCGTACTGGCCGCAAGATGTTTCAGCAAGATGCAGAAACGATTTCCAACCCACTCATCCAAATCACCCTGGTCACAGGTATGAGCACGGCCCCCAGTAACGCGACTGCGCCACGCCGGATAGGATCGCGTGCGTGTTCGGAGTCGGCCGGCTGACTCTGCGGTGTACAGCCGTAGGACTTGAGTAGGACTTCAGAGGGATATCGGCGAGCGAATCCCCAACCAGAGGGTGATCGGGTCCCGGGAGGCCGCATGGCAGACTACTGCCCCATGGGGGAACCTGAGCGGGATCACGAGGGCGGCGCCAGCGTCGCCGCGGCGATGCGTCCGTCCGGTTCCGTCGCCCCCGACGGAACCACGGTCAGCGCCGAAGAGCAGAGCCTTGCGCGGCGCGCGTGGCAGCGGTGCTGGCACCCGCTGCGCGGCCACTTCCACTCCCCCGGCCGTCCGCGCCTCTGGTTCGAACTGGTACTGATCGGTGTCAGCTACTGGCTCTACTCGCTGGTGCGCAACGCCGTCCCGGAGATGAAGAACCGGGCCGAGCAGAACGCCCACGACGTCTGGCACCTGGAGCAGACCCTGGGCTTCGCCTGGGAGCGGTCGATCAACCATGCCTTCGACTCGGTGACCTGGCTGATCACCGGCATGAACTACTACTACGCCACGCTGCACTTCATCATGACCATCGGCGTGCTGGTCTGGCTGTTCCGCACCCAGCCGGGACGCTACGCGGCGGCGCGGCTCTCGCTGTTCGTCACCACCGCGATCGCGCTCTTCGGTTACTACTTCTACCCGTTGGCCCCCCCGCGGCTGATGACCGGCGGCGACTTCATCGACACCGTCGCCAAGCACCACACCTGGGGCTCGATGGCCTCCGGCGACATGGCCAGCGTGTCCAACCAGTTCGCCGCGATGCCCTCGATGCACATCGGCTGGTCCCTCTGGTGCGGGCTGACCATCGCCTTCCTGGCCCGCAGGCGCTGGGTGCGCGCCGTCGCGCTGCTGTACCCGCTGGCCACCCTGGTGGTCATCGTGGCCAGCGGCAACCACTTCTTCATGGACGCGGTCGCCGGCGCGACCTGCACCGGCATAGGACTGCTGACCTCGCGACTGGTGTACGGCCGCTGGGTGTTCGCCTTCCCGCGCACCACCACCGAGCCGACCACGCTGACCGGCAGCGCCCCCGCGATCGGGGCAGTCACCGCCCCGGATGCCGGTGCAAACACCGCCCCGGAAACGGGCCCTTCCGCCGACCCGACCCCCGGCTCGGATTCGGATTCGGACGAGACCGAACTGGCCCCGGTCGCGGCCAACCGCTAGCCAACCGCTGACGGGCGCGCGCCCGTTCGATCCGGCACGCCCTCGGGCAGTCCCTCAGCCGTAGAACAGCTCCTCCACCACCGTCCGGGCCTGCCGCGCCCTGCGCCGGTAGTCGTCCACCATCACCCCGGCGTGCCCGGCCCCGTAGCCGAGGTAGCGGGCCACGCCCGCCAGTTCGTGCGGGTCGCCGGGGAAGCTGTCCCCGGCCCGGCCGCGCACCAGCATCACCGCGTTGCGCACCAGGGTCGCCTGCACCCAGGCAGTGTCCAGCGCCTCCGCCTGCGCGGGCGCCACCAGACCGGCCTCCACCGCTGCCGCCAGCGCCTCCCTGGTCCTGGTCGTGCGCAGCCCGGCCACCCGGTGCCCGTGCTGCAGCTGGAGCAGCTGCACGGTCCACTCGACGTCGGCCAGGCCGCCCGGGCCCAGCTTGGTGTGGGTGGTCGGGTCGGCGCCGCGCGGCAGCCGCTCCGTCTCCACCCTGGCCTTGATCCGCCGGATCTCCCGCAGCTCGGTCTCGCTGACCCCGGCGGCCGGGTAGCGCAGCGGGTCGACCAGTGCGACGAAGGCGGCGCCCAGGTCGGCGTCCCCGGCGACCGGGGCGGCCCGCAGCAGCGCCTGGCTCTCCCAGGTCCGCGACCAGCGCCGGTAGTAAGCGGCGTAGGAGGCCAGGGTGCGCACCAGCGGCCCCTGCCGGCCCTCGGGACGCAGATCCGCGTCGATCAGCAGCGGCGGCTCGGTCGAGGGCAGTTGCAGCAGCCTGCGGACCTCCTCGAAGATCTGGCGGGCCGCATTGGTCGCCTTGGTCTCGTCGGCGCCGGGGAGCGGCTCGTGGACCACCATGACGTCGGCGTCGCTGCCGTAGCCGAGCTCCGCGCCGCCGTACCGGCCCATGCCGATGACCGCGATCCTGGTCGGCAGCGGCTCCCCGTCCCGCGCCTCCAGCGCGTCGGTGCAGGCCCGCAGGGCGCCGGTGATGGTGGCGGTGGTGATCGCGGTGAGCGCGGCGCCGGAGGTCGAGACGGCCTCGCCCGGGCTGTCACCCAGACGGCCCAACACATCGGCGGCCGCGGTACGGAACAGCTCCCTGCGGCGCACCGACCGGGCGGCGGCCACCGCGGCCGGGGCGTCGGCGGCCCGGCCGACCGCGGAGTCGATCTCGCGCTCCAGCGCCTGCCGGCCGCGCGGCAGCAGCCCGTCCCGGTCCCCCAGCAGCGCGACCGCCTCGGGGGCGCGCAGCAGCAGGTCGGGGGCGAGCCGTCCGGAGGACAGGATGCGGGCCAGGTTCTCGGCCGCCGCGCCCTCGTCCCGCAGCAGCCGCAGGTACCAGGGGGTCGAGCCCAGGCTGTCGGAGACCTTGCGGAAGTTGAGCAGCCCGGAGTCGGGGTCGGCGGAGTCGGCGAACCAGCCCAGCATCACCGGCAGCAGGGTGCGCTGCAGCGCGGCCCGCCGGCTGACCCCGCCGGCCAGGGCGCGCAGATGGCGCAGCGAGTCGGCCGGCTCGCGGTAGCCGAGGGCGGCCAGCCGGGCCTGCGCGGCGGCGGCGCTGAGGCCGCCCCCGTTGGCGGTCTCCAGAGCCGTCGTCAGCCCGGCCTCGGCGGTGTCGAGACGGGCCACCGAGTCCAGCAGCGGGCGGTAGAACAGCTTCTCGTGCAGCCTGCGCACCTCGCGGGCGTGCCGCCGCCACTCCTGGCGCAGCTCCTGGACCGGATCGGCCCGCATGCCCAGCGACCGGCCCAGCCGCCGCAGGTCGTCCTCTCCGGTCGGCACCAGATGGGTGCGGCGCAGCTGGTAGAGCTGGATGCGGTGCTCCATCGCCCGCAGGAAGCGGTACGCGGAGTCCAGCGCGGCGGCGTCGGCGCGGCCGACGTAGCCGCCGGCCGAGAGCGCGGCCAGCGCATCCAGCGTGGTGGCGCTGCGCAGCGTCACATCGGCCCGGCCGTGCACCAGTTGCAGCAGCTGGACCGAGAACTCCACGTCCCGCAGCCCGCCGGGGCCGAGCTTGAGCTCGCGCTCGACCTCGGCGACCGGGATGGCGTCGATGACCCGGCGGCGCATCTGCTGGACGTCCGGGACGAAGTTCTCGCGCTCCGCGGCCTGCCAGACCATCGGGGTCACCGCGTCCAGGTAGGCACGGCCGAGTTCGGCGTCGCCGGCCACCGGGCGGGCCTTGAGCAGGGCCTGGAACTCCCAGGTCTTGGCCCAGCGCTGGTAGTAGGCGAGGTGGCTGGCGAGGGTGCGCACCAGCGGCCCGTTCTTGCCCTCGGGACGGAGGTTGGCGTCGACCGGCCAGATCACGCCCTCTCGGGTGGTGTCGGAGCAGAGCCGCATCAGGCGGGCGGCCAGCCGGGTGGCGGCCCGGACGGCGGTGCCGTCGTCGCTCTCCGCAGCGGCCCCGACAAGGTCCCGGGGGTAGTGGTGCTCATGGGGGTCGCGGGGCTCGGCGACGAAGATGACGTCGACGTCGGAGACGTAGTTCAGCTCGTGGCCGCCGCACTTGCCCATGGCGACGACCGCCAGCCGGCAGGCCGCGGCGGAGACCGGGTCCTCCTCGGCGGCGATGTCCAGCGCGGCCTGGAGCGTGGCCCCGGCGAGGTCGGCCAGCTCGGCGGCGGTCTGGCTGATCTGGGTGGTCCCGGTGAGGTCGCGGGCGGCGATGCCCAGCAGGCAGCGGCGGTAGCCGGTACGGAGCGCGTCGGCGCGCGGAAGGTGGGCGTGGGTGTCCCAGATGTGGTGGTAGAGGGTGCGCAGGAACTCCTCGGGGCCCGGGTGGATGTCGTGGAGTTCGAAGGTGACCAGCGCGTGCCAGTCCTCGGGGTGGCGGGCGAGGTGGTCGCCGAGGGCAGCGCTGGCGCCTAGGACGCCGAGCAGGCGGTCCCGCAGCGGCTTGGCCGTGGTGACGGTGTCCAGCAGGGTCCGGCGCTCGGCCGGCGCGCAGGCCTCCGCGAGCCTGGCCAGGCCCAGCAGGGCCAGGTCGGGGTCGGCGGTGGCGGCGAGGGCGTCGAGCAGCACGCTGTCACTGGCGTGCGCGGCCAGGTCCGGCTCCGCGAGGCGCCTGACGGCGGCCTCGGGGTCGGTGAACCCGCGCCGGACCAGCCGCGCGGCCGGATTGACCCGCCGCGCGCCGCGGGGCGCCGGGGGCGCATAGCCGTCACCGCTGGCCGTGGGGCCGTCCAACCCGCCGCCTGCCTGCTCCAAGGCGCTGCCCCTCCCATGCGATCAACCGTCGAACGTCGAACAACAACCGAACCAAGATCCGAGACTACGTGCCACTGAGCCGTTCTTCCCCGGTGCGGCGCGGTGACTCCTGCTCCGCGAGGACTCACAACAACGCGGGGGTCCGGGGGGTCGCCCCCCGGGGGATGGAGTCCCGGTGCGGCGCGGTGACTCCTGCTGCGCGAGGACTCACACCCACGCGGGGACTCACAACCACGCGGGGGCCGGGCGGCTCGCGTGACTCCTGGCTGCGGGTGGGCGTTGTCCGGGGTATGGACCGTGACCGGCTGCCCTCGCTGACCGGGCTGCGCTTCTGGGCCGCACTGCTGGTGGTGGCGTACCACCTCAGCCGGCAGTACCACCGGCTACCACTCGTCAGTTCCCTGGTCTGGTACGGCAGGGACGGGGTGACCTTCTTCTTCGTGCTGTCCGGCTTCGTGCTGGCCTGGTCCTACGCCGGCGCGGCCGCAGTACCGGCCCGGGTCTTCTACCGGCGGCGGTTCGCCCGGGTCTGGCCGCTGCACGTCCTGGCGACCGGCTTCGCGCTCGCCGTGACCGCCGCCGCCGGCGGCCTGCTGCCGTGGCGGGCGGCGCTGTGGTCGCTGCCGCTGCTGCAGGCCTGGGCCCCGTCGACGGTGTACGGGGGCAACCCCGCCGCCTGGTCACTGAGCGCCGAGGCCTGGTTCTACCTGCTGCTGCCCGCGCTGCTGCGTGCCCTGCTGCGGCGCGGCGACCGCGCCCTCGCCCTGCTCGCCGCCGCGGCCTGCTGCGTCGGGGTCGGGCTGTGGCTCGCCGGGGCGTACATGGGATCGCCCGCCCTGCGGGACTGGCTGCTGGACTACCTGCCGCTGACCCGTACCCCGCAGTTCCTGCTGGGCGCCGTGGCGGGTGTGGCGTTCCGGCGCGGGTGGCGGCTGCGGGTGGCCGTCGGCCCCGCGGTGGCTGCGCTGGTGCTGTGGCATCTGGCGCTGGTGCCCTGGTCGGCGGCGGTGCCCGAGAGCCGCTGGTACGGACCGTACAGCGGCTCGCAGCTGCTGGTGGCGCCGCTGTTCGCGGTGCTGGTGCTGGCTGCCGCCGGGCGTGACGCGGACGGCGGGCGCCCGGGCGGGACATTGTCGCGGCCCTGGATGCGGCGGCTGGGCCACTGGTCGTTCGCCTGGTACCTGGTGCACCAGACCTGCCTGCGGCTGGCGCTGCTGCTGGTGGGGCCCCCGCACGGCACGGCGCAGGCGGCGACGGGCTGGGTGCTCGTCGCCGCCCTGAGCCTGGTCCTGGCGGGCGCCCTGCACACCTGGGTGGAGCGCCCGCTGGAAGCCGCGCTGCGCGGACGTCCGCGGCCGGCGGACGAGCCTGCGGACGGACCTCCGCGTGGCCGGGGACCCGGTGTCCCGGGCCCCCGGTCCGCCGCCGACCGGTCCTACTCCAGGTCGGTGTAGGAGAAGATCGCGCCGATCTGGTAGCCGTCGAGCTTGGTGTCGAAGGTGAACTCCAGACCGGTGTCGCCGTTCCGCATCAAGTCGGAGATGTCGAGCCGGTTCGAGTCGTAGCCCATCTGGTTGACGTAGTTGGGCGTGCGCGCACCGGCGACGGTCCCGGCGTTGTCGATGATGGTCGAGTTCATGAAGTCGTTCGCGGGCTTCTCCGGCAGGCTGAGCTGCGTCAGCGGCCCGTTGGTGGACTTCACGGTCACCGTGTCACCGGTGTAGGTGCGGTCGCCGTCGTAGGCCACGTACCCGAGCACGGACTTGATCGGCCCGCTCGCGGGCGTCTTCAGGTCGGAGATGTCCACCTTGATCGGTGCCGACTTCGGCAGTTCGATCTGGAAGCCGTCGTCCAGGGTGATGTGACGGTAGGGCAGGTCGCAGTTCTCGTAGGCCACGACCAGGGTCCAGCCGCCCCAGCTGTGCGACTGCACCTTCGAGTCCATGTCGGCCACGATGTAGTTGCCGTTGCCGTTCTTGCGGACGATGTCGGTGACGTCGGCGGAGGCCTGGTAGCCGTGCTCCATGGCGTTGCCGGTTCCGATGCCGGTCATGTAGCCGAGGTCGTTGTCGTCCGTGTTGACCTCGTGGTAGGTCTTGTCCTTGGCGCCCTTGAAGAGCACCCCGTCGACCTTCGTCAGCGGCAGGACATCGTTCCCCAGGCCTCGGGTTCCGCCCCAGTACAGCCGGGCGTACTTGATGTCGGAGCCCTTCGACAGGTTCATCACCGCGCCGCTGGACGAGTACAGCGTCTCGTAGCCGCCGCCCTCCGAGGCCGGCAGCTTGAACTTCCCGGGGTACTGGTTGACGTACCGCATGATGTAGTTGTTGTTGTAGATGCC
The DNA here is from genome assembly GCF_042510965.1 of Streptacidiphilus jeojiensis. Classification (NCBI taxonomy): domain Bacteria; kingdom Bacillati; phylum Actinomycetota; class Actinomycetes; order Kitasatosporales; family Streptomycetaceae; genus Streptacidiphilus; species Streptacidiphilus jeojiensis. Next base: position 65,197 of record NZ_JBEUKS010000024.1, read on the forward strand.
CTGGCCGATGCCCTTGCGTGCGTCGAGGCAGGAGGCCACGCCCGGGGTCACCGGGGGCTTCTTCTCGTCACAGGTCATCAGGGTGTTGGCGATCCGGGTGATGGATCCGTTCATGTCCGCCTGGTAGCGGGTCTTCATGGGGATCGGGTGCTGTCCGGTGCTGTCGCCGGCACGCGTCACGGGCAGCGGTCCGGGGCGGGCCGGGGCCAGCGCGCCGGAGCCCGAGGCGAAAACCAGCTGGGAGGCGGCTGCCGCGCCCGCCACCGCCACGGCGACGGTGGCACGGATCAGCTTGCGCGAGCGGGGGGTCGTCACTGCGGTCCTGCGGTGCATCGGGTCCTCTCGGTTCGTACTCGTCGTGATCGACGTGGTGATCGACGTACTGGCAGATCACCTCATCCGAACACGACGGGTCGTCAGATGCCGGATCTGATGGTCCGTTAGTGGCGACGACCGAGGGCCTCGGGCCTCAGCTCTGGGCGACCGTCACGAAGGCGGCGACCAGCGGCGAGCGGCGGGCCGCCTCCCAGGCGAGGAACACCTGGTCCGGCTCCGCGTCCAGGACGGGGACGTAGGTGATGTCCGGGCGCGAGTACTGCTCGGCGACGGACTGCGGCACCAGGGTGATGCCGTGGCCGGCGGCGACGCGTTCGAACTTCTCCTCGACGGTGCGGATCGGCGGGTCGTCCGGGCCGGCGTCGACGTAGCGCAGCCGGGGCTCGGCGTCGAGGTCGGCCAGGGCCAGGTCCTGCTTGCCCGCCAGCCGGTGGTCGGCCGGGAGCATCGCCACCCGCGCCTCGGTGAACACCGGCAGCAGCCTCAGTCCCTGCTCCCGGATCGGCCTGCGCAGGTAGGCGAGGTCGACGGTTCCGTCCAGGATCAGGTCCTCCTGGTCGTCCCACTCGACCCGGCGCGCCTGGACCTCCACATCGGGATGGGCGGCGCCGAAGGCCCGGATCACCCCGGTGACGACGACCCCGGCCCGGAAACCGACCACCAGCCGGCGCGGCCCGCGGGCGGCCCGGTGCACCCTGCGGCGGGCGGCTTCGGCGCCGGCGAGCAGGTGCTGCGCGTCGTCGAGGAGCTGGCGCCCGGCGGCCGTCAGTGTCACGCCGTGGCTGTCCCGCACGAAGAGCGTGGCATCCAGGTCCTTCTCCAGGGCCCGGATCTGACGGCTCAGCACCGGCTGGGCGATGTGCAGCCGCTCGGCCGCACGTCCGAAGTTCAGCAGCTCGGCGACGGCGACGAAGTAGCGGATCTTCCGCAGGTCCAGATCCATGCCGCACCTTCCCCAGCTCTGCTCTGCTCTGCTCCGGTGGCGATGCCTTCAGGGTATCGCCACTGCCGAAAGAGGTCTTGGACGACGGGCCGGACCCGGCCGCAGGCTAGATCACGCCAGAGCACGAGCAATCCGGACCGGTCGGCAGCGCGGAGCGGTCAGCCGGCCGGTCCTACGAAGGGAACCGACATGGGCCTGCAAGGACAGCGGATCGTCGTCATCGGCGGCACCACGGGCATCGGGCTCGCGGTCGCGGAGGCGGCAGCGCAGGACGGGGCCGCGGTGATCGTCGCCTCCAGGAGGCAGGAGAGCGTGGACAGCGCGCTGAAGCGCCTGCCGGGGACCGCCGAGGGCCACGTCCTCGACGCGACCGACGAGGCGGCCGTCGCCGCCTTCTTCGAGCGGATCGGCGGCTACGACCACCTGGTCTTCACGGCGGGCGAGTCCCTGCTGCTGGAGACCCTCGCCGAGTCGGACCTGGCGCGGGCCCGCGGCTTCCTGGACACCCGGCTGTGGGGCGCCTACACGGCCGTCAAGTGCGGAGCCCCGTCGATCCGCGAGGGCGGTTCCGTGGTGCTGACCACCGGCACCGCGGGACGCCGCCCGATGCCGGGCACCACCGTCGCGGCCAGCCTCTGCGGAGCGATGGAGTCGCTGACCCGGGCCCTGGCCCTGGAACTCGCCCCGCTCCGGGTCAACGCGGTCGCACCGGGCGTCGTCCGCACCGACCTGTGGCGCGACCTGGCGCAGGCCGACCGCGAGGGCCTCTTCGCCTCCGCCGCCGAGTCCCTCCCCGTCGGCCGCATCGGCGAACCGGCGGACGTCGCCGAGGCCTACCTCTACCTGATGCGCGGCGCCTACACCACCGGCTCAGTGGTGGTCGTCGACGGCGGCACCGTACTGGTCTGACTGAGGATCCATCCCGAACCTGTCCCCAGAACGGAGACAGGTTCGGGATCAGGCCGGAGGGTACGGGGGCGGAAACCGTGGGTGGCTTACATGGCGGCTCCGTTGCCGCCCTCCGCCGTCCGTGGCTTGTTGCTGTTGCTCGCTTCGCTCGCGGCGACAAGGACGGGAGGGGTGCGGGGGCTCGCCATTGCCGGGTGGCGGGTCGGTCGGTGGCGCGGCTGGAGAAACGATTCGCCAGTAGATGCCCTCTACACTTTGGGTCAATCTTCGGACATTGGGTCACTTGATCTACGCGAATGCCCGGATTTGTTCGATATCTCCGTACGACGAGTGACCCCATGTACGAGAAGTGACCCGAGTTCAAGCAACTCAGCCCACCGCACGCCCCTGCCCCACCCCGCACGCCCCCGCCACGGGCCTACGGCGCCCAACCAGGACGCCCCCTCCCTGCTGTTAGCCCGCGAGGCGGAGCCGAGCAACAGCAACAAGCCACGGACGGGGGCGGGCGGCATCGGTGCCGCCATGTAAGCCACCCACAGCTTCCGCAAGCAACCAGCTACGCCGCCCTGCCGACCACCGCCGAACAGCACCTGCGGGCCGGCCGCGCTTGTTAGGGTCGCGCAATGACGACGACTCCGGCTTCCCCGCGTGCTGACTCCGTCGACTCCGCTCACTCCGCCGCCGAGGCTTTCCTCCGTGACTTCCACAACCGCCTCCCCGGTCGGCAGTCGGTCAACATGGAGGGCGCACCGTCGGCTGACTGCCGCACCGGGTACCAGCTGCTGGCGGCCGAAGTCTCCGGGGCCCGGCGGGTGCTGGACCTCGGTTGCGCCGACGGTGCGCTGCTCGAAGTGCTGGCGGCGGCCGGGGCCGAGGAACTGGCCGGGATCGACCTCTCCGAAGCCGAGTTGGCGTTCGCCCGTCGCCGTCCCGCACTCGCCCGGGCGGATCTGCGCCAGGGCCGGGCACAGCAACTGCCCTTCACTGACGACTCGTTCGACGCGGTGGTGTCCCACATGGCGCTGATGCTGATGAACGATGTGGAGCAGGTCGCGGCCGAAGCCTCGCGCGTCCTCGCCCCCGGCGGCAGGCTCGCCGTCGCCGTGGGCGGCGGGTCGGTGAAGGGCGAGGCGATGGGCTTGTTCCTCGAAATCGCCGCCCCCTACTTCAGCGCCGTCCCGCCCGAACGCTCCCTACCACGCCTCGGCGACCGTCGGACCCGCACCCGCGAGGGCCTGGACGAGCTGCTGACCCCCGCTGGGTTCGAACCCGTCAGCTGGACGACCGTCGTCATCGACATGGGCGGCGCCCCCGAGCAGGTCTGGGAGTCCCTCACCGACGCCTTCTACGACCTGGCGGCCCTCGACGAGAACCAGACCGCCCGCCTCCGCGCCGAGTTCCTCACCGCCGCCCCCTCCCTGCTCGACACAACCGGCCACCTCCCCGCCGGCATGCACCTCAACATCGCCACCACCCGGCTGCGCCCCCAGGCCGACGTGGGCTGACCGAACGGCGCCCTCACTGCCCGCGCGGGGACGAATCGCACGTTCGGCTCGAGACCGCCCCGCACATCCGGAGGAACGGAGGGCGTTCCTTCGTGCACCCGGGGGCGCGCAGGGGTTCGATTCGCACCTGTTCATACAGCTCAGAGGCCCTTTCAGTAAGAGTTTTGACGGTGGGTCACGATAGAATCAGGGGTGTACGGAGTACCTGGAGGGGGTGGTTGTGGTGGGCTGGTTGGAGGAGGCTGACGCGCTGGCGGCGGGGTTGGCGCGGGCGGTGCCGGGGGCGGAGAGTGTGGCCGGGATCGCCGAGCTGGAGGGTGCGGCGCTGTCGGCGGCGGGGCGGATCGATGCGCTGGTGGCGGTCGCGCGGGCGCGGTGCTGGCTGGAGGCCGTACAGATCGCCATGCTGGCCGGACTGCAGGAGCAGCCGCTGACCTGCATCCCCGGACGGCCGGATGCGTTGGGGGATTTCCTGGAGACGCAGGAGCAGGTGGCCTGTGCGCTGCGGATCTCCCCGGACACCGCCCGCGCCCGCCTGGTCGAAGCCCAGCAGCTCACCGCCCGCTTCCCGACCGCGCTGGGGCTGCTGGCGGGCGGACAGGTGCAGATCATGCACCTCAAAGCCCTGCTGGAACACACCGCCGCCCTCGACGACGAGACCGCCACCCGCGTGGAGGCCCTGGTCCTGCCCAAGCTGCCGACCCAGACGGTGGGTGCGGCCCGTAAGGCCATCAGCCGGGCCGTGCTCAAGGCCGACCCGGCCGGCGCCGAGCAGCGCCACACCCGCGCCCGGGAGGACCGGCGCACCACCCTGCAGCCCCACCCCGAGGGCATGGCCTGGTACGGCGCCCTACTCACAGCAGGCGACGCCGCCCTGGTCGACGCCGCCGTCACCGCCCACGCCCACACCCTCGATGCGGACGGCCGCACCCTGCCCCAACGCTGCGCCGACGCCCTGGTGGAACTTGTCTCCGGAACCGCGACAAGTTCCACCACCGCCACGATCGTGGTCACCGTCCCGTTCGACACCCTGATCGG
>NZ_JBEUKS010000025.1:0-36659 GCF_042510965.1 Streptacidiphilus jeojiensis
CCCGCTGCCGCAGGTCCGCGTCCCGGCGCCCCGGCGCCGCGTCCCGCCGCGACCCCCGGCGCCCGTCCGGCCGGCCCGCGTCCGGGCAACAACCCCTTCACCAGCAGCAACACCGGCATGTCGCGTCCGGGTGCCCGCCCGGCCGGTCCCGGCGCGCCCCGTCCGGGCGGCGACCGTCCGGCTCCCGGTGGCGCCCCGCGTCCGGGTGGCGACCGTCCGACCGGTGCCCCGCGCCCCGGCGGCGACCGTCCGGCCCGTCCCGGCAGCGACCGCCCGGCTCCCGGTGGCGCCCCGCGTCCCGGTGGCGACCGTCCGGCCCGTCCGAGCGGTGACCGTCCCGGTGGCGCCCCGCGTCCCGGTGGCGACCGTCCCGGCGCCCCCGGTGGGATGCCCCGTCCGCAGGGCGGCCCCCGCCCCGGCGGTCCGAGCCCGTCCGGCATGCCGCGTCCCAACCCCGGCATGATGCCGCAGCGTCCCGCGTCCAATGGCGGCCCCGGCCGTCCCGGCCCCGGCGGCCGTGGTCCGGGTGGCCCCGGTGGCCGTCCGGCCGGTGGCGGCGCCGGTGGCGCGCGTCCCGGTTTCCAGGGCCGTCCGGCCGGTCCGGGCGCCCGTCCGGCCGGCGGCGGCTTCGCCGGTCGCCCCGGTGGCGGCAGCGGCGGTGGCGGCGGCTTCGGTCCCCGTCCCGGCGGTTTCGGCGGACGTCCCGGCGGCCCGGGTGCCCGTGGCGGCACGCAGGGTGCGTTCGGTCGCGGCCCCGGCGGTCGTCCCGCGCGCGGTCGCAAGTCGAAGCGTCAGCGGCGCCAGGAGTACGAGGCCATGCAGGCCCCGTCGATCGGTGGCGTGATGCTGCCCCGCGGCAACGGCCAGACGGTCCGGCTGTCGCACGGCGCGTCCCTCACCGACTTCGCCGAGAAGATCAACGCCAACCCGGCGGCGCTCGTCTCGGTGATGCTCAACCTCGAGCAGATGGTCACCGCGACCCAGTCCGTCCCGGACGAGACGCTGCAGCTCCTCGCCGAGGAGATGGGCTTCGTCCTGGAGATCGTCAGCCGTGACGACGAGGACCGCGAGCTGCTGGAGTCCTTCGACATCGAGTTCGGCGAGGACGAGGGCGACGAGTCCGACCTCATGTCCCGTCCGCCGGTGGTCACCGTCATGGGTCACGTCGACCACGGCAAGACCCGCCTGCTGGACGCGATCCGCAAGACCAACGTGGTCGCGGGCGAGGCCGGCGGCATCACCCAGCACATCGGTGCCTACCAGGTGACGACCGAGGTGAACGGCGAAGAGCGTGCCATCACCTTCATCGACACCCCCGGTCACGAGGCGTTCTCCGCCATGCGTGCCCGTGGTGCCAAGTCCACCGACATCGCGATCCTGGTGGTCGCGGCCAACGACGGCGTCATGCCGCAGACGGTCGAGGCGTTGAACCACGCCCAGGCCGCCGGTGTGCCGATCGTGGTCGCGGTCAACAAGATCGACGTCGAGGGCGCCGACCCGACCAAGGTCCGCGGTCAGCTGACCGAGTTCGGCCTGGTCGCGGAGGAGTACGGCGGCGACACCATGTTCGTCGACATCTCCGCCCGCCAGGGCATCAACATCGAGCAGTTGCTCGAGGCCGTCGTGCTCACCGCCGACGCCTCGCTGGACCTGCGCGCCAACCCGGAGCAGGACGCCCAGGGCATCGCGATCGAGGCCCACCTGGACAAGGGCCGCGGCGCCATGGCGACCGTCCTGGTCCAGCGTGGAACGCTGCGCGTCGGTGACTCCGTCGCCGTCGGCGACGCCCACGGCCGCGTCCGCGCCATGCTGGACGAGAACGGCAAGAACGTCGCCGAGGCGGGTCCGTCCCGTCCGGTGCTGCTCCTCGGCCTGACCTCGGTGCCCCGCGCCGGCGACAGCTTCATCGTCGTCGACGACGACCGCACCGCGCGTCAGATCGCGGAGAAGCGTTCGGCCCGTGACCGCAACGCCATGTTCGCCCGCCGTCCGATGCGGATCTCCCTGGAGAACCTGGACAAGGCGATCGCGGCCGGCGGCATCCAGCAGCTCAACCTCATCATCAAGGGCGATGTCTCCGGTTCCGTGGAGGCCCTGGAGGACGCGCTGGTCAAGCTGGACGTGGGCGAGGAGGTCGAGCTCCGCATCCTGCACCGCGGTGTGGGTGCGATCACCGAGTCCGACGTCGACCTGGCCATGGGCTCCGACGCCATCATCATCGGCTTCAACGTGGTCGCCGCCGGTCGTGCGCGCACCGCGGCGGAGCGCGAGGGCGTCGACATCCGCTACTACTCGGTCATCTACCAGGCGATCGAGGAGATCGAGGCGGCGCTCAAGGGCCTGCTCAAGCCGGAGTACGAGGAGGTGCGCCTCGGTTCCGCGGAGGTGCGCGAGGTCTTCCGCTCCAGCAAGTTCGGCAACATCGCCGGTGTCCTGGTCCGCGAGGGCCTGATCCGGCGCAACGCCAAGGCCCGCCTCATCCGCGACGGAAAGGTCGTGGCGGAGTCCCTCACCATCGAGGGCCTGCGCCGCTTCAAGGACGACGCGACCGAGGTCCGCGAGGGCTTCGAGGCCGGTGTCACCCTGGGGTCGTTCAACGACATCAAGGTGGAGGACGTCATCGAGACCTTCGAGATGCGCGAGAAGCCGCGCGCATAGGTCACTGAGTCGGGTGGGGCCGGTCGACGAAACCTGTCGACCGGCCCCGGCCGCGTTGAGTACGGTGGCGGGGCTTCACCAAGGAGTAACCCTTCGAGGCCTTCAGGTCGGCTTGACCTGTCACTCATGTTCGTGGGAACACTGACCTTCGACCTTCTGCTCGGCGACGTCCACTCGCTCAAGGAGAAGCGTTCGATCGTCCGGCCGATCGTGGCCGAACTGCAGCGCAAGTACAGCGTCTGCGCTGCCGAGACCGGGGACCAGGACCTGCACCGCAGGAGCGAGATCGGTCTGGCCGTGGTGTCGGGCGACGTCTCGTACGTCAACGAGGTCCTGGACAGCTGCGAACGGCTGGTCTCCGGCCGTCCCGAGGTCCAACTGCTGTCGGCCCGGCGCCGGCTCAGGGACGACGATGACGAATAGCACAATCAGACATGGCATCCCTAGGTGGATGCCTCCGGGTACGTTGTGGACGGGCCTGGGGACCAAGGGGCGATCGAGCCCCCTGCACGAGGAGGACCAGTGACCGACACCGCGAGGGCGCGCAAGCTCGCAGACCGCATCCGGGTGGTCGTCGCGGAGACCCTGGAGCGGCGGATCAAGGATCCCCGCCTGGGCTTCGTGACCATCACGGACACCCGGGTCACCGGTGACCTGCGTGAGGCCACCGTCTTCTACACCGTCTACGGCGACGAGACCGAGCGGGCGGCCTCGGCCGCCGCGCTGGAGAGCGCCAAGGGCGTACTGCGCACCGAGGTCGGACGGCAGACCGGGGTGCGCTTCACGCCCTCCCTGACCTTCGTCGCCGACGCCATCCCGGACACCGCCCGGCACCTGGACGACCTGCTGGTCAAGGCCAGGCAGCAGGACGCCGAGGTGCGCAGCGTCGCGGTCGGCAAGACCTACGCCGGCGAGGCGGACCCGTACCGCAAGCCTGGTGAGGACGATCTCGACGACGACGCCGACCTCGACGACACCGAGGACGAGTAGCGTGGCCGCGCAGCAGGCCGCCGGGACGCCCGCCACGCTGGTGGTGGGCGTCCCGGCGCTGCCGTCCCCGCGCAGCGGGAAGGCGGTGGCGCCGGACCTCACCGACGGCGGGACCGCCCACGGCGGGCCGGTCGATGGCGGGCTCGTCGACGGCGGGCTTGTCGATTCCGACTGGGACCCGGTGCTCGCGGCGATCGGTTCGGCCTCCTCGGTCGACCTGGTCTGCCATGTGCTGCCGGACGGCGACGCGCTCGGTTCGGCGCTGGCCGCCGGGATCGCGCTGCGGTCGCTGGGCATCGAGGTGCGGGTCTCCTTCGGGGACGACCCGCAGATCGTGCCCGCCTCGCTGGGCTTCCTGCCCGCGCAGGACCTGCTGGTCCCGGCCTCCGCGGTGCCGGACCGGCCCGAACTGCTGATCACCTTCGACGTCGCCGACGTCCGGCGGCTGGGCCTGCTGCAGGCCAAGGCCGAGGCCGCGGAGACGCTGGTGGTGATCGACCACCACGCCTCCAACGGCGGCTTCGGCACCCATCTGCTGATCGACCCGGCCGCCCCCGCGACGGCCGTCCTGGTGGACGAGCTGCTGCGGCGGCTCGGCGTCCCGCTGGACGTCTCCATCGCCACCTGCCTCTACACCGGGGTGGCGACCGACACCGGCTCCTTCCGCTACTCGGCGACCACACCGGCCACCCATGAGCTGGCCTCCCGGCTGCTGGCGACCGGGGTGCGGCACGACCTGATCTCCCGGCGGCTGTGGGACACCCAGTCCTTCGGCTACCTCAAGGTGCTGGCCGCCGCGCTGGACCGGGCCGTGCTGGACCCGGAGGCGGCGGACGGTCTCGGCCTGGTGTGGACCTGGGTCCCCTGGGCGGACCTGGTGGCCCACGGGGTGCTCCCGGAGGAGATCGAGGGCCTGATCGACGTGGTCCGCAAGGCCTCCGAGGCCGAGGCCACCCTGGTGCTCAAGGAGGACCCGGACGGCAGCCTGCGCGGCTCCTCCCGGGCCAAGGGCGCGGTGGACGTCGCGGCGGCCTGCGGGGCCCTCGGCGGCGGCGGACACGCCTACGCGGCCGGCTTCACCTCGCACGACCCGGTGGCGGAGACCGTGGCCCGGTTCCGCGCCGCTCTCCGCGCCGGCTGACGCACCGCCCGCCCGACGCACCCCCGCCCGACGCAACCCCATCTGAAGCACCGCCGACTGAAGGCTCTGATCGTTGAAGCGCAAGGGAACCGGCCCCGACGGGCTGGTCATCGTGGACAAGCCCGCCGGCATCACCTCGCACACCGTGGTCGCCCGGATCCGGAAGCTCGCCGGGACCAGGAAGGTCGGCCACGCCGGGACGCTGGACCCGATGGCCACCGGAGTCCTGGTGATCGGCTGCGAGCGGGCCACCCGGCTGCTCGGGCACCTGGCGCTGACGTCCAAGACCTATGAGGCCACCATCCGGCTGGGCCAGGCCACGGTGACCGACGACGCCGAGGGGGACGTGACCGCGACCGTCTCCACCGCCGCGGTGACCCCCGAGGCGATCGAGGCCGGGATCGCCGCGCTGACCGGCGACATCGAGCAGGTGCCCTCCTCGGTCAGTGCCATCAAGATCGACGGCAAGCGCTCCTACACCCGGGTGCGCGAGGGCGAGGAGGTGGAGCTGGCCTCCCGCCCGGTCACCGTCTCCCGCTTCGAGGTGCACGCCCGCCGCGAGGCGCAGGCCGAGGACGGCACCCCGCTGATCGACCTGGACGTGACCGTCGACTGCACCTCGGGCACCTACATCCGCGCGCTGGCCCGCGACCTCGGCGCCGGGCTCGGCACCGGCGGCCACCTCACCGCCCTGCGCCGCACCCGGGTCGGCCCCTACACCGTCGACGGCTCGCACACCCTCGCGGCGCTGGAGGACTCCTTCGCGGACTCGGTGCTCCCCATCGCCGACGCCGCCGCGGCCGCCTTCACCCGCTGGGACGTGGACGCCGAACAGGCCCGACTGCTGGTCAACGGGGTCCGCATCGCCGGTCCCGGGATGGACCGGTCCGTCGAGCCGATCGCGGTCTTCGACCCCGAGGGGCGGTTCCTCGCCCTGATCGAGGAGCGCGGCGGCAAGGCCAAGTCACTGGCCGTCTTCGTCTGAGGTCAGTCCTCCAGGCCCCAGCTGAGGATCCAGGACGGATGGATCCTGATCACCTCGGCGCTCAGCTGCGCGCCCAGGTCGTGCGGCCCGACCAGTTGCTCCGCCTCGCCCCGGATCTCCACCCCGCGCACCTTCCACGGCTGCACACTGGCCAGGTCGTCGACGACCAGGGCGACGAAGGGGTTGCCGGCGATGTTGCGCCACTTCTTGGTCGTTCCCATGGCCCAGCCGCCGATGTCGATCGCGCCGTCCTCGCGGACGACGAAGCCGACCGGGTTGGCCTGCGGACGGCCCTTGGCGTCCACCGTCGCCAGCCGGGCGAGGTGCTGGGTCCTGAGGTAGGCGAGTTCGGTTCCGGTGAGTGCTGTCCTGGCGGTCGCTGTCATGCACCCAAGCCTCACAGCCGGGCGCTGCGGGCGCATCGGACGGCCGACCTAGGACCGGCCTAGGACCACAGCTGCACCGGCACAAACCCGGCTCACCCCATCGAGCGAGCGCTCGGAGCGAAGCAGGGGGGCGCGAGGTGCACCCGGGGTCGCCCCCGGCCCGCGGCGGGCAGCCTGCGGTCGAGTGGCGGCCGACCGGGGGTGAGCGCGGGTGCAGCGGGTGGACGAAGCGCTGGTACGGGTCTCCGACGCCGCCGGACGCACACGCGGCACGGCGTTCCCGGTGGACCGCGAGGGCACCTATCTGACCAGCCACGAAGCCGTCGACGGACTGCCCGCGCTGCTGCTGCTCTGGCCGGGCGGAGCGGTGCGCCGGCTCACCGCGGCGGAGATCGTGCCGCTGCCGGAGTTCGACCTGGCGCTGCTGCGCACCGACGCCGTGATGCCGCCGCTGCCGCTGGCGGGCGGCCACGGCACCCGGCTGATCAACCTTCCGGGTCCGGAGCAGACCCTCCAGGGCTGGGTCGCCGGACTGGTGACGGCTCGTTACGCGGCGGCCGAGCGCTGGCACCTGGTCGCCGACGTCTGGCAGTTGGAGCTGGACCAGGCACCGCACGGTCTGCCGGTGCAGGCCTCGGGCACTCCGGTGCTGGACGCCGAGACCGGCGCGGTCACCGCCGTCGCCACCGCCGCGCTGCGCGGCCGGGACCGGGACGCCGTACTGGCGGTGCCGCTGCGGGCCGCGGCGGGCCACCCCGTCGTCGCCGACCTGCTGGCCCGCAACGCGGCCACGGTGCCGGCCTACGGGCGGGCGCTGAACCTGGCCGGGGTGCTGGAGCTGGCCGCCACCACGGTCGGGCCCCTGGTCGGCCCGGCATCGGTGCGGATCGACCGTCCGGACGGCCTGCCCGAGGTCTGGGGCGTGCCGGCCGACCGCCCGGTGGCCGCCCTGGTCGGCGAGCCGGGCAGCGGTCGGACCACCGAGCTCGCAGCGCTCGCTGTGCGCCGATCCCGGGCCGCGCACCGGCTGCCGACGGTCTGGCTGCGCGGGGCGGACGTCCGTCCGGACGACGTCTCGGTCATGGACGCGGTGGGCCGTGCGCTGGGCACCCGCGCCGACCAGGCCTGCCGGCTGGCCGCAGCCGCGCACCGGCCGCTGCTGGTCCTGCTGGACGGCCCCGAGGAGATGCCGCAGACGCTGCGGCTGCCGGCCTGGTGCGCGGAGACCGGGATCCGGCTGCGGCGCGAGGACGCCGCGCTGCTGATCGGCTGCCGCCCCGAGTACTGGGAGCAGTCGGCGGGGTTCTTCTCCGCCGAGGACCTGCAGCCGCCGCTGCGGCTCGGACCCATGCCCCAGGCCGTCGCGGAACAGGCGGCCCGGTCGGTCGGACTGCTCCCGGGGGTGCTCACGGCAGCGCTTCCCGCGCCGGGCCGCGACGGGGGCGTGCCGCGGCACCCGTTCACCCTGCGGCTGCTCGCCGATCTGCGGACGGCGGCGCCGCGGCTGCCGCTGTCCCCCCTGCCCGGGCGCGCGGACCTGCTCGGCGCCCGGATCGACCTGGCCTGCCTGCGGATCGCCGAGCGGCTGGGACCGCGCAGCGCGGGGGAGTGCCGCCGGTTGGCCGCCGCCGTGGCCGGCTGCGTGCACGAGGCGGCGCGCAGGATGCTGGGGCCGGGCGGGGGCGCGCTCGACCGGCGCGGCTTCGCCGAGGTGTTCCCGGCGCACTGGGTGCCCGCGGTCCTGGCCGAGGGGCTGCTGGTGCCCGCTGGGCCCGGCTACCGCTTCGCCCACGAGGAACTGTCCGAGTGGATCCAGGGCGGCCACCTGGACCTGGCCGCTGCCATGGACGGACTGCTCGGCACTGGCGCGGGGACCGGCGGCGTCGGTGGCAGCGGCGGTCCCGGCCGGAGCACGGCGGGCCCCGAAGCCGGAGCCACCGGGCCGCAGACGGCTGCCGCCCCGCCGCACGGCAGCCACCGCCGTGGCGGCCCGCGCGGGCACGCGGTACCACCACCGCAGCCGCCGCCCGCCCCCGGTCCGGTCCCGCACCACCGGATCGGGCCGGTCCGCGAGGCCCTGCTGCGGCTCCAGGACGACCCGGTCGCGCTGGAGGCCTGGCTCAGCCGGCTGGTGCTGCGCCTGGACGGCCCCGATGCGGCGCCCCCGGACAGCGAGGCCCGCTGGTGGGCCTCCGCCCTGCTGGTGTCCGTCCTGCTGCGGCTGCCGGACGCGGATCCCTATCTGCCGCTGCTGCGCTCGCTGGCCGCCCGGATGGCGGCCCGCGCCCGGGCCGGGGACCAGGTGCTGCCGTTCGCGCTGTGGACCGGCCTGCCGCTGGCGCTGCCGGTCCGGATGGACCTGCTGCGCCTGCTGGCCCGCGGCGGGACGGCGGAACCGCTGGAGGCGGTGGCCGCGCTGCTCGCCGGCGACCCGGCCGGGGCCTTCCCCGCCCTCTGCGACTGGCTCCGGGACGAGCAGGCCGCCCCGGCCGCGCTGCAGCTGCTGCGGAGCCGCCGCAGCACCGGTCTGGACGACCTGGCCGAGGCGCTGGTCGCGGCGGCCCATCCACGCGCCGACGCGCTGCTGCGGGAGCTGGCGGCGGTCGAGCCGTCGGCGATGTGCCGGGCCGTCGACCGCTGGGCCCACGATCCGCGCCCGGAACGCCACGTGGCCGCCGCCGTGCACGCGCCCGCCCTGGCTCTCGCCCTGGCCCTGGCACCGGTGTCCGGCGCAGACCGGGGACCGGGAACTGGCACGGACCGTACGCCGGGCCGGGACGCCGACCTGGCGCTGCTTCGCTACGCCGCCGAGGCCCTGCTCGCCCGAACCGCGGAGCGGGAGCTGCACGGCGCCGCCCTGGCCGTCCTGGTGGCCGACCCGGCCACCAGGGGCCGTCATCTGCCCGCCGCCGTGGACCGCTACGCCGCGGCCGACCCCCATCTGACGCCCCGCACGCTGGCGCCCGCCCTGGACAGCCACCCCTCGCTGGTCCTCGCCGGCTACCGGACCCGGATGAACCAGCCGGGGGAGGAGGCGGCGGCCGTGCTCCAGGCCCTCGGGGCGACCCCCGCCCCGCACGCCAGGGCGGCCGTGACCCGGCTGGTGGCGGAGTACCTCGCCCTGCACCCCGAGGCGGCGGGGCCCGTCGCCGCCTGGCTGGTGGCCCGCACCGCCCTCGGCCAGGCCGAGCGGAGCGCGCTGGTCCCCTTCGTCCAGGACCTCGCCGGGCAGCCGCCACCGGTGCTCGGAGCCTTCCGTGACGCGCTGGCCGGGGGCGGCGACCCGCTGCACCGGGAACTGCTGTCGCTGCTCCGCGAGGCCGAGCCAATGCAGGGCAGCGATCAGCCGCATGGCAGGCTATAGGTGTCACAGCGACAAGCTAACGAGGAGCGGTCAGGGTGCAGCGCTGGCATGGCCTGGAGGAAGTCCCCGGGGACTGGGGGCGCAGCGTCGTCACCATCGGTTCCTTCGACGGGGTGCACCGGGGCCACCAACTGATCATCAGCAAGGTGGTCGAGCACGCCCGGGAGCTCGGTGCCCGTTCCGTCGTGGTCACCTTCGACCCGCATCCCAGCGAGGTGGTCCGCCCCGGCAGCCACCCGCCGCTGCTGGCCTCGCACCGGCGCAGGGCCGAGCTGATGGCCGAGCTGGGCGTGGACGCGGTGCTGCTGATCCCGTTCACGCTGGCCTTCTCGCAGCTGGCGCCGGAGGAGTTCGTGGAGCGGGTGCTGGTCGACGCGCTGCACACGGAGCTGATCGTGGAGGGGCCCAACTTCCGCTTCGGGCACCGCGCCTCGGGCGACGTCGCGCTGCTCGCCGAGCTCGGCCCGAGGTACGGGTTCTCCGTCGATGTCTGCGATCTGACGGTGGGTGCGGTGCACGGCGACGACACCGACGGCGAGGCCGTGCCCTGCTCCTCCTCGCTGGCCCGCAGGCTGGTCGCCGAGGGCGATGCGGCTGGTGCGGCCGAGGTGCTGGGCCGTCCGCACCGGGTCGAGGGCACCGTGGTGCGCGGCGCCCAGCGCGGCCGCGAACTCGGTTACCCCACCGCCAATGTGGAGACCCTGCCGCACACCGCCATCCCGGCCGACGGGGTGTACGCGGGCTGGTTGACGGCCGACGGCGAGAGGATGCCGGCGGCGATCTCGGTGGGGACCAACCCGACCTTCGACGGCACCGCCCGCACGGTCGAGGCCTACGCCATCGACCGGGTCGGCCTGGACCTGTACGGGCTGCACGTCAGCGTGGACTTCCTGGCCTACCTGCGCGGGATGGAGAAGTTCGACTCCATCGACGCGCTGCTGGACCGGATGGCCGTGGACGTCAAGCGGGCCCGCGAACTGACGGACTGACGGTCCGCCGACGGAGGAGGGAGGCACCCGGCCCGGGTGCCTCCCTCCTCCGTACGGTCACTGCTCCGGCGGCGGGTAGTACCCGGGCGGCGGTGGTGGGGGCTGCGGCGGGGCCCATCCCGGCGGCGGCTCGGGGTACTGCTGCTGGTCCGCCGGGTAGGGCTGCTGCTCGGCGGGGTACGGCTGCTGCTCCGGGTAGGGCTGCTGCGGGTACTGCGGCTGCCCGTACGGCTGCGGGGGCTGCTGCGGCTGCCCGTACGGCTGCGGGGGCTGCCCGTAGGGCTGCGGTTGCCCGTACGGCTGCGGCGCGCCCTGCTGCTGACCCTGCGGGCCGCCTGGCCACCCCAGCGGCTGCGGCTGGGTGCGCGGGAAGTCCGCGGCCACCATCGCCGCGAGGTCGAAGTACGCCTCCCGGGTCTTTGGCCGCATCCGGGACAGGTCGACCTCGGCGCCGGCCGAGAGGTGCTCGTCGAAGGGCACCACGACGACGCCGCGGCAGCGGGTCTGGAAGTGCGCGACGATGTCCTCGATCTTGATCATCTTCGAGGTCTCGCGGACCCCGGAGACCACCGTGATGCTGCGCTGGACCAGGTCGGCGTAGCCGTGCGCGGAGAGCCAGTCCAGGGTGGTGCTGGCGCTGCTGGCGCCGTCCACGCTGGGCGTCGAGACCACGATCAGCTGGTCCGCCAGGTCCAGCACGCCGCGCATCGCGCTGTAGAGCAGACCCGTGCCCGAGTCGGTCAGCACGATCGGGTACTGCCGCCCCAGGAAGCCGATGACCTGCCGGTAGTCCTCGTCGTTGAAGGTGGTGGACACGGCCGGGTCGACGTCGTTGGCCAGGATCTCCAGGCCGCTGGGCGCCTGCGAGGTGTACCGGCGCACGTCCATGTAGCTGCTCAGGTGCGGGATCGCCGTCACCAGGTCGCGGATGGTGGCGCCGGTCTCGCGGCGCACCCGCCGGCCCAGCGTCCCCGCGTCGGGGTTGGCGTCGACGGCGATGACCTTGTCCTGCCGCTCCGAGGCCAGCGTGGCCCCCAGCGCGGTGGTCGTCGTGGTCTTGCCGACACCGCCCTTGAGGCTGATCACCGCGATCTTGTAGCAGCTCATCACCGGGGTGCGGATGATCGCCAGCTTGCGCTGCCGGTCCTCCTCCGCGGCCTTGCCGCCGAAGCGGAAGCGCGGGGTGTTGCGGCGCTCCTCGGGCTGCTTGCGCAGCAGCCGGTCCGAGGACAGCTCGACGGCGGCGGTGTAGCCCAGCGGCGCACCCGGGGCGGCCCCGGGCTGCTGCTGCGGCCAGCCGCCCTGGCGCGGATCGACCGGCTGCTGCGGAGCCCACTGCTGCTGGGGCTGCTGCTGCGGATGCTGCTGCTCGGGTGCCGGGGGACCGGGCGGCGCCCACTGCGGCTGTTGCTCGGCGGTCGGCAGCGGGGGTGCCGGCGGCGGCGCCCACTGGGGCTGCTCGACCGGCGCCGGGGCGGGCGGCGCCGGGACGGGCGGCGCCCACTGCTGTTGGGGCTGCTGCTGCGGCCAGGGCGCGGGCTGGGGCGGCTGCTGCTGTGCGACGGGCTGCTGCGGGGGCAGCTGGGTCTCGCCGGTGGCGGGACGGTAGGCCTGCGGCGGTACCGGCGGCTCCGCGGCGGGGGCCACCGGCTCGGGGCCGCCCTCGGGCGCGGACTCGGCCGTGGGCCGGGGCGCCGCATCGGGCGCCGTCGGGGTCGGCTCGGCCGGTTGCTGCGACTCGGCAGCCAGTTCCGGCTCGGGCTCCGGTTCCGTCTGCGCGGGCGGGACCGCGTCGGCCGGGACCGCGTCGGCCGGGACCGCGTCGGCGGGCTCGGCCTCGGGCTCCTGCGCAGGCTCCGGCACCGGCTCCGACGCCGGCACGTGCTCCGCTACCGGCGCCGCCGGTTCGGCCTCCTGGGCGGGCGGCGGTACCGGCACGCCCAGGGCCGGCGTGTGCGGCGGCTGGTAGGCCTGTGCGGGTACGAACGGCTCGGGCGCCGGAGGCTGCGGTGGAGCCGGCTGCGCCGGGCCCACCTGCTGTGCGTTCTGGGTGTACCAGGCCGGAGGCGTGTATTCGGGCGCGTCCGACCACTCCTCGTCTTCGTCCGGCGCATGGTCGCCGACATAGACGCCGTCGCGATCGCTCGTCACTGCTGTCCCTCTCGTTCGCCTCCGTCGTGCACCAGCGTAGTCAACCAGCCAATGCCCCTGGCAGACCCCCTGCGCCGGTGATGCCCCGGTGGTGCGCCCCGGGGGCCCGCCGGCCTCAGTCCACCCTTCGAGCCTGCCCCAACAACTGGGCCTCGGCACCGGTCGGTCCGCTCATCACGAAGACCCGCCGCCGGCGGTTGCCCCAGAGGGTGACCCCGTCGCCGAGCGTGGGGAGGGCGGCGACCTCGCCCGGTGGCAGCTCCAGCACCTGTCCCGCCAGGGCCGCCTCCTGCGGCGCGACCCGCTGGACGCCGACCAGGTCGGCGGCGCCCAACAGCCGCTCCGCGCCGGGCCCGAGGAAGGGCAGCAGGGTCAGCGTGGTCTGCCAGGGGCCGGCCGAGAGCCGGCTGCGCGGCGGTCGCGCGCCGCAGTCCCGAACCACCAGCACCGGGGCCGCGACGGACGCGCCCTGCGGGCCGATCCGGCCCACCGGGTGCACCGTGACGCAGGGCTGGCCGCCGCCGGCAGCCTGCGCCACCGAGGCCCAGGCCTGGTGCCGCGCGGTCTCCACGGCGACGCGCGCCCCGGTCGCGGCCGCCCGCAGGGCGATCAGCTGGGCCGTCCACACCCCGCCGACCAGGATCACCTCGTAGGCGCTGGGCCGGAACAGGCCGATCACCGCCGGGGCGTTGGAGCCGTCCACGCCGATCACCACCCCGTCGTCGCCGACCGGCAGCGTCAGTGCCGACAACTGCTCCCGGCTCAGTACGTGCTGTTCCCGTCGCGGCCCGCGCAGGCCGAATCCGGGCAGCACCCGCCGATCGGCCGTGCCGCCTGCCTCCACCGTGGTCACCGCGCCCGCTCCCCTCACCGTGTGCCGCCCAGCGGCAGCGTCGCCAGCACGCCCGGAACCTGTTCGTGGTCGAGCCGGACCAGTCCGACCCCGGCGCTCCTGGCCCGGGTCTCCAACTGCCTGGTCACCTGATCGAGGTCACCCTCACCGCGAGCGGTCACCCGGACGTGTCCGCTCAGCGCCACCGAGCCGTTGCCGGCCTGACGGACCGTCAGTCCGAAGCTGCTGCCCAGCGCCGGCATCCCGGTCAGCAGGTTGACCAGATCCGCTGAGCCGGTACCGGTCCCCGGGGCGGCGAGCCTGGGCCACTGGCCGATCCAGTAGGTGGTGTGCCAGCGGTCGTCGCAGCGCCAGGCCTTGGCGGTCTCCGAGGTGCGCCGGCCGCCGGTGGCCGACGCGTTGGTCCGCAGCGGGCTGGCGCAGGTCGCGGTGGAGACGGCCGCGGTCACCCCGGCGGCGTCGAGCACCGTCGCCCGCAGTCCGGCCCCCACCAGCCGGCTGGCCAGCTGGTCGGTGGCGCGCTGCAGCGCCTTGCGGGCGCCCGCCTCGCCACCGCCGCGGGCGGCCACCGCGGTGCGGCACAGCTCCGGGTCCAGCCTGACAGCGACCCAGGTCATCCGCAGGCCCGGAGTGGAGGCGCCGTTCGGCAGCTCCCGGTAGCCACGGGCGGCCAGTGCCTGCTCGGGCAGGTGCGGCGCGGGTGCGGGCTGGCTGTACTGGACCACCTGCACCGAGTCCACGGTCACGTCGTCGACCTGCAGCGCGTCGGCCAGCAGGTCCAGCGGGAGCCCGGCGTGCCCGTCGCGGGCCGGGCGCAGCGGATCGTCCAGGGCCTCGACCTGGATGACGGCGGTCAGGAAGGTCCCGTCGCCGATCATGCCGATCTCGCGCCGCTCCCGGCGGCCGGTGGTCGCGCTGCCGCCGACCTGCACGGTGTGCTGCACGGTCCGCAGCGCCGGCTCGCACTCCAGCACCGGGGCGATCGCCGGGTCCACCTCGCCCGGCGCCTCGGTCCGGGACCGGCGCTGCCGGTCCCGCAGCCCGGACCTGGCGCGCATCATCTCGGCCGGGGTGAGCCCGTGCCGGCGCGCCAGCGCCAGCAGCACCAGGACCGCGGCCACGGATCCGCAGGGGACCAGCACCTTCATGCCGGCGCCCAGGCCCACCGCCACCAGGACCGCGGCGATCTCGAACAGCACCAGCTGCGCGAGCCGCAGTGGTCCGATCCGCCCCGGCCGCGGTCGCGGCACCGGCTGGACCGGGGCCGACCGGCGGGCTTCGGGCAGCTGGTCGCGCGGTGGTGCGGTCTGGCTTGACATCCCCCGGGTCAACCTTTCTGGACGGACGGCGCGGTGCTAAGGGTGGCCGGTTGGCTGATCGCAATACCGTACCCGTACGGTACGTAGGGTCCGCGCGCGGGCGCTGGGTGGTCCCGGAAAGTCGGGGCACCCGCGGAGTTGGAGAACTGGGGACGGGGAGAGTCGACAGCATGGCGTCACGCCGGAACGAACTGAGCGCCTACACCTTCTCACGGAGGCGCACCGTCGCGGCCTTCCTCCAGCCCTCCGGCGGGGGCAACGAGGAGGACGCGCCCAAGCCCCGGCGCGCGGTGGTGCCCGGTCTGATCGTGGGAGCGGTGGCGGTCGCCGGGTTCGGCGCCTACGGCATGATCAAGCCGTCGGCGCCGCTGCACTGGGACACCGCCAACGCGGTGATCGTGGACAAGGAGACCACCACCCGGTACGTGATGATGGATCACGAACTGCACCCAGTGCTGAACATCGCCTCGGCGCGGCTGCTGCTGACCCCCGGCTCCACGGTGGAGGAGGTCGACGACAAGGTCCTCAACTCGGGCAAGGTCCCGCACGCCCCGACCGTCGGCATCCCCTACGCACCGGACAGCCTGCCGACGGCCAAGGACGCGGCCACGGCGAAGTCCTGGGTGGACTGCGAGCGCCCGGCCGCCGGCGGCCAGAACGCCACCGACCAGAAGCTGTTCGTGCTGGGCGGCCCCGACGCCGCCAAGGTCTCCGGAGCCGGCAGCGTCGGCGCGAACCAGGCCCTCTACGTCCGGGCCCCCAGCGGTACCTACCTGGTCGACTCGACCGGTACCGCGCACCAACTGGCCGCGGACAGCGGGCAGGACGAGCTGTTGGCCACGGTGGCCCTCGGCGCGACCGTCGGCCAGCCCCAGGTCGTGACCAAGGACTGGCTGGCCACGCTGCGCACGGGCGACCCCATCACCGTCCCCAAGGCGGACATCGCCGACTTCGGTGCGGCGGTGAACTTCCTGGGGCACGACTTCCACGTCGGCGACACCTTCCGGGTGGCCGAGGGCAACAACGCCTACCTGCACTACGTGGTGCTGCATGACGGCGTCCACCCGATGTCCGACTTCACCGACGGCCTGGTCCAGGCGCTGCACCCGGAGAAGACCACCGAGACCGTGATGTCCGCGGCCGCGGTCGCCGGGGCCAACAACAAGGGGGCCTTCGAAGGGGACAAGGACTGGCCGCTGAAGTCGGTGACCCAGGTGAACACCTCCGCCACCGGCGTGGCCTGCAGCGTCTACACGGGCGCCACGACCGCCGCCGGCGTCCCGGTGCTGGGCCTGTGGACCGGCTCGGGGTACCCGGTCGACAGTTCGTCGGGGACCGCGGGCGTCTACGTCACCCCCGGCACCGGGCTGCTGTTCCGCTCGGTCACCGGGACCAGCACCACGGCCGGTCCGGTCAGCCTGCTCACCGACACCGGTCTGCGCTACCCGGTTCAGCTCAACTCCGACGGCAGCAGCCCTTCCGCCGGCGCCTCGGCCGCCACGGGCAGCGGTTCGACCAGCACCGGCCAGAGCGGCCAGCAGCAGGACAACGCCCAGTCCCGGCTGGGGTACAGCGGCATCACGCCGCCGCCGGTCCCGGAGGCGTGGACCGGGCTGCTCTCGGCCGGTCCGGCACTCACCACCGCGGCGGCGGGCCAGCAGCAGGGCTCCTGAGTCTCCGTCAGCCCCTCGCGGTGCGGACCCGCAGGTCCGCGCAGGCAGCGGCGGTGCGTGTCCGCACCGCCCGCGCGGGACGGGAAAGTTGTCCACAGCCCGGTGTTGGGGGCGTTGCACATGACAGCTAGAGTGCTGTGGGACACCACCGTAGTGGTGTCGGCCGCCGGCGCCCGGTAGGGCGCCCGGTCTCGATGGTCTGTCTCATGGGGGACGGTGTACATGTCGGGTCAGTTCAGGACTACCGCCGATGAGATGCGGGCCTTTTCGGCACGCATCGCTGACGTCAACGCGCAGATCCAGGCCGAGCTCAGCCGGCTGGAGAGCCTGGTCAGCTCCATCACCTCGGGGTGGCAGGGTTCCGCCGCCTCGTCGTACAACACGCTTCAGGCGAAGTGGAACCAGGACGCGGCCAAGCTCAACAAGGTGCTCAACGAGATCAAGGACGCCATCGACGCCTCCTCGGCCTCGTACAGCGGCACCGAGCAGGAGCAGCAGTCCTCGATGAGCAAGATCGCTTCTGCTCTCGGCTGACCAGACCGCATCAACTCCACTGCCTGAGAAGGGGACAGCATGTCCGACAACGGCCACATCCTGGTCAATTTCTCCACCATCTCGAACGCCGCCGAAGAGGTGCGCAGCACCGCCGGTCGGGTCCAGTCGCAGCTCGACGACCTGCAGGCCGGCGTCTCCCGGATCGCCCAGAGCTGGGAGGGCAAGGCGCAGGAGGGCTACCAGGCCCGCCAGGCGGAGTGGAACTCCTCCGCCTCGGATCTGCACACCGTGCTGACGCAGATCGCCGCCGCGCTCGACAGCGCCGCGCAGAACTACCAGTCGACCGAGAACAAGAACGCCAGCATCTGGGGCTGACAGTCGCGGACGCCGTCGCCGTGCCGGGCCCGCCTGAGCGGGACCCGGCACGGCGCGTTGTTGCCGACGCCTTCTCGACCACGGACACCGCGGGGGATCGAACAGCAGTGAGCAGGCACCACCACCGCCGCCGTGCGGCGCTCCCGGCGCTGCTCGCCGCGGCCGCGCTGACCGTCACCGCGCCGGGACCCGCCATGGCCCTCGACCACCCCCCGCGCACCGCGCTCGCCTCGGACGGCCAGTGCGTCTTCCCGTCCGCGAACATCCCCGGCGAGCCCTGGTCGCTGCAGCGGGTGCTGCTGTCGCAGCTGTGGCGCTACGCCACCGGCAAGGGGGTGACCGTGGCGGTGATAGACACCGGTGTCGACAACACCAATCCGCAGCTCCGCGGCGCGGTCGTGGCCGGGACCAGCTACCTGACCGGCGACAAGGGCACGTCGTTCACCGACACCGTGGGCCACGGCACCATGGTGGCCGGCATCATCGCGGCCCGCCCGGCCCAGGGCACCGGATTCGTCGGACTGGCCAAGGACGCCACCATCCTGTCGCTGCGCCAGAACGACGGCCAGGGCAGCGGCGGCGACATCGAGAACATGGCCAAGGCCGTGGACGAGGCCGTGGCCAAGGGCGCCGGCGTCATCAACATCTCGCAGGACGTCTCCTCGAACGGCAAGCCGGTCTACCAGCCGGAGAGCGGGGACCTGGGCAAGGCCATCGCCAAGGCGATCCGGCACGGGGTCGTGGTGGTCGCGGCGGCCGGGAACGAGAACCTCTCGGATCCGACCTACCCGGCCGCGTTCCCCGGGGTGCTCGGTGTCGGCGCCTCGGACCGGGACAACGAACGTGCCGACGGCTTCTCCGAGACCGGCCCCTCGGTGCAGGTCGCGGCACCGGGCGTGGACATGGTCTCCACCGTGCCCAAGGGCGGCCAGTGCGTCGACTCCGGCACCAGCTTCGCCGCACCGTACGCGGCCGCGGTCGCGGCCCTGCTCAAGCAGAAGTACCCGACCTGGACCCCGGCGCAGATCATCGCCAGGATCGAGCAGACCGCGCAGCGCACCGACGCCGGCCGCAACAACTACGTCGGCTGGGGCGTCGTCGACCCGGTCGCGGCCCTCTCGGACGACTCCCCGCCGGAGTCCGCCGCGGTGCCCACGGTGCGCAGCAGGACCTCGGCAGCACCGCTGCAGCCGATGCCGATGGCGCTCGGCGAGACCCAGGCCGACCGCGACCGGCGGACCGCCGCGTACGTGCTGGGCGTCGGGCTGCTCGTGGTGCTGCTGATCACCGGAACCGCCGTGGTCGTCCGCGACATGCAGCGCCGCCGCACGGATTGAGCCGTACGGCGGCGCTGCTGGTCCTGCTCGGGCCGTCGGTCAGACGGCGGACTTCTCGTCCTCGGGGACGGTGATCACCCAGCGGGTCTCCGGCCGCGGCCGGAGGTAGAACACCCAGTACAGGGCGGCGGCGGCGGTGATGCCACCGGTGATCCACAGCGCCTCGGCGTCCTGCTGCTTCATGACGTAGGCGAGCACGGCCAGGATGATCACGGGAACGACCGGCCAGGCTGGCATCCGCCAGGCTCCGGACTCCTTGTGCTTTCCACGCCGTGCGCCCAGCGCCGCGACCGCGACGAAGCCGTAGAGCAGGGTCACCGCCACTCCGGTGACCAGGCTCAGGGTGTCCAGGTTGACGAAGCAGAGCACGGCACCGGGGACGCCGACGGCCAGGGTGGCCACCCAGGGGGCGCCGAAGCGGGAGCTGATGGTGGAGAAGGCCCGGTTGACCGGCTCGGGCCAGGCCTTGTCCCGGGCGGAGGCGTAGAGCACCCGGGAGTTCTGGATCACCATGACGATGGCCGCGTTGATGATGGCCAGGGCGACGCAGAGGCTGACGATGTTGCCGACGGTCGAGTTGGTCCAGGCGGTCACCATGCCGCTGATGTCGCCGTTGGCCAGGGCCGTGAGGCTGGGCGCGCCCAGGGTGATGGCGATGACCGGCACCAGGATCACGGCGGAGCCGATGACCAGGGTCCACATCACGGTGCGCGGGACGGTGCGCTGCGGGCGGTCCATCTCCTCGGACAGGTAGACGGCGGTGGAGAAGCCCTGGGTGATGAACAGCGCTCCGGCGAGCCCGACGATGATGGTGCTGGTGCCGACCGCGCCACCGGGCAGGTGCGGGTGGATCAGCACCGAGGCCGGCCGGTTGGCGTGGGCGAAGCCGAGCACCGCTACCAGCGAGGCCGCGGCGACCTCCAGGCACAGGAAGATGCCGGTGATCCAGGCGTTGGCGCGCAGGTCCAGCAGACCGACCAGGGTTGCAGCCAGCATGACCGCGGCGCCGCCGATCTTCGGGATCCACGACGACATGGTTGCCGGGTTGACGCCGAAGACCGGTGCCAGGTATTCGGCGGTGCCCATGGCGATGATCGGGGGAACGATCATGACCACGATCATCGCCTGGATGAACGCCAGCCATCCGGCGAAGCGGCCCACGGTGTGGCCGGCCATCGCGTACTCGCCGCCGGCGCTGGGGATCAGCGTGCCGAGCTCGGAGTAGCACCAGGCCACGCCCACGCACAGGACCATGGCGATCAACAGGGTCAGGGCGGTCCCGGTGCCGAGGCTGGCGAAGGAGAGCGGCACCAGCACGAACAGCGAGGAGGCCGGGGTCACGCACGACAGCGTGAGCAGGGTCCCGCCGACGACGCCGAGGGATCGCTTCAGCTTCTGGGGCTCGTCGGCCGGAGGGGCGTCCGCGATGCGGTCCTGGGGCGGACGGCTCAGGATGTCGGTCATGTGCGTTCCGATCGGATCGGTGGGGCTCTGGTGCGGGAGAAGCGGTATCGCCTCCGGTCGGATTGGCTGCTGCGAATCTGTCGCTCTCCGGCCGCCATGTAACCCCTGCCGTTAACGGGGCGTCAAGGGCGGATTTGCTTCGGATTTCGTTGTGCAGTGGCGAGGTTGCAACTGATGTGATGGCCCATCAGCGATCTGAGTCAAATGACCTCTTTGTCCATCTGCCTTTGTATCGATTGGCTTCCTGAAACTCTGCCTGCAATTGAAAGGGTGACTCTGCTGTCAACCTGTCATCCTTATGGATCTTTGCAGCCCTGCGAGGGCATGGAAAAAGGGGTCGCCGAGTGACGAATCACTCAGCGACCCCTTCGGATCGGACGGTCGTGTCCGGATAACGATTTACTGCTGCTGCCCGACCCACCCGGTCTGCACGGTGAACGTCCCGCGCCTGCGGGTGACCAGGACGCCCCGGCCCGGCGGCATCTGCTGCGGCCGGACGTTGCCCATCAGCACGCCCTCGTCGCGGTCGCCGGACAGCACGATGCCCTGCGCGCCCAGCTCCTTCAGCCGCTGCATCACCGGCTCGTAGAGGGCCCGGCCGGCGCCGCCGGAGCGGCGGGCGATGATGATGTGCAGCCCGATGTCCTTGGAGAACGGCAGCACCTCCAACAGCTGCTGCAGCGGGTTGCCGGTCGACGTGGCCACCAGGTCGTAGTCGTCGATGACCAGGAACAGCTCGGCGCCCGACCACCAGCTGCGGTCCCGCAGCTGCTCCTGGGTGACGTCGGGGCCGGGGATGCGGCGCTCCATCGAGCCCCTGATGTCGCCGAGGAACGCCTGCAGGGCCGGCTGCGCCGCCGCGTACTCCAGCAGGTGCGGGCTGGTGACCACCCCCAGCAGCGACCGCCGGTAGTCACCGATGACGATGCGGGCCTGTTCCGGGGTGTAGCGCTCGGTGATGCCCTTGAGCAGCAGCCGCAGCAGCGCCGTCTTCCCGGTCTCGCCGTCGCCGAAGACGATGAAGTGCGAGTCGGTGTCGAAGTTCAGGAACACCGGCGCCAGCGCGTTCTCGTCGATGCCGATGGCGATGCCCTGCTCGGGGTGCTCGAAGCCCTTGGGCAGCCGGTCCGCGGGCAGCACTGCGGGCAGCATCCGCACCTGCGGGGCGCGCGGGCCGGTCCAGGAGCTGTTCACGGCCTGGACGAAGGCGGTCACGCCGTCCGCGAGGTCGTCGATGCCGCCGGAACCGTCGATCCGCGGCAGTCCGCCCAGGAAGTGCAACTTGTCCGCGGTCAGGCCGCGCCCCGGCGCACCGGCCGGCACGTTCTGGGCGACCCTGCGGTCGATCTCCGACTCCATCGGGTCGCCGAGCTTGAGCTCGATCCTGGTCTGCAGCAGGTCCTTCAGCGCCGGACGGATCTCCCCGTAGCGGGAGGCGCCCACCACCACGTGCACGCCGTAGGCGAGACCGCGCTGGGCGATGTCGGTGACCAGCGGTTCCAGCAGCTCGAACTCCTGGCGGAAGGTGAGCCAGCCGTCGATCACCAGGAAGACGTCGCCGTACTGCTCGCCGGGGAGCGTGCCGTTCTTGCGACGGTTGCGGAAGGTCGCGATGGAGTCGATGCCCTGGGCCCGGAACAGCTCCTCGCGCTGGGTCAGCAGGCCGGAGACCTCGCTGATCATGCGGCGCACCTTGTCGGCGTCCAGCCGTCCGGCGACCCCGCCGACATGGGGCAGGTCCTGCATCCCGATCATGCCGCCACCGCCGAAGTCCAGCAGGTAGAACTGCACCTCGGCGGCGGTGTGGGTGAGCGCGAAGGAGCTGACCATGGTGCGCAGCAGGGTGGACTTGCCCGAGCGCGGACCGCCCACCACCATGCCGTGCCCGGCGGCCCCGGAGAAGTCCAGGTAGAGCAGGTCGCGACGCTGCTCGAAGGGCTTGTCGACCAGGCCGATCGGGGCCACCAGACGGCTGGTCCCGGCGTACTCGGGCGCGCACAGGCCCCGGTCCGGCACCGCTCCCAGCGGCGGCAGCAGCTGGTCCAGCGAGGGGGCCTCGCTGAGCGGCGGCAGCCACACCTGGTGCGCCGGCGGGCCCTGGCCCTCCAGCCGGTCCACGATCACGTCCAGCACGGTGTCCGCCAGCGCGTCGTCCTGGCGGCGCGGGGCCTCCGGCTCCATCTCGTTCAGCGGCAGCAGCGGCTTGGCCACCGGGGCGCCGGTGAACAGCACCGGGCGCTGCCTGCGCACCCGGCCTGTGGACTCCTGGACCGCGCCGCTGCGGTAGGGGCCGGACACGTAGGCGGCCTTGAACTGTGCCATCACATCGGTGCCGAACTTGAGGTAGCCGACGCCGGGCACCGGCGGCAGGTGGTAGGCGTCCGGAACGCCCAGCGCCGCCCGGGACTCGGCGGCGGAGAAGGTCCGCAGCCCGATCCGGTAGGAGAGGTAGGTGTCCAGGCCGCGCAGCCGGCCCTCCTCCAGCCGCTGCGAGGCCAGCAGCAGGTGCACGCCCAGGGACCGGCCGATCCGGCCGATCTGGATGAACATCTCGATGAAGTCGGGCTTGGCGGTGAGCAGCTCGCTGAACTCGTCGATGATCAGCAGCAGCGAGGGCAGCGGCTCCAGCGGGGCCCCGGCGGCGCGGGCCCGCTCGTAGTCGTGGATGTTGGCGTAGTTGCCGGCCGCGCGCAGCAGCTCCTGACGGCGGTTCAGCTCGCCGGTGATGGAGTCGCGCATCCGGTCGACCAGGGTGAGCTCCTCGGCCATGTTGGTGATGACCGCGGAGGTGTGCGGCATGTCCGCCATGCCGGCGAAGGTCGCACCGCCCTTGAAGTCGGCCAGGACGAAGTTCAGCACCTCCGAGGAGTGCGTCATCGCCAGGCCGAGCACCAGGGTGCGCAGCAGCTCCGACTTGCCGGAGCCGGTCGCGCCGACGCACAGGCCGTGCGGGCCCATGCCCTCCAGCGCCGCCTCCTTGAGGTCCAGCATCACCGGCTCGCCGCCGGCCCCCAGGCCGATCGGGACGCGCAGCTTCTCGTGCATCGGCCGCGGCCGCCAGGTCCGGGCCACGTCCACCGACATGGCGTCGCCGACGCCCATCAGATCGGTGAAGTCCAGGTTGGCCAGCAGCGGTTCGTCGTCGTCGCCGATCGAGGCCCGCAGCGGGGCCAGCTGCCGGGCCAGTGCCTCGGCCTGCCAGGCACTGAGCACGTCGGGCCGGCCGCGGTAGACGCTGCCGGTCGCCGAGGTCAGCTGCATCTCCTCGGGGCCCACCACCACGGCCAGGGCGCCGCGCGGTTCGTCCAGGTCGCCGGGGACGACTTCGATGACGGTCACCCCCTGCAGTCCTTCGCCGCTGGCCAGCACCGAGTCCGCGCCGACCGCGGCGCCGTCCAGGACCACGACCAGGTGCGGCTGCTCCGGGACCGGGGTCGCGTCGCGGTGGAAGCGGGCCCGGCCGGTCAGCTGGTCCGCGAGCATGTCCTCCAGGGCGTCCAGCGAGGTGCAGATCATGCGGGCGGATCCGGCCCCGTCCGACTCGCTGGGGTGCTGGACGTGGGGCAGCCACTTGGCCCACTCCCACTCGGGGCCGGCGCCGGGGGCGGCGGCGATGCCGATCATCAGATCGTCGGGGGAGTGCAGGGTGCTCAGCTGAGCGAGCGCGGCGCGCACGCTCCCGTACACGGTGTCCGGGTCACCGGAGACCGAGAGGTGGTAGAAGGCGCGCAGGGAGACGGCCAGCGGCAGGTCGGGCAGGGTGCCGTGGGCGGCGAGGAAGCTCTTCATCGCCTCGGCGGTCAGCGGCTCCAGCTCGTCCACCGGCGCCGTCTGCGGCGGGACCAGACGGGTCGACAGCTGCTGCGGTCCGGTGCCGATCCTGATCTGGGCGAAGTCGCTGTCACTGGCCCGGCGCTCCCAGAGCCGGCGGCCCTCGGCGACCACGGCCCACAGCTGGTCCGGGGCGGGGTGCAGGTAGAGCTGGGCGTCGCGCTGCTCGGTCGCGGTGCGGCGGACCTGCTTGCGCAGCTGGGCCAGGTACTTGAGGTAGTCGCGGCGCGCGTCCTCCATCTCCCCGCCGCCGCCCTTGCGCTGGGAGCTGATCTGGGCGACGGCCATGGCGACGGTCGAGGCGACCATCAGACCGCCCATCACCTTCATCATCATCTGCATGCCGGGCATGAAGAAGAAGGCGGCCGAACCCGCGGTGGCCAGCATCGGCAGCATGGACTGCCACCACTTGCCGCCGTCGCCGCGAGGGAGCTCGGGAGGCGATTCCAGGCGGACTTCCTCGCTCGGAACCGTGGGCGGGTGCGCCCGCGGCGGTCGCTTGACGGTTACCACGCTCAAGGTCGTACCAGCCTCGTCCTGTCGAGTCCCCTGACGGGCACGGGCGGTCGCCGCTGGCGCGCTCCCCGTGTCACCGCTCTCCGCAGGGGCCGATCCTAGTCCCTACCGTGACAGGGGCAGGCCAGGGGTCGGAACTCCCCACGCCCCCTATATAGGGAGCGGTCGTGCACATAGCGGTGGTGCGGTGGGCGCTCCGGCCGGGCACCGGCCCACCCGCGGATGCCGGTAGGGTGAGCGGCTGACAGAGGACAGCAAAGATTGCCAACGCGGCACTCACAGGGGGAGGGGCTCCGGGTGAGCACCAGCGCAGCCACCGGATTCTGCCGGGTCACCGTCGTCGCACCGGACAGCCGGATCGACGTCGCCCTGCCGGAGGACATCCCCCTGGCCGACGTCTACCCCGAGGTGCTGCGGCTGTCCGGGCAGACCCTGCCCGAGGGCGCGCCCACCGGGTTCCACCTGGTGCGCCGCGACGGCACGGTGCTGGACAGCAGCCTGCCGCTGATCGCCCAGCAGGTCCGCGACGGCGACCTGCTCAGCCTGCGCCCCTTCGCCGACTCGCTGCCCCCGGCGGTGTACGACGACGTGGCCGAGGCCATCGCCACCGCGGTCTCTGCCGACCGCAGCCTGTGGGGTCCGCAGCTGATGCGCGGCGCCGCGCTGATCGGTGGCGTGGTGCTGCTGGTGCTGCTGGGCTTCGCCCTGTGGTTCTGCGACCTGCGCCACGACATGCACTCCCTGCCGGGCCTGCTCTCCGGCGTCACCGCACTGGTGCTCACCGCGCTGGCCGGGGTCCGCGCCCGGGTCTACGACGACCGGGGCTCGGCGCTGGCGCTCGGGCTGGCCGCGCTGCCGCACGCGCTGATCGGCGGCTCCGGGATCATCGCGATCGACCAGAACCAGGCCATGACGAACGGGCCCGGCCGGGTCCAGTTCCTGGTCGGCTGCGTCGCCGTGCTGGTGCTGTCGGTGCTGCTCACCGCGCTGATGCCGGGCGGCGACGCGCCTTTCGTGGCCGCCACCGTGGTCTCCGCGGCCGGTACCGCGGCCACCTTCGCCGCCATCCTCACCGACGCCTCGGCCCGCCAGGTGGCCGCGGCCGCCGCGGTGGTCGCGGTGGCGCTGATCGGCTTCCTGCCCCAGCTCTCGGCCCGCTTCGCACGCCTCCCGGTCGCCTTCCACGCCCCGCAGCAGATCGACCCCCGCGCGAACGGCCGGCTCAGCAGCCAGGCCGCAGCCCAGGCCGCCGCCGAGGAGGACCCGGCCGACTACACCCGGATCGCCGCCAAGGCCCGTCGCGGCCACGAACTGCTGGTCGGACTGGTCGGCGGCTGCGCCGCCGTGGTCATCGGCAGCACCGCGGTCCTCGCCTTCACCGACAGCACCTGGCCGGAGGTGCTGGCGCTGGTCCTCGGCCTGAGCACGATGCTCCGGGCCCGTCTGTTCCGGCACACCACCCAGGTCATCTGCCTGCTCGGGGCCGGTCTGCTCAGCCTCGGCCTGCTGGTGGTCGGGATCTCGCTGAACCTGCAGGGCTTCCTGATCACCAACATGTCCAGGACCTCGACGGTGGACGTGCACATCCTGGGCCTGGGCGCGGCCATCGCCCTCGGCGCCGCACTGCTGGTGGCCGTCGCGCTGATCGTGCCCACCCGCGGGGTCTCCCCGTTCTGGGGCCGCATCCTGGACCTGGTCGACGGCCTGCTGCTGGTCTCGCTGATCCCGCTGGCACTGGCCGTCCTCGACGTCTACTCGACGGTCCGCAGCTTCACCAGCTGACGGCTGCGGAAGGGGCTGTCAAGGGGTACTCTGCCGCGCTGGTAGGCTGGTGCAGGGTCCAAGGCGTGTCCTTGGCCCCGCCCGCCGGGTTCCACGAGTTCCTGTGAAGCAGACCAGGACCACCCGGCAGCACTGAGACACCAAGGAGTTGCTGTGGCCCTCGACGCCGCTGTCAAGAAGCAGATCATGGACGAGTTCGGCACCAAGGAGGGCGACACCGGCTCCCCCGAGGTCCAGGTCGCCATGCTCAGCCGTCGTATCTCGGACCTGACCGAGCACCTCAAGACCCACAAGCACGACCACCACTCGCGTCGTGGCCTGCTGCTCCTCGTCGGCCAGCGCCGCCGTCTGCTGCAGTACCTGGCCAAGAAGGACATCGAGCGCTTCCGTACCCTGGTCGACCGCCTCGGCATCCGTCGCGGTGCCGCCGGCGCGGCCCGCTAGTACCTCGCCCGGGGGCGGCTCCCACTCGATGGGAGCCGCCCTTCGGCACATCCTGGTCCCGATCCCTCCTCCCGTGAACGGGAGGGGCCGCCCCGCGGAAATGATTGGGCAGGGCGCACGCGTGGGAAAGACTGCGTGCGTAAGGTGAGAACGAAGGGTGAAGCGCCCTCCGGTCGCGCGCGCCGCGCGTGACGACGAGAGGGCCCGACACCGCGGGACGACCGGACCGGTCGCCGCCCGCAAAGACGCGGAGCGTCCACACGCATCCCGACCGCCGGCGCCACCGGGCGCCGGTCCTCGGTAGTGGCCGCCGGAGGACCGAGCGCACCAGCGCCGCCCGTCCGGAGGCTTCGATCGAAGACCGGCCAGGGCCGCCACCAGGTCGATCGGTGCGGGGGCGCTCCACCTGAGGAATACGAAGGAGATCTTCCAGGTGGAAGACAACACCACGCACGAAGCCGTAGCCGTCATCGACAACGGTTCTTTCGGTACCCGCACCATCCGCTTCGAGACCGGTCGTCTCGCCAAGCAGGCCGCCGGCTCCGCCGTCGCCTACCTGGACGACGAGACGATGATCCTCTCGGCGACCAGCGCCTCGAAGCAGCCCAAGGACCACTTCGACTTCTTCCCGCTGACGGTGGACGTCGAGGAGCGGATGTACGCGGCCGGGCGCATCCCCGGCTCGTTCTTCCGTCGCGAGGGCCGCCCCTCCGAGGACGCGATCCTCACCTGTCGTCTGATCGACCGCCCGCTGCGCCCGTCCTTCGTCAAGGGCCTGCGCAACGAGATCCAGGTCGTCTGCACGATCATGGCGCTCAACCCCGACGACCTCTACGACGTCGTGGCCATCAACGCCGCCTCCGCCTCCACCCAGCTGGCGGGCCTGCCGTTCTCCGGCCCCATCGGCGGTGTCCGGGTCGCGCTGATCAAGGGCCAGTGGGTCGCCTTCCCGCGCCACAGCGAGCTGGAGGAGGCCGTGTTCGACATGGTCGTCGCCGGTCGCACCCTGGCCGACGGCGACGTCGCGATCATGATGGTGGAGGCCGAGGCCACCGCCAAGACGATCGAGCTGGTCAAGGGCGGCGCCACCGCCCCGACCGAGGACGTCGTGGCCGCCGGCCTGGAGGCCTCCAAGGTCTTCATCAAGGAGCTGTGCCGCGCGCAGTCCGAGCTGGCCGCCCACGCCGCCAAGCCCACCGGCGAGTTCCCGATCTTCCTGGACTACCAGGACGACGTGTTCGAGGCGCTCAGCGCCGCGGTCACCGAGGAGCTCGCGCAGGCGCTCACCATCGCCGGCAAGCAGGCCCGCGAGGCCGAGCTGGACCGGGTGAAGGGCCTCGCCTCCGACAAGCTGCTCCCGCAGTTCGAGGGCCGCGAGAAGGAGATCTCCGCCGCGTACCGCTCGCTGACCAAGAAGCTGGTCCGCCAGCGGGTCATCAAGGACAAGGTCCGCATCGACGGCCGCGGGGTCACCGACATCCGCACCCTGGCCGCCGAGGTCGAGGTCATCCCGCGCGTCCACGGTTCGGCCCTGTTCGAGCGCGGCGAGACCCAGATCCTGGGTGTCACCACGCTGAACATGCTCCGGATGGAGCAGCAGCTGGACACGCTGGCGCCGGAGACCCGCAAGCGCTACATGCACAACTACAACTTCCCGCCGTACTCCGTCGGCGAGACCGGCCGCGTGGGCTCGCCCAAGCGCCGCGAGATCGGCCACGGCGCGCTCGCCGAGCGTGCGCTGCTCCCCGTGCTGCCGACCCGCGAGGAGTTCCCCTACGCGATCCGTCAGGTGTCCGAGGCCCTCGGGTCCAACGGCTCCACCTCGATGGGCTCGGTCTGCGCCTCGACCATGTCGCTGCTGAACGCCGGTGTGCCGCTGAAGGCCGCCGTCGCCGGTATCGCCATGGGCCTGATCTCGCAGGAGATCGACGGCGAGACCCACTACGTCGCGCTGACCGACATCCTGGGCGCCGAGGACGCGTTCGGTGACATGGACTTCAAGGTCGCCGGCACCAAGACCTTCGTCACCGCGCTGCAGCTCGACACCAAGCTCGACGGCATCCCCGCCTCGGTCCTGGGCGCCGCGCTGAAGCAGGCCCACGACGCGCGTCTGCACATCCTCGACGTGATGAACGAGGCGATCGACGTCCCGGACGAGATGTCCGAGTTCGCGCCGCGCATCATCACCATCAAGATCCCGGTTGACAAGATCGGTGAGGTCATCGGCCCGAAGGGCAAGATGATCAACCAGATCCAGGAGGACACCGGCGCGGACATCACCATCGAGGACGACGGCACCATCTACATCGGTGCGGTCGACGGTCCCTCGGCGGAGGCTGCCCGTACGACGATCAACCAGATCGCCAACCCGACCATGCCGGAGGTCGGCGAGCGCTACCTGGGCACCGTGGTGAAGACCACGACCTTCGGCGCGTTCGTGTCGCTCATGCCGGGCAAGGACGGCCTGCTGCACATCTCGCAGATCCGCAAGCTCGCCGGTGGCAAGCGCGTGGAGAACGTCGAGGACGTGCTCGCCGTCGGCGCCAAGGTGCAGGTCGAGATCGCCGAGATCGACCCGCGCGGCAAGCTCTCGCTGATCCCCGTGGTCGAGGGCGAAGAGGCTCCGGCCGAGGCCGAGGCCAAGTAGCAGTACGGCACCACCCTGCGGCCCGGTCCCCCGTTCGGAGGACCGGGTCGCACCCCGTAGCCCAGCACCCGGCAACACCTGCCGGTGCTCGTCAGCGCCTAAGGAAGTCACGTGGCACAGCAGCCCACGGCTGCGCAGCAGCGCCCCGGTTCCACCAAGACCCTGCTCAAGGGCACGGACGGGGCCGGCGTCGTGCGCCGTACCGTCCTCCCCGGCGGCCTGCGGGTCGTCACCGAGACCCTGCCGACGGTGCGCTCCGCCGCCTTCGGCATCTGGGTCGGCGTCGGCTCGCGCGACGAGACACCGGTGCTCAACGGTGCCACGCACTACCTGGAGCACCTGCTCTTCAAGGGCACCGGGCGGCGCAGCGCCCTGGACATCTCCTCCGCGCTGGACGCGGTCGGCGGTGAGATGAACGCCTTCACCGCCAAGGAGTACACCTGCTACTACGCGCGGGTGCTCGACAACGACCTGCCGCTGGCCATCGACGTGGTCAGCGACATGCTGACCGGATCGCTGATCCGCCAGGAGGACATCGACACCGAGCGCGACGTCGTCCTCGAAGAGATCGCGATGACCGAGGACGACCCGGGGGACGTGGTCCACGACCTGTTCGCCCAGGTGATGTTCGGCTCCTCGCCGCTGGGACGACCGGTGCTCGGCACCGTCGACACCATCAACGCGCTCACCCGGGACCAGGTGGCCGGCTTCTACAAGCGCCGCTACCGCCCGGAGCACCTGGTCGTGGCCGCGGCGGGCAACGTCGACCACGCCAAGGTGGTCCGCCAGGTCGAGAGGGCCTTCGCCGCGGCGGGCGCGCTGACCCGAAGCGACACCGCCCCGGCCGAGCCGCGCGGCGGCACCCGCGCGCTGCGCACGGCGGGCCGGGTCGAGATCCTGGACCGGCCGACCGAGCAGGCCCACCTGGTCCTCGGCCTGCCCGGCCTGGCCCGCAACGACCCGCGCCGCTGGGCCCTCGGCGTGCTCAACTCCGCACTGGGCGGCGGCATGAGCTCCCGGCTGTTCCAGGAGGTCAGGGAGAAGCGCGGCCTCGCCTACTCGGTCTACTCGTACTCCTCCTCCTACGCCGACACCGGTCTGTTCGGGATCTACGCCGGCTGCCAGCCCAAGCGGGTCGAGGAGGTGCTGACGATCTGCCGCGCGGAGCTCCAGCGCGTGGCCGAGCAGGGCATCACCGAGGAGGAGCTGAGCCGGGCGATCGGCCAGATCTCCGGCTCCACCGTGCTGGGCATGGAGGACACCGGCTCGCTGATGTCCCGGATCGGCAAGGCCGAGCTCTGCTACGGCACCCACCTCTCGGTGGACGACCTGCTGGCGAAGATCTCCGCGGTGACCCTGGACGACGTCCGCGAGGTCGCCACGTCGGTGCTCGGCGGCTACAAGCCCTCACTGGCCGTCATAGGGCCGGTCAGCGGCAAACGCGCCGAACGCCTCACCGAGGCCCTCTAGCCCCGAAGGGCTGTCAGGGGCGCGGGGAACTGCGCTGCCAACCGACGCCCTGCCGTCACTTGCCCTCAGACAAGGAGTTGCACCCCGGATGACCACCCCTATCCGCGTCGCAGTAGTAGGCGCCACCGGTCGCATCGGCTCCGAGGCCGTCCGGGCCGTGGAATCCGCCCCGGACCTGGAACTGGTCGCGGCCCTCGGCCGGGCCGACAAGCGGGAGAAGCTCGTCGACGCCGGGGCGCAGGTAGCCATCGAGCTGACCCATCCGGACCAGGTCATGGCCAATGTCGAGTTCTGCGTCAACAACGGCATCCACGCGGTGGTGGGGACCACCGGGTGGACCCCGGAGCGCCTGGAAGCACTCAGAACCTGGCTGGCCGGTGCCCCCGGCACCGGGGTGCTGATCGCGCCCAACTTCTCCATCGGCGCGATCCTCACCATGCGCTTCGCCCAGCAGGCGGCCCGGTTCTACGAGTCCGTCGAGGTCGTCGAGCTGCACCACCGGAACAAGGCGGACGCCCCCAGCGGCACCGCCACCCGTACGGCCCAACTCATCGCGGCGGCTCGCGCCGAGGCCGGCCTGGCCCCGCAGGAGGACCCGACCACCCACGGCCTGGACGGCGCCCGCGGTGCGGACGTGGACGGGGTACCGGTGCACTCGGTGCGGCTGCGCGGCCTGCTGGCCCACCAGGAGGTGCTCTTCGGGGACCAGGGCGAGACGCTGACGATCCGTCATGACTCGCTGCACCACAGCAGCTTCATGCCCGGCATCCTGCTGGGCGTGCGCCGGGTGGTGGACGCGCCGGGGCTGACCGTCGGCCTCGAGAACTTCGTCTTCGAGGAAGCATGATCGCCAAGATCACCTATTTCGGCGTCTCGATCTGCCTGCTGCTGGGCTTCCTGGTCATCGTGGTGATCGGGGGCCAGCTGATGGCGACCGGCAACGGCCTGGCCATCGGCATGGGCGTCGCCGCCGAGGTGCTGGTGGTGCTGGGTGCCTGGTTCCTCTGGAAGACCTACCGCTTCGGCCGGCGCAGCGCCGCGCTGGCGCGGGCGCTGGAGGCCGAGGGCGGCCTCCCGGTGGACGAGCTGAAGCGCAGCGCCGGCGGTCGCATCGACCGGGACTCGGCGGACGCGGTCTTCGCCCGGCGCCAGGCCGAGACGGAGCGCACCCCGGAGGACTGGCGCGCCTGGTTCCGCCTGGCCGTCGCCTACGCGGACGCCCGTGACACCCCGCGCGCCCGCAAGGCGATGCAGCACGCCATCAAGCTCCACGACGGACCGGGGCGGGGAGCCCGGGGAGCACCGACCGCTGGCTGACGACCTGTTCGGCGGCGGGGACGGTCGCGTACTGAAGCTCGGTCAGGAGCGCGCCGCCCAGCCTCAGGGTGGTGCGCTCGCCGGTCGGGCGCAGCCCCTGGCGCTCGTAGAAGGAACGACCCCTGGCGTTGCCCTCCAGGACCCAGAGCACCTGCTGCCGGTGCCCGTCCGCCCTGAGGCGTGCGCAGGCGGCATCGAGCAGTGCCGCCCCCGCGCCGGTGGACCAGGCGTCCGGATGGGCGTACAGCGCGTACACCTCGCCCCGGGTCCCGCCGTGCTCCTCGCAGCCGTGGCCGCCGTCGCGGTAGTGGCTCGGCATCGGCCGTTCCGGGCCGGCCAGGGCGAAGGCGACGATCCGGTCGCCGCGCAGGGCCACCAGGTCGTGGTAGCCGGCCGGATTCCCCCGGAGCCTGCGCACCGCCCGGCCGACGGCCTCGGGACCGGTGTCCATGGCGTCCAGGTAGGCAGGCGGCATCAGGTCCGCGTAGGCGGCGCGCCAGGACGCGGCGCGCAGCCGCACCACCTCGGCGACGTCCGCTGCTTCCACATCCCGGACCTGGGGTTGTTCCAGTCGTTCCGACATACCCTCCCTTTCCTGTGTCCCAGGGTAGGGAGTCGGACGGCCGACCTGTCCCCCCGGCGCCGCTAGGCTGGCCCGCGGCCGTAACCGGCCCGGACGCAGCACCGCACCACCGAAAGGACGCAGCAGGTGACCGACGAAGCCCCCGCCGTACCGGAGCCGATCTTCAGGGACGACGTCACCGTCGAGCTCGTGCGCAGCAGTGCGCAGGACGCCGACGTGCTGTTCGCCGCTCGGGTGTCCACCGCCGGCGAGCAGTCCATCGACGAGCTCGGAAAGGACCCGGCGCGCTCCAAGGGGCTGATCAACTACCTGATGCGCGACCGCCACGGCACCCCGTTCGAGCACAACTCGATGACCTTCCTGGTGAGCGCCCCGATCTTCGTCTTCCGGGAGTTCCACCGGCACCGCAGCGGCTGGAGCTACAACGAGGAGAGCGGCCGCTACCGCGAGCTGCAGCCGGTCTTCTACGTCCCCGCCGCCGAGCGCAAGCTGGTGCAGAAGGGCCGCCCCGGCAAGTACGAGTTCTTCGAGGGCACGGCCGACCAGTACAAGGCCGTGAGCTCCGCGATGGAGGACTCGTACCGCCAGTCCTACGCCGCCTACCAGGCGATGCTCGCCGAGGGCGTGGCCCGTGAGGTGGCCCGTGCGGTGCTGCCGGTGGGTCTCTTCTCGTCCATGTACGCGACCTGCAACGCCCGCTCGCTGATGCACTTCCTCTCGCTGCGCACCAAGGACGAGCGGGCCAAGGTGCCCTCGTTCCCGCAGCGGGAGATCGAGATGGTGGCGGAGAAGATGGAGGCGAAGTGGGCCGAACTGATGCCCCTGACGCACGCCGCCTTCAACGAGCACGGACGGGTCGCGCCCTAGGGACAGCGGCGTTGTGGGGGTTCTTGTCTCACATGGAGTCAGATCTCTCATATGTCCCATTTGCGGGATATCGCACTGTTCCTTAGTCTCAGAACACGAGCCCCGGTGCCGCCTGAACCCCCGAGCAGGCGGCACCGGGCTCCTCATTCCCGTTTCTCCTGATGGACCGCCTGTGCTGGGACGCACCGGCAACGAGTAGCGTTGGGTTCATGGCTCCGACCTCCACCCCCGAGATCCCCTTCGGCAGGGCGCTGACCGCGATGGTGACCCCGTTCACCGCCGACGGTTCCCTCGACCTCGAAGGCGCCCAGCGTCTGGCGGCCCATCTGGTCGCCGCGGGCAACGACGGACTCGTCGTGAACGGCACCACCGGCGAATCGCCCACCACCACCGACGCCGAGAAGAGCGCGCTGGTCAGGGCCGTGGTGGAGGCTGTCGGAGACCGCGCCCACGTGGTCGCGGGGGTGGGAACCAACGACACCCGCCACTCGGTCGAGCTGGCCCACCAGGCCGAGCAGGTCGGCGCGAACGGCCTGCTGGTCGTGACGCCGTACTACAACAAGCCGCCGCAGGAGGGTCTGCGCCGGCACTTCACCGCGGTCGCCGACGCCACCGGCCTCCCGGTGATGCTCTACGACATTCCGGGCCGCAGCGGTGTCCCCATCGACACCGAGACGCTGGTCCGTCTGGGCGAGCACCCCCGGATCGTCGCCAACAAGGACGCCAAGGGCGACCTCGGCGCGGCCGGCTGGGCGATCTCCCGCAGCGGTCTGGCCTGGTACTCCGGCGACGACATGCTCAACCTGCCGCTGCTCTCGATCGGTGCGGTCGGGTACGTCAGCGTCGTCGGCCATGTGGTCTCGGCGGAACTGCGTGACATGCTGGACGCCCACCTCGCGGGCGACGTGGCCAAGGCCGCGGAGATGCATCAGCGCCTGTTGCCGGTTTTCACCGGTATGTTTCGTACTCAAGGCGTGATCACCACCAAGGCTGCCCTGTCCCTGCAGGGCCTCCCGGCCGGTCCGCTGCGACTGCCGCTGGTCGAGGCCACTGACGCTGAGATCGAACAGCTGAAGAAGGATCTTGCCGCCGGAGGGGTACACCTCTGACACCGGAGGGGTACACCTCCGAACAACAGACTTCCACGTCCTGCCCGCCCGCCGGAACTGTGACGTGTTGCACCACGGAAAAGAAGAAACGATGCCGCCCGCACTGTGCGCCCAACCGGGGTGCGCGGTGCGCGCGGAGAGGAGAGACTTTTGAGCCATCCGCACCCTGACCTGGGCACCCCGCCGCCGCTCGCCGAGGGGGCGCTCCGCGTCACCCCGCTGGGCGGACTCGGTGAGATCGGCCGCAACATGACGGTTTTTGAGTACGGCGGCCGCCTGCTCATCGTCGACTGCGGCGTCCTGTTCCCCGAGGAGCAGCAGCCCGGCGTCGACCTGATCCTGCCCGACTTCACCTCCATCCGGGACCGGCTGGACAAGATCGACGGCATCGTCCTCACCCACGGGCACGAGGACCACATCGGCGCCGTTCCGTACCTGCTCCGCGAGAAGCCCGACATCCCGCTGATCGGCTCCAAGCTGACGCTGGCGCTGATCGAGGCCAAGCTCACCGAGCACCGCATCCGGCCGTACACGCTGGAGGTGAAGGAGGGCGAGCGCGAGCGCATCGGCGCGTTCGACTGCGAGTTCATCGCGGTGAACCACTCCATCCCGGACGCGCTCGCCGTCGCCATCCGCACCCCGGCCGGCATGGTCGTCGCCACCGGCGACTTCAAGATGGACCAGCTGCCGCTCGACAAGCGGCTCACCGACCTGCCGACCTTCGCCCGTCTGGGTGAGGAGGGCATCGACCTGCTGCTGGTGGACTCCACCAACGCCGAGGTCCCCGGGTTCATCGCGCCGGAGCGGGACATCGGCCCGGTGCTCCAGCAGGTCTTCGACCGCGCCGACAAGCGGATCATCGTGGCCAGCTTCGCCAGCCACGTCCACCGCATCCAGCAGGTCCTGGACACCGCCCACGAGTTCGGCCGCAAGGTCGCCTTCGTCGGCCGCTCCATGGTCCGCAACATGGGCATCGCCCGTGACCTCGGCTACCTCAAGGTGCCGGGCGGCCTGGTCGTCGACGTGAAGACGCTGGACGACCTGCCCGACGAGGACGTGGTGCTGATCTGCACCGGTTCCCAGGGCGAGCCGATGGCCGCGCTGTCGCGGATGGCCAACCGCGACCACCAGATCCGCATCGTCGAGGGCG
This sequence comes from Streptacidiphilus jeojiensis, assembly GCF_042510965.1. Taxonomy (NCBI): domain Bacteria; kingdom Bacillati; phylum Actinomycetota; class Actinomycetes; order Kitasatosporales; family Streptomycetaceae; genus Streptacidiphilus; species Streptacidiphilus jeojiensis. The sequence continues at coordinate 35,897 of NZ_JBEUKS010000025.1, forward strand.
ACACCGTCATCCTCGCGTCGTCGCTGATCCCGGGCAACGAGAACGCGGTCTACCGCGTGATCAACGGCCTGACCAGGTGGGGCGCGGACGTCGTGCACAAGGGCAATGCCAAGGTGCACGTCTCGGGCCACGCATCGGCCGGCGAGCTGCTGTACTTCTTCAACATCTGCAAGCCGCGCAACCTGATGCCGGTCCACGGCGAGTGGCGGCACCTGCGGGCGGTCTCCGAGCTCGGCCAGAAGACCGGCATCAGCAAGGACCACATCGTCATCGCCGAGGACGGCGTGGTGATCGACCTGGTCAACGGCTCCGCCAAGATCGTCGGCAAGGTCCAGGCCGGCTACGTGTACGTCGACGGTCTCTCGGTCGGCGACATCAGCGAGGGCTCGCTGAAGGACCGCCGCATCCTCGGTGAGGAGGGCATCATCTCGGTCTTCCTGGTGGTGGACTCCAACACCGGGAAGATCACCGCGGGCCCGAACATCCAGGCCCGCGGCTCCGGCATCGACGACGACGCCTTCGGCCCTGCCATCGCCAAGATGCAGGACGCACTGTCGCGCTCGGCGCAGGACGGCGTCATCGAGCCCCGCCAGGTCCAGCAGCTGGTCCGCCGGGTCCTCGGCAAGTGGGTGTCCGACACCTACCGTCGCCGCCCGATGATCCTCCCGGTGGTCGTGGAGGTCTGATCCCTCCGACTGCCTGAGAGGGCCCGTGCAGACCCCTGGTCTGCACGGGCCCACTCCGTTCCGGGCTCCGGTTCCCC
>NZ_JBEUKS010000026.1:0-28859 GCF_042510965.1 Streptacidiphilus jeojiensis
CGGCGCGGCCGGCGGCAGCGCGGCGGGCGCCGGGGCCGCCGGGGCGGTCAGCGCGGCCGGTACGGCGGGTGCGGGCGCGGCCGGCGCCGCCGGGGTCGCCCTGAGCAGCGCGGCCGGCACCAGGACCAGGCTGCTGACACCGCCGCCGGGGGTCCGCGACAGGGTGACCGTGATCCCCCAGCGCCGGGCCAGGTTGCCGACCACGAAGAGGCCGAGCACCCGGGTCGGCACCAGGTCCAGGCGCTCGCGCCGGACCAGCCGGGCGTTCTCCTCGGCCAGCCGCTCCGAGCCCATGCCCAGACCGTGGTCGACGATCTCGATCGCGGCGTGCCCGCCGGGGGTCCGCACCGTCACCTCGACGCTGCTGTGCGCGGGCGAGAACGACACCGCGTTCTCCAGCAGTTCGGCGAGCATCAGCACCAGGTCGCCGACGATGTCCGGGGCGACCGTCGGGTCCGACTCGGCGCGCAGCACCACCCGCTGGTAGCCCTCGATCTGGCCCAGCGAGGCGCGGATGACATGGCTGACCGGTGCCGGCCGGCCGTCCAGCTCGGACTCGCGGATGCCGGCCAGCAGCATCAGGCTGTCGGCGTTGCGCTGCATGCGGACCGCGATGTGGTCGATCCGGTACAGCTGCTCCAGCAGCTCCGGGTCGGTCTCGCCGCGCTCCACCGCGTCGATCAGCGCGAGTTGACGGTTGGTCAGGTTGCTGACCCGGCGGCCGATGTTGCCGAACATCTCGGCGATGTTGCGGCGGCTGGTGACCTGGCGCTCCAGCAGTCCGGCCGCGGTGACCTGGACCTGGTTGAACGCCTCGGCCAGGGCCCCGAGTTCGTCCTGGGCCAGCACCGGGACGGCCTCCAGCCGGGCCGGGCTCTCGTCCGCGGCGTCGTCGTCGGCGACCCGGGCGAGCTCCTTCTCCGAGATCGCGGCGACCTTGCGGGCGGCGTTGGTGAGGCGCTGGACCGGTCGCACCACCGAGTGCCGGATCAGCACGGACAGGGTGAGCCAGGTGACGAAGATCAGCAGCGCCAGCGCCAGCAGCAGGATCGCCCTCAGCCAGGCGGAGCTGGAGGCGCTGTCGGCGCCGGCCGCGATCTCCTGGGTGAGCTTCTGGGTGATGGCCAGCCGGATCTGCGACTCGCCGACGATCTTCGGCAGGGTCTCGTCCACCTGCGCCGCGGCGGCCTGCATCGAAGCCTTGTCGGAGACCGAGGACAGGTCGCCGGGGGAGACCTCGAGCAGCGACAGCTGCGTCTTGATGTAGGCCTGGTTGGTGTTGTAGTCCATCCCGCCGAGCTCGGTGACCTGGGCCGGCGTGGCCAACTGCCCGAACCGGGTGACCTGGTAGGTGTACTGCTCCTGGGCGCCGACCGCGGCGAGGAACTCGACCAGGGCGTTGGAGTCGCCGGTCTGGGTGGACAGCACGCTGGTCTCGTAGACGGCGTGGGCGGTGTCGGCCCGCAGCAGCGCGTCCAGGCTCTGGGTGGTCCGGACGTTGCCGCCGTGGTCGGTGGTGAGGCCGAGGCCGTCGATCAGGTCGTCGGCGGTGGGGCTGTAGGCCTGGTCGATGTTGGGGGCGGCCAGGGTGCCGACCGCGATCTGGTCCCGGGGCAGGCCGTTGAGCTCCGCCAGCGCGATGCTCTCTGCGGCCGGCATGGAGGAGCCGAAGGCCTGGCGGACCATCGCGGCCTGGGCGGTGGTGGCCGCCTGGGCGGCGCGGAAGGCGGCGTTGGAGGGCGCCTTGTCCTTGGCGTCCTGCCGGTCGTAGTGCGCCCAGAGCAGCAGCGCCTGCTGCTGCTCGGTCTGCACGTCGTCCACCAGCAGCGCGACCTGGTAGCTGTTACGGACCAGGTCGGCCTGGCTGGCGGTGGCCTGGGCGGTGCTGATCTCGCTGTTCACGACCACGGCGAACAGGATCGAGATCACCACGACCGGCACGGTGACCAGCACGTTGAGCTTGTGACGGAAGGGGATCCGGTCGAGTTGGCGGCCCAGTCGGGCGCGCAGGCCGGTCTCCAGCGGTTCCGGGGTGCCGGTCGTCTCCCCGGTCGTCTCCGGGGAGCCTGCGTCTTCCGGGGTGCCAGGTATGACCGGTTCGCCCGGGGCGAGCGGTTCGTCCGGGGCGGCCGGTGGGGCCGGGTGCGCGTCCTGGAGGGACAACCGAATCTCCTCGATCGGCTCCGGTGCCTGGCAGTTGGCACGCCCCTGCCCTGACGGGTGGTCGGCGGGAACCGGAACGCTCTCGTCGAATAAGTGACCGTGCGGAGACTACCGGTTGCGGGGATCCCCGTGACAGGGGAGTTGTGAACATTGCGCTACGAAGTGATCAAAAACCTTCCGCAACTGCAGCTCTGCGTTCCAGTATCGTCCGGTCGCACCTGCCTCACCTGCACCACCTGTGTGCGACCGGGTAGCGGGGCCCCAACCGCAGGACGGACTTCGGTTGACTACCGCTCATACAAGCAGATTTGATCGTCCGTGAGCTATACCTTCTGCCCCGCACGTCCCCTGCGCCTCAAGCCTCCCCCACCATTGGAATGGACCAGTGACTACTTCCACAACCCGCGGCCGCACCCGTATAGCCGCCGTCCTCGTCGCCTCTGCTGCCGCTGTGTCCCTCGCGGCCTGCGGGTCGTCCTCCTCCGGCTCGTCGAACCCGCTGGCGCCGACCCAGGCCGCCGCCACCGGCTCCGGCGCCGCGAGCGGGCCGATCATCGTGGGCTCCAACAACTTCGCCGAGAGCACCATCCTGGCCGACATCTACGGCGAGGCGCTCAAGGCCAAGGGCCTGACCGTCACCTACAAGCCCAACATCGGTAGCCGCGAGGTCAGTTACGGCCTGCTGAAGAACAACACGGTCACCCTGATGCCGGAGTACAACGGCTCGCTGCTGGCCTACCTGGACCCGAAGGCGGTCCCGACCAGCGCGGAGGACACCGACACCCAGCTGACCGCCAAGATCGCCTCCAACCTGCAGATCCTCACCCCGGCCGCGGCCGAGGACAAGGACTCGCTCACGGTCAACGCGGCGACCGCGGCCAAGTACAACCTGACCGCCTCCTCCACCATCTCGGACCTGAAGAGCATCGCGGGCCAGCTGGTGGCCGGTGCCGCCCCTGAGTTCCAGACCCGGCAGCAGGGCCTGGTCGGTCTGAAGTCGGTCTACGGCATCACCTTCAAGAGCTTCAAGGCGCTGGACGCCGGCGGCACGCTCACCGAGGCGGCGCTGAAGAAGAACGACATCCAGGTCGGTGACATCTTCACCACCGACAGCACCATCGCCACCGAGAAGTGGATCACCCTCAAGGACGACAAGAGCCTCTTCGGCTTCCAGAACGTCATCCCGGTGGCCCAGAAGACCCTGCCGCAGACCGCGGTGGACGCGCTCAACGCGGTGTCGGCGAAGCTGGACACGGCGACGCTGATGGACCTGGACTCCAAGGTCGGCGCCAAGGGCGCGGACCCGCTGGCGGTGGCCGACGCCTGGCTGAAGTCGGTCGGCCTCAGCTCCTGAGCTACCACTGCCGAGCTGTCACTGCTGAGCTGCCGCTGCTGAGCCGGCGCTCTCCGCACCGAGGGCCGTCCACCGTGGATCACGGTGGGCGGCCCTCGGTGCGTCAGTCGTCCAGGTCGTCGCAGCGGCCCAGCGCGTCCGGCTGGTGCTCCTCGACCCGGCGCAGCATCCGGCCCAGCTGTCCGGAGAGCACCGCGCGCTCCTCGGGGGAGGCGTCCTGCAGCAGCTCCTCCTCGAACACCGCCGCCATCCGCATCGACTCCAGCCACTTCTCCCGGCCGGTCCGGGTCAGTTCGATGATCACCCGGACCCGGTTGCTCTCGTCGCGGGTGCGGGTGACCAGCTCGGCGGCGGCCATCCGGTCGATCCGGTGGGTCATCGCCGCCGGGGTGAGACCGAGCCGCTTGGCCAGCTCGCCGGGCCCCAGCCGGTACGGGCTGCCGGCCACGATCAGTGCCTTCAGCACCTCCCAGTCGGCCGAGCTGATGCCCAGCTCGTTGAGCTGCCGCCCGTAGGCGACCGACATCCGCCGGGCCAGCCGGCTCAGCGTCGAGACGATCGTCTCGACCTGGGGGTCGACCAGCGGGAACTCGCGCTGGTAGGCGGCGACCTGCTCGTCGATCCGCAGCTCGCCGGCCACCTCGTCCTGCGGTGCCGGGGCGTCGGTTGTCATGCCTTCCAGTCTCTCATAACGGGGCTAAAGGGTTCGCTCCTGTAGCATTTCTCACCGAAGACTTTAGTAGTGTACTCTTCGAGGAGAAACTTGGGACGACCGTGAAGGGTGGTGCAGCATGACGCGCGCAATGCGACAGAAGAACCAGCAGTACGGGACGGCGGGCGGCACGCTGCGCCGGGTGCAGATCGGCAACGCGCTCAGCGCGTTCGGCAGCGGTTTCACCGTCCCCTACATGTTCGTCTACGTGAGCACGGTCCGCGGTCTCGGCTCGATGACCGCGTGGCTGGTGTTCACCCTGTTCGCGCTGGCCGCCCTGGTCGCGCTGCCCCTCGCCGGGCGCGGCATCGACCGCTACGGGGCCCGTCCGGTGCTGGTCGCCGGAGCGGTGACGGCCGCCGCCGGGGCGCTGGCCTTCGGCCACGCCTCGGGCAGCGGGCACATCCTGATGTCCGCGTTCCTCTTCGGTGCCGGGGTCGCCGCGGTGCAGCCGGCGCTGGCGACGATGATCGTCCGCTGCTCCACCCAGGAGACCAGGGCGCACGCCTTCGCGCTGCAGTTCACCCTGGTCAACCTGGGGATGGGGATCGGTGCGCTGATCGGCGGCCAGATCGTGGACGTCAGCCGGCCGGCCAGCCTGACCCTGCTGTTCAGCGTCGAGGCGGTCATGTTCCTGGTGCTCGCCGCGGTCACCGGCACCATCCGGATGCCGGCCGCGGCGCCCGCGGCCGTGCCGGCCTCGGCGCCCGCGGCCGTGCCGGCCTCGGCGCCGACCGCCGGCGGACGGGTCGCGGAGCCGAAGTCGGATCTGCGGACGCTGCTGGCGGACAAGGCCATGGTGCGGATCTGCCTGCTCGCCGGGCTGATCTTCTTCACCTGCTACGGCCAGTTTGAGTCCGGTGTGGCCGCGTACGCCACCGACGTCGTCGGCACCTCGCCGTCCGTCCTGGGCCTGGCCCTGGGTGTGAACACCCTGGCCATCGTGGTGCTGCAGATGATCGTCGTGCGGATCACCGCGCGTCGCCGCCGCAGCACCGCCATCGCGGCCACCGGTGTGGTCTGGCTGGGCGCCTGGGCGGCGGCCGCCGTGGCCGGGCTGGTGTCCGGGGGCATGGTGGCGACCGCCGCGATGCTCTCCGTCTACATGCTGTTCGGCGTCGGCGAGGCGCTGCTCGCGCCCACCCTCGGGCCGATCATCGCCGACCTGGCCCCGGCGCATCTGCTGGGCAGCTACAACGCGGCGTTCGCGCTGGTCAAGCAGGTGGCCATCGCGATGGGCCCGGCGGCCGGGGTGCTGCTGGTCGGTGCCGGCCTGCCGGCCGCGTACATCGCGGTGATGGCGGGCTCCACGGTGCTGATCGTGGCGCTGGCGCTGCGGCTGCGGACGCAGCTGACCGCCGCGCAGGACAACGCCGTGCGGCGGACCAGGGTGGTCACCACCTCGGTCGAGCCGCGGCTGGCGGGCGAGCTGCGCCCGGCGGCCTGACGGCCCGACGGCTGCGGGGTGTGACGGCTTCGGCGACCTGTCCCGGGTGAACGCTCGGGGGCCGAGCGGTGAACAAGGGGCGTGCGGTGGTGGAGGGTCTACATCGCTGTAGTACTTTCTGACTGCCACTGTCGATCCCCTGTGCCGAAGGTCGCCGATGTCCGTCCTCACCTATCCAGAAGCGATCGGCGTCGGCCTGCTCCAGGGCGTCACGGAGCTCTTCCCGGTCTCCAGTCTCGGCCACAGCATCCTGGTGCCCGCCCTGATCGGCGGCTCCTGGAAGCGCGACCTCAATGTCGCCGCCGCCGACTCCCCGTACCTCAACGTGCTGATCGGTCTGCACCTGGCCACCGCGCTGGCGCTGGTGGTGTTCTTCTGGCGGGACTGGGTCCGGGTGATCTCCGGCTTCGTCAGCTCGGTCCGCGAGCGGCGGATCGAGACCGTGGACCAGAAGCTGGCCTGGCTGCTGATCGTGGCGACCATCCCGGTCGGCATCGCCGGACTCGCGCTCGACAAGGTGTTCCGTGAGCACCTGGGCAAGCCGATCCCGGCGGCGATCTTCCTGACCCTCAACGGTCTGGTGCTGTTCATCGCCGAGCGGCTCAAGCGCGGCGGGACCGGACGGCGCAGGGCCGGCGACCCGGCCCCGGTCGAGGCGGGCCCGGACGCCGAGGAGGTGGACCCCGACGTCCTCTCCGACCGCAGGATCACCAAGCTGCGCTGGGGCTCGGCGCTGATCGTCGGCGGCGCCCAGATCCTGGCGCTGCTGCCGGGCATCAGCCGTTCCGGGGTGACCATAAGCGCCGGCATCTTCAAGGGCCTGCGGCACGAGGACTCGGCCCGCTTCGCCTTCCTGCTGGCGACCCCGGTGATCGGGGCGGCCGCGCTGCTCAAGGTTCCCTCGCTGATGGGGCACCAGGGCGACGGCATCCGCGGGCAGGTGCTGGCCGGAGCGGTGGCGGCGTTCGTCGCCGGGTACGTCGCCGTGCGGTTCCTGACCAAGTACTTCGAGACCCGGACGCTGACGCCGTTCGCGATCTACTGCACGGTCGCCGGCCTCGGCAGCCTCGCCTACCTCACCCTCGGCTGAGCCCTGCGCAGGCCCGTTCGGGGGAGTCCCTCGTACGGGTGATCGAGGCGCTCCCTCCGCGTTGCTGCACCCGGGAAGCTCCGTTGCTCTGATCCCATGATCGTGGAGATCCTCCACCGGCGACGGTGGGGTGGAGCGAGGGAGGGAGTGCCGTGCGCGGGTTTCGGCGACGGGTTGCCGTGATCGCCGGTGCGCTGGGAGCCCTGCTGCTGCTCGGTGGCTGCATGACGGTGTCCGGGCAGGCACCCGGCCACCGCGGGGCGCCGGGCGACGCCGCCACCCCTGGAGCCGCCCACGGCGCGGGCCAGGTGGGTTACGCCCATCCGTTCGTCCCGCTGCCCTCGGTGAGCCTCGCCCCGGTTCCGGACAGCTACGACCCCTCGGCGGACGCCAACGCCGCGGTGGCCGCGGCCGTCGCGGCGTCCGGGGTGGACGGCCGACCGGTGCTGCTCGACTTCGGCTCCTCCTGGTGCGAGGACTGCCAGGCGCTGTCCGCGCTGGTGGACACCCCCGGGGTGAACCGCATCCTGGCCCGCAACTACCACCTGGTGACCGTGGACGTCGGGCACTACGACCTGAACACCCAACTGGCGGCCCGCTACGTCTCGTTGGCGCAGAGCGGGATCCCCGCCCTGGTGCTGCTCGGCCCGGACGGCACCAAGCGGGACACCGGCGACCCGTCGGCGTTCGCCAATGCGCGCGACCTGGACGCCGACGGCTTCGCCGGAACCCTGGTCGACTGGCTCTACCTGCCGTCCCGGTGAGCACCGGGGCTGCGGGGAAGCTGCGGGGAAGCTGCAGGGAAGGTGAGAAGAGTCGGGCTGATGCATACTCAGGAACAGTCACTGCGGGGCAGAACCGGACAAAACTCGACTCCGCTCCGTGAGCACTCAACTGCACCCCCTGGATTGCTTGGCATCAACCGTCACTAGGATTACCGTTCAATAACGCAGTGCGAAGGTCTGCCGTTGCTCGGACGGCATCGCACGCGATCGCCTAATCCTGTCTGGAACCGGGGAACCATTCGGTACTGAGGTTCAGTACCCCGGGGTGAATCGGCCGCACCTGGCCGTAGGAGACCTTCCTCTCCGAACCCGTCAGCTAACCCGGTCGGCGAGATGGAAGGAAAGGAGCACGCCGAACGTGGCGTCGAACTCGCCCACCTGGGCACCCGTGGCACCCGTGCAGCCGATCCCGCCGCAGCGGACCGCCCCCTCGGCGGTGCTGGGCTTCGCGGCCATGGCCGCGGTCGGTGCCACCGGAGCCGTCGCGCTCGCGGCCCCCTCCGCATCGGCGGCCGTACGCGAGACCGGGGGCAGCACCCTGGTCGCCCAGGAGCAGGCCCACGGCACCACGGCGACCCTCACCAGGCCCGCGGCCGACCCGGGTACGGCCCTGGCCGACCGGATCCGCACCCAGGCCGCGCAGCAGCGGGCGACCGCCGAGGACACGGCCCGGCGCCAGGCGGCGGCCGAGGCCGCGGCGCGCCAGGCAGCGGCCAGGGAGGCGGCGGCCCGCGAGACGGCGGCGCAGGAGGCTGCCGAACAGGCCCGTGCGGCCGAGCTGGCCGCCCAGCAGGCCGCGGCCCAGGCAACGGCGGCGGCCCGGCAGGCAGTTGCGACGCAGGCGGCAGCGGCACAGACCGTGGCCGCTCAGACCGCAGCCGCACAGACCGCGGCGGCGCAGCAGACCACGGCTCGGGCCGGGGTCGGCGCCCTGGTGGCGCCGATCGCCTCGGCGGTCGCCGGATCCGGCTTCGGCCAGTCCGACTCGCTCTGGTCCCAGCTGCACACCGGACAGGACTTCACCGCCCCGACCGGCACCCCGGTGGTCGCGGTCGGCGGCGGCACCATCACCTCGGCCGGCTGGGCCGGGGCGTACGGCTACCGCGTGGTGGAGACGCTGGCCGACGGCACCGAGGTCTGGTACTGCCACCTCTCGGTGATCGGCGTCGGCTCCGGCACGGTGACGGCCGGTCAGCCCATTGGCCGGGTCGGCGCGACCGGCAGCAACGTCAACGCCCCGCACCTGCACCTGGAGGTGCGTCCGAGCGGCGGCGAGCCGGTCGACCCGGCGGCCTGGCTGTCCCAGCACGGCCTGGCGCTCTGACAGTCCCGGCACTGCCGCTGGTCCGACGCGTGATCCCGAGCGGCACCCCCTGAACTCCGACGGTCCCGGTGACACCCCCCGACACTGGGACCGTCGGCCTGTCCGGCCCCGACTCCGAGTCCGACTCCGACCGCTGCCGCCGGCGACCCGTCAGGCGCGTCGGTCCACGGCCGCCCAGGACGCCAGCGCGACGCCGGAGGACACGGCGGCCACCGACGGCCAGGCGCCCAGCTTCTTCGCCAGCGGGTGCGAGCCCGCGAACGCGGCGACGTACAGGCCGCTCAGCGCCACCGCGGTGGCCGGGCCGGCCGTCCGCTTCCACTGCGTCGCCGCGACCGCGCCGGCCGCGAGCAGGGCCACCCCGCCCAGCTCCCGCCGCTTGGTCGCCCGGGCGATCCCGTAACCGCCGACGAGCCCGCCCGCCGCGACCAAGGACGAGGGAATGCGTGCCATCTCCGTACGACCTTCCTGAGATCCGAACGCCGGAACCACTGCTGCTCCGACCCTAACCCGGCCCCGGTGGCGCGCCCGGGCCGGGCCGGGCCGGGGACTCAGTTGGTCCTGGTGTTCCGCAGGTGCAGGCCCATGTAGCCGATGTAGATCTTCCCGGTCCCCGAGCAGTCGTCGAAGTAGTGCAGCCGGGGCGCGGTACCGCCACCGCCTATCCGCAGATGGGCGCCCATGAAGACCTTGCCGGCCGGGTTGACCTCGACCGGGACCGGGAGCTCGCGCTCGCCCTTCCACTTGGTGTTGGTGCGGACCGTGCGCGACTCGTCGCGGATCACCTTGCGCGGCGGGAAGACATGGCAGTCGACCGGGGTGTTCTCGCACCAGCGGCGGAAGTCGCCGCCGGACTCGCCGTGCACCGCCGCCTCGGCGTAGTCCTGCAGCGCGAGCAGCGCGTCCCAGGCCATCCTGACCCAGGTGGGGTGGTCGGTCTGGTCGTCCAGCTCGCGGGTCAGTCGGGGGTCGCCGGTGAAGGAGAGCAGCGGGAACTCGTCGATCCGCTCGACCAGCTCGGCGAAGGAGACCGGGTCGACCCGGGTGGTGGCCGGCTCGGCGCGGTTCGCGCCCTCGCCGCCGTCCGCCTCGGCCAGCCGCCCGCGCAGCGACCTGACCTGGGTGCGGGCCTCGCGCAGCTCGCTGTACTGCTCGTCGTACTCGGCGGCCAGCTGCGACTCGCGCTCCTCGGCGTCCCGCAGCCAGCGGCGCACCTCCTGGAGCTCCTCGGCGCGGGCCCGCTCCTCGTGGACCTCCTCCTCGTGGTGGTCCACCAGCAGGCTGCCGGGCTGGACGCCGTCGATCGCGGCGATGTCCGCGCTCTCCTCGGACCAGGGGGCCGATCCGCCGCGCAGGTTCTGGGCCCGCAGCGGCGGCAGCCCGGCCAGGGCCTCCGGCAGCGGGGACTGCACCGCCAGCCGGCGCGGCAGCCAGGCCAGCAGGCCGGAGGCGCGGCGCAGGTCGGTGTCCAGGGTGTGCCGGCCCATCACCCGGTGCCGCTGGGCCTCGGGCGCCCAGGCCGGGTCCAGGCCGGGGAGGTAGGTGCGCACCGCGCCGCCGTACACCCGGTGGTGCTCCAGGGCCCGGTTGAAGTCCCGCTCGGCGCCGGGGGCCAGCGCGTAGAGCACGGCGAGGCCGGCGCAGCCGCGCAGCAGCGGGTCCACGGTCTCGGCCAGCCAGTCGTCGAAGTCCGTGCGCGGGGGAGTGCTGGCGACCACGATCGGCATCCGGCGGTCCGGGTCGCAGAGCTCGTCCAGCACCTCGTCGACGTCGCCGCGTTCGATGACGGTGGGCATGCCGTGCACCCGGGCCGCGCCCTGGTGCTCGCCCTCGGCCGCGCCGAGCACGTCGAGCAGGCCTCGGGCCAGGGCGGGAACCGGGGCCTTGGTCGCCGAGGCGCCGCGTACCGGCAGCTGTTCGGCGTCCAGGCGCACCCAGGTGCCGCCGGTGGGAGGGGTGCTGATCGTCAGTGAGGTCTGCCAGATTCCCTGGGGCGTGAACTCGCGTAGTCGCCAGCGCGCGACCGACTCCTTGGCGCCGCTGGCGCCTCTGACCCGGTCCTTCAGGGCGCAGTCGAGCACGGCCTGCGCCCCGACCCGGTGGCGGCCGTCCTCGGCGCCGGGGTCCTCATAGTGCTGGGCCTTCAGCCAGTGTCTGACCTGCTGTCCCGCGAGGGTGACCGTGTCGCGGTGGCTGTGGCCACTGGTCACGGCCATGCGGTAGATGCCATCTGTCATCCGCGGGCCTCCTGACGCTGTGTCGGCGTCTCCGCACGCTGCATGCGGGGTCAGAAGGTCCAACGCGGGAGGGACCCCCGATGGTTCCGGTGCGATCAGCCAAGGGCGTGAACGAATGGTGCGCACGCCGTGTGTGCGCGCCGGTGGACGGCAGGGTCAGCCGGGGGGCTCCACGGTGGTGGGGGCGTCGATGACCTGCGCGGACTGCGGTTGCGGGGTCGGCTGCGGTTGCTGCTGGGCCGGGGGCTGGGCCTGGGGGTAGGGCTGCGGGTACGGCTGGGGATACGGCTGCGGGTAGGGGCGCGGCTGCGGGTAGCCGTAGCCGTAGGCCGGGGGTTGCGGCCAGGGCTGGGGCTGCGGCTGCGCCGGCCCGGGGTAGCCGTAGCCGGCGCCCGGTACGTTAGGCGCGTACCCGCCGTAGCCGGGGCCCGGCTGGGCCGGCAGGTAGGCGGCCGGCGCCGGGGCCGCCGCGTAGCCGGGCGTGGGGTAGCCGCCGGGCGAGCCGAACGCGCGCGGCACCCCGAACACCCCGGGGGGCATCCCCGGCGCACCCGGGAACCCGCCGAAGCCCCTGGCCTGCGGATTGCGGCGGTACCACTCCTGCGCGCCGACCCGGGTGAATATCTCCGCGACCCGCTCCCTGCGCTCCCACAGGTGGTGCAGCAGCTCCTGCTCGCGCTCCACGAAGTCCGGCCCGGCCAGCCCGCGCTCGGCGCGCTGCCGCAGGAACGCCAGCGCCGTGGCGAAGCCCACGTACTCCCGCATCGCCTTGTCGCCGACCGGACCCTGGGTGAACTTCGCCAGCTCCCGGGCCTGCTTCCGGGTCCGCATCGTCGACAGCACCAGCGGCACCTGCTGCGCGATCCAGCCCGCCGCCGCGTACACCGGCAGCTGCCGCTCCAGCGCCCGCAGTTCGTTCCGGCGCGACCACACCACCAGCCAGACCATCAGGCAGAACACCGGCACCATGAACAGGAAGTACACGCCGATGAAGCCCAGCGGGCCCAGCACCGAGGAGCCGTTCCAGGTCCCGTGCATGAACATCGCGCAGACCCAGCCGCCGATCGGCGCCGACACCTTCGCCCAGCGCTTGCGGGACACCGCGGCCAGCCCGAAGCCCACCCCGGTCATCGAGGTGAACAGCGGGTGCGCGAACGGCGACATCACCTCGCGCAGGATGAAGGTGACCACGGTCTGGGCGAAGCCGGCGCCGTCCTTGTCGCCGTCCAGCACCGAGCGTCCGATGTAGAGGATGTTCTCGGTGAAGGCGAAGCCGGTCGCGGTGAACCCCGCGTAGACCACGCCGTCGACGATGCCGCCGAAGTCGCGGCGGCGGAACAGGAACAGCAGCAGGATCGCGGAGCCCTTGGCCGACTCCTCCACCAGCGGTGCCACCAGGCTGGCGCCCAGCGTCTCGCCGCTGCCGATCTGATGGCTGATCAGCAGCGAGGTCGCCCAGGTGTTGGCCAGGATGGCGACCAGCGTCGCGGCGCAGGAGCCCCAGGCGAAGCAGAACAGCAGATTGCGCAGCGGCTTGGGCTCCAGCCGGTCCAGCCAGTAGAACGCCCCCAGCACCAGCGGCACCGGCAGTACGGCCAGGCACACCCCGATCAGCAGCCCGGAGGTGCCGGTCTGCCGCTGCACCAGGGCCAGGATGGCCACCCCGCAGAGCGCCAGCAGCACGATCAGCGCGGTGAGCCGCAGCGCCTTGCTGTCGAACGGATTGCGGCGCGCCTTGTAGCGGAAGCTGCCGGTCAGCTGGAACTGCGGCTGCCCCTCCGCCTGCGGCACCGGCGGGGTCTGCGCGGCGGTCGGGGGTTGGGCGGTCTGGGGCTGGGCGGTCGGGGGCTGCAGCACGGAGGCGGCCTCCGCGAACGGGGGCCGGGGCGCGGCTGTGTCGGCGGTCGCGGTCGGTTCCGGCTGCGGGCTGCTCACCGTACGACCTTAGCGGGGCGGATAAGCCTCCCGTAAGGCGTTGCCGGTACTCCCTCGGACACTCCCCCGGGCACTCCCTCAGCGGCGGCGGAAGACCAGATCGTGCACGACATGGCCCTTGTCCAGGCCCTGCCGCTCGAACTTCGTCACCGGGCGCCACTCGGGTCGCGGTGCGTACCCCCCGTCACTCCCGGCGTACGGGTTCTCCAGCTCGGGCGAGGCGCTCAGCACCTCCAGCATCTGCTCGGCGTACGGCTCCCAGTCGGTGGCGCAGTGCACGGTCGCACCGCTGCGCAGCCTGGACAGCGCCAGCTCCAGGAACTCGGGCTGCAGCAGCCGCCGCTTGTGGTGCCGGGCCTTGGGCCAGGGGTCGGGGAAGTAGATCCGCAGCCCGGCCAGCGAGGCCGGCGCCAGCTGGTCGCGGAGCAGGACCACCGCGTCGCCCTCGGCCAGCCGGACGTTGGCCAGGCCGTCGGACTCGATCCGGCGCAGCAGGTTCCCGTGGCCCGGGGTGTGCACGTCCACCGCGAGGATGCCGGTGCCGGGATCGGCGGCGGCCATGGTCGCGGTGGCGTCGCCCATCCCGAAGCCGATCTCCAGCAGCACCGGGAGCTCCGGATCCCCGAACAGCTCGCCCAGGTCGATCCGGCTCCTGCCGTCCACCCGGAGGCCGTAGCGCTCCCACAGCCTGGCCAGCGCCGCGCGCTGGGCGTCGCTCATCCGCCCCTTGCGCGGGTGGAAGCTGCGGATCCGCCGCTCGCGGTGCAGGTCGTCGGGGACCGGCGCACCGAGCTGGGTCGGGACGACGGGGTCGGGGAGGGCAGCGGGGGATGCGGGATGGCTGGTCACAGTGGGGTCCAGTCTAACGGCGCGGCCATCGGGCCCGGCCGGCGTTCGACCGGCGGTCGACCGGCGCTCAGCCGGCCAGCTGCGCCAGCGCCCGGCCGGCGATCTCGCGGCCGATCGGCAGCGAGGCGGTGGCTGCGGGCGAGGGCGCGTTGAGCACATGGACGGTGCGCGGGGCCTCGGCGAAGGCGAAGTCGTCGAGCAGGGTGCCGTCGCGGCCGACCGCCTGGGCGCGCACCCCGGCCGGGGCCGGGATCAGGTCGGCGCCGGCGATGGCCGGGAGCAGCCGCTGGACGTCCCGGGTGAAGGCGCGGTGCGACAGCGAGCGCCGTACCTCCACCGCCTCGGCCCGCCAGTGCTTGGCGGCCAGCCGCCAGGCGCCGGGCCAGGCCAGCGTCCCGGCGAACTCGCGCGGACTGACCCGGCTCCAGCTGTAGCCCTCCCTGGCCGTGGCCGGCACCGCGTTGGGGCCGACGTGCACGCCGCCGTGCAGGTCGCGGGTGAGGTGGACGCCGAGGAAGGGGAAGGCCGGGTCGGGGACCGGGTACACCAGTCCGTGCACCAGCTGCGCGGCCCGGTCGGACAGCTCGAAGTACTCGCCGCGGAACGGGATGATCCGCACCCCGGGCTCGTCCCCGGCCATCCTGGCGATCCGGTCGCTGTGCAGCCCGGCGCAGTTGACCAGCACCCGGGCCCGCACCTCGGCCAGGGTGGTGCCGACGGTGACCCCGTCCGCCCGGCGCGCGATCGAGACGACAGCGCCGCCGGTGCGCACCTGCGCGCCGGAGAGCTTGGCGTACGCCCGCGCGACCGCCGGGTAGTCGCAGATCCCGGTGTCCCCGATGTGCAGCGCGGCCACCCCGCTGACCTGCGGTTCGAACTCGGCGATGCCGGCCGCGCCGAGCTCGCGCACGCTGAGGCCGTGCTCGCGACCGCGCTGCGCCAGCGCGTGCAGCCGGGGCAGCTCCTCGCTGCCGGTGGCGACCACGAGCTTCCCGGTGGACCGGTAGGGCAGCCCGTGCTCCCGGCAGAAGTCAGCCATCTCCCGGGCGCCCTCGACGGCGAAGCGCGCCTTGAGGCTGCCGGGCTTGTAGTAGAGGCCGCTGTGCACCACGCCGCTGTTGTGCCCGGTCTGGTGCCCGGCCACGGCGGGCTCCTTCTCCAGCACGATCACCGAGGTCCCCGGTGCGGCCAGGCTGATCGCATACGCCGTCGACAGACCGACGATCCCGCCGCCGATCACCACCACGTCGCAGTCGTACCCACAGGTCGTGTCCACGCGGGGCATACTCCCACGTGGGTACGACAGTGCGGGAGGGTGCGGTGGGCTCCGGGGGATTCTCGGCTGCGGACCGTAGCTGGCTGGTCGCGCAGTTCCCCGCGCCCCTAGCAAGTGCAACTGGCCCAGTTGCAGCCCCCTAGGGGCGCGGGGAACTGCGCGACAAACCATGCACACGCCGCACCCGCCGGCCGGACCTCACGCCGGGGCTGCCAGCACCAACCGCGCCCGCTCCGCGAGTTCGACCGCTGCCCGCTCGGTCTTGAAGTGCTCCAGCCGCTTCAGCATCTCCTGGACGTACTCCCTGGTCCGCTGCGAGGAGATCCGCCCGGCCACCTCCACCGCCCTGGTCCCCGCCGCCACCGCCGCGTCCAGATCGCCGTCGTCCAGCTCGGCCAGCGCCGACACCACCAGCCGCAGGCCGTGCGAGCGCACGTACTCCTCGGTCGGGCGTGCCAGCGCCTGCGCGGTGAACTGACGCACTTTCAGCGGGACCCCCAGGTCCCGGTAGCACTCGGCGGCGTCCGCGGCGAGGCGGTCGTGGGAGAAGAAGTCGATCCAGGCCGGGTCGTCGTCGCCGGGACGGGACCGCTCCAGCCAGGTCTCCGCCGCGCTGAGCGCCGCCGCGCAGGCGTGCGCGCTGCCCGCGCGGGCGTGTGCGCGGGCCTCCACCAGGTGGAAGAAGCTCATGGTCCTGGTGGTGGCCAGGCCGCGGTTGCGTTCGATGGCGGCCTGGGCGAGGTCCACCCCCTCCTCGGCCGCGCCCCGGTAGGTGGCCTGCAGGCTCATCGACGCCAGCACATAGCCGCCGAAGGGCACGTCCGCCGCCGCCCTGGCCAGTCGCAGCGCCTGGATGTAGTAGCGCTGGGCGGCCTCGTGCTGGCCGGTGTCGAAGGCCATCCACCCGGCCAGCCTGGTGAGTTCGGCGGTCGCGCCGAACAGCGCCCGGCCCACCTCGTCGCTGTAGGAGCCGAGCAGCAGCGGTGCCGCGTCCTGCCGCAGGCACTCGGGGACCATGGACGAGCGCCAGTCCCCGCCGCCGTAGCGGGAGTCCCAGCGCCGGGCCTCCTCGGCCGCCTGCCGAAGCTTGGCCGCGTCCGCGTGCCCGACCCGGTACGAGTGTCCGTCGCCCACCACCGCCCGCACCCGCAGCGCCTCGTCGGAGAGTTCCAGCGCCGAGGCGTCCCTGGCGACCGAGCCGTCGACCGGGGTGATCAGCCAGCGCGAGACCGGGGTGGCGTACGCGGTCACCGAGAAGGTGCCCGCCAGGTTGTCCCACCAGCCCCGTCGGACGCCGCCGGAGGTTCCCGAACTCCCTTGCGGCGGACCGGAGTCCAGACCCCACAGGGCCGTCACGTGCCGTACCGCCTCGGGCACCTCGCGCGGGAAGGCGAGGCCGATCTCCGGCGCCGGATCGGTGCTGCCCAGGCCGATCTCGTCCAGTGGGACGGTGCGTCCCAGCTTTCCGCCGATCGCGGAGGCGATCAACTGCGGCACCGCGCCCTGCGGCACCATGCCCTTGCCGACCCAGCGCGCCACCGAGGTCTTGTCATAACGGAAGGTCAGACCCCGTTGCGCGCCCAGGTCGTTGACCCGGCGGGCGAGCCCGGCGTTGCTGATGCCGGCGAGCGCCAGCAGCGTGCCGAGCTTGTCGTTGGGCCCTCGCCCTGTGGTGGTCATGCCCTGTGCCACCTCCCCGCCGGTCAGCGTTCTACCCAGAGTAGTTCCCCGCGTTCCCACGGTTAAGAGGTTCCGTTCCGTATGGCGGGATACCGCTCTCCCCCCTTGAGACTGCCGCGCGGTCGCAGCCGCACCCGGGCCGGGTCCGCCGCTGCGCCGCAGCGAGGGCGCCATGCACCCGCCGAGTGTGGCCGTGCGCCCTCCCGTGCCCCCTCCCCGGCCCCGGTCGACCGGGCTTCGATGGCCGGTGTGGGTCGGCCTGCGGTCGAGGAGGGCAGGTCGGGGGACGCCGCCGCACTCCCCGCGCGGTGGCCGGCCGACTCGGGGGGTGTGCGGACACCCCCCGAGCGGAACCGGGGGAACGGGCACGGGGAACAGGCCGCGTCCGGGTCGGGGAGGGAGCGGCCCGGATGCGGTTCCCGTCGGCCCCTGTCCACGGCACCGTCCCGGGGCATCCCGGGGAGCCGCCCCGAATGCCCGGAACTGACCGCAATCGGTCGGCAGACGTCCGGGCTTCGGCCGTCGCTGTCCGCGTTCCGACGGGATTCTCCGCGCCCTTTTTCCGCTCACGGCCACAATCGATCGCGTCCAGCCCGGCGAAGTCGAGCCGTCCTGATGGCACCATGTCTCTGAACGGTTGCTGACGGTACGACAGCAGGTCCGCTGCCGTCCGTCCGGGGCCCACGGAGGCGAGGCGTCGATGCGGTGGTTGGTGGGGTGGAACGGCGCGTCCGCCGTGACCGACCCCGGCCTGCGCGGACTGCGCCCGCTCGGCGGGCAGTTGCTCTGGGGCGGCCCCGATCCGCTCTGGGCCGTGGGCGACTGGCGCCCCGAGGAGATCCGCACCATCGCGGTGCACCGCCAGCTGCGCCCGGACGACACGGTCCGCACCGGCTTCCCCGACCTGCCCGAGGACCCCGACGACCCGGCCGCCGCCGACGGCGCGGTGGCCCGGCTCGCGGTCGTCGGCCACTGCGGCGCCGTGGACGCGGCGCTGCGCACCGCGCTGCTGACCGCCAGCGGGGGCGCGCTGCGCCATCTCACCGCCTGGCCCGGCAGCTACGTGGTGGTGCTCCAGCAGGGCACCAGGACCACGCTGATCGGCGACCTGGCCGGGGTCCGCCCGCTGTTCCACACCCAGTGGTGCGGCGGCACCGCCTACGCCACCGCGGCGCTGCCGCTGGCCGACCTGGTCGGCGCGCCGGTGGACCCGCTGTACCTGGCCGCCCGACTGGCCGTCCCGGACGCCCCGGAGGCGGTGGACGGCGGCAGCCCGTTCGCCGGCGTGCGGCGGGTACCGCCGGCGCGCGCGCTCAGCATCCGCTCCGGCCGCCCGCAGCTGCAGGGGTACGAGCCGCAGCTGCCCGCCGTCGGCGGCAGCACCGAGATCACCGAGGCCGCGGCCACCGGGGAGGTCACCCGCAGCCTGCTGGAGGCCGTCCGCTGCCGGGTCCGCGGCGACTCCGACCGGCCGCCCCGGGTCAGCACCGACCTCTCCGGCGGCAGCGCCTCCACCGTGGTCACCCTGCTGGCCGCCGCCATACCCACCCCCGGCGCCCGGCGCCCGGTGCCGCCGCTGTCCGAGTCGCTCCGGGCCGCGGCCGCCGGACGCCTCGCGGTCCCCGCGGGCCAGGAGCAGGAGCCGGTCCCGGCGACCCGCCGCAGCGTCGACGAGCGCTGGGGCGACCCGCGCAGCTACCGCACCCTGCACCACGGTCCGCCGACCACGCTGCCCACCCCGGCCCGCAGCGGCGCCGTGCGCGGCTCCTGGGCCAGGGGCGGCGCCACCGCGGCCGCCGCGGACGCCCCGCTGCTCGCGGTCACCTACACCGACGACGCCTCGGCCGACCCCGGCTCGGACCCGGCCCGCACCGCGGAGCTGGTCCGGATCAGATCCCTGGCCGGGGACCACCCCCGGCTGGAGCACCTGCTGATCGCCGGCGGTCCCGAGGCGCTCCCCTACGCGGACCTGCTCGACCCCGACCTGGCCGGACCGCTGACGGACGAACCCGGTGCCGCCCTGGTCGCCGGCGCACGCCACCGCCGCCGGCTGGTCGAGGCCGGCACCGACCACCTGGGCGGCCACGGCGGTCGCCAGGTCCTGGACGGCCATCCGGCCCGGCTGGCCGACCTGCTGCTGGAACACCGCAGGCTGCCGCTGCTGCGGCCGATCACCGCCCTGGCCCGGGCCGACAGCACCGACCACCCGGTGCACGGGGCCTTCGGCACCCCGGTCGGGGTGCTGCGCGCGGCCCGCCGGCTGGCCCGCACCAGCTACGCGGACGGCCTGGAGGACGCCGCCGCCCAGCTGATGTCCCGTCATATCGCGCTCCCCGGAACGGCGGGGGCCGCCTCCATCCAGTCCCTCAGCTGGTGCGACCCCGGCCCGGCGGCCCGCTGGCTGACCGACGACGCCCTCTCCGCGGTCTCGGTAAGGCTGCGGCTGGCCACCCGGCGCACCGCCCCGGACGAGCGCCCCGGCGAACGTCGCGCACGCCTGGCACTGCACCGCCAGGCCGGCGAGTTCCGGGTGCTCACCCAACTCGCCGAGGAGGCGCACGGACAGCGGTTGCACGCCCCGTACCTGGACAACCAGGTGGTCCGCGCCTGCGGCCTGGTGCCGCCCTCGGCGCGGGTCCAGCCCGGCTCCCGGCACGCCATCCTGCGCAGCGTGCTCGCCGGGGCGGGGGCCGAGTCGGTGCCCGACTGGGGCAGCACGCCGCCGGACCCCTACTCCGCCGCCGACAGCGTCCGCGAGGGCCTGCGCCGGGCGCTGCACGCCCTGGACCGGATCTTCGCCGCCCCGCTGCTCGCCGACCTCGGCCTGCTCGACGCCCGGGCCTTCCGCAAGGCGCTGCACAACGCCGCCCGGGACCGGCCGGTGCCGCTGGACGGACTGGCCGCGGTCGTCTCCACCGAGCTCTGGCTACGTCGCCTGCACGCCCGTCAGGGCTCCTGCTGGACCGGGATGCCGCTGGCCGAACGCCGGGCCATCGGCGGCCTGGACCCGATCGGCGTGCCGTAGCCCCGCCCCGCCGCCCAGGCGCAAGCATGAAGGACATGCCCCGCACCAGCCCGACCCGTAGCGGCCCCGCCCGCACCGGCCCGATCCGGGCCGTCACCCTGCACGCCGGGGCGCCCGGCCCGGTGCACCACCGCACCGCCGTGGCCCCGGCCACCGGCGCCGTACCGGTGGTCCACGAGCTGCCGTCCGGTCCGCCCGGCATCCTGGTCGGACTCGACGGCTCGGACGGCTCGCTGTGGGCCCTGGACCGCGCCTTCACCGAAGCCGTCGCCCACGACCTGCCGCTGTACGTCCTCGCCGCCGTCGACCCGGCCCCGGCCGGCTACCCGCCGGGGATGGCCGACCTCGCCGAGGACAGCGTCGACCGGCTGCTGGAGAGTATGGGCCAGGTCGCCCTGCGCGCCCTCGCCGCGGTCCGCGCCAACCACCCGCCGATGCCGTCCGTGACCGTGCACGTCGTCCTCGGCGACGCGGTCGAAACCCTGCTCAGGGCCACCGCGGGGCAGCGCACCCTGGTCGTGGGAGCCCGCGGCAACGGGGGCTTCGAACGGCTGCTGCTGGGCTCCGTCGCCACGGCCGTGATCCACCACTCCGCCTGCCCGGTGCTCCTGGTCCCCGGGGAGACGGCCGAGGAATACGGGCAGACCGATACCGGTTCCGACTCCTGACGACGCAGACAAGAGGGAAGCCATGAAGATCGAGATCTACAGCGACATAGCCTGCCCCTGGTGCTACATCGGCAAGCGCCGCTTCGAGCGCGCCCTCAGCGCCTTCAACCAGCCCGTCGAGGTGGTCTACCGCCCCTACCAGCTGGTCCCCGACGCCCCGGCCGAGGCCACCCCGCACCGGGCCTGGCTCGCCGAGCGCTACGGGCCACAGTCGCGGGCCATGGACGACCGGGTCGCCGCCCTCGGCGCTGCCGACGGCATCAGCTACGACTTCGACGCGGCCCTGCACGTCAACACCTTCGACGGGCACCGGCTGCTGTGGCTCGCCGCCACCGAGTACGGCCTCCCGGTGCAGCACGCCCTCAAGGAGAAGCTGCTCGCGGCCCACTTCAGCGACGGCGTCGACGTCGGCGACCACACCGCGCTGACGGCGGTCGCCGTGGCGGCCGGGCTGGACCGGGACCGGGTGGCCGGCTTCCTCGCCTCCGGCGAGGGGAGCGAGGAGGTCCGGGATGAGATCGAGCACGCCCGCGCCCTCGGCATCAGCTCCGTCCCCACCTTCGTCATCGACGAGAAGTGGGCGGTCCAGGGTGCCCAGGAGACCTCCACCTTCCTGCGCGCCCTGGAGCAGGCCGCCGCCACCACCGCGAGCACGGCGACGGCGAGTGACGGAGCCGGGGCTGCCGGGAGCTGCGACGACGACAGCTGCGCCGTCTGAACCGACTGCCGTCCGATCCGCCCGGCCGGGCGGGCGCGGGTGCCTCAGTGGCAGGTGAACCGCGCGTCCGCCCAGTCGGCGACATTGGCGATGATCGACCAGGCGGCCGGCTCGGTGACCAGCCGGATCGCGGTGACGCCGCGCAGCGGCACGCCGACCGGGACCGCCGGCTGACCGCCCCGGACCACTCCGGAGCTCCACAACTGACGTCCCGTGGTCGCGTCCAGCACCGAGAAGCGCACCGCGCCCAGCCCCAGCGTCATGTCGTCGATCCCGGCGTCGGCCGAGAACTCGGTGCAACTGCGGTTGAGGTCGATGGTCACCGACGACGGCGAGTGCACGGTGATCCCACGGCTGTACGACGTGCCGCCGACCCGAACCCCGTTGCTGCGCTGCCAGAGCCAGCTGGACGCGTCGGGGGCCACGCTGGGACCGTCGGCGGCGCCGATCCCGCCGTAGGGGAGGGCGTCCACGTAGTAGTCCGCGGGGGCGACCACCGGGGGAGTCGGGGTCGGGGTGGGCCGCGGCGACGGCTTGGGTGTCGGCTTCGGCGTCGGCCGGGGCTTCGGTGACAGCTTCACCACCGGAACCGGACGCGGCGTCGGACGGGCCGCCGGCTTCGGCGTGGGTTTCGGCACCGGCGGCACCGACGGCGCGACGACCGCCGGGGACGGGGTCGGCTTCGGACGGGGCGCGGGCAGGGCCGGTGGTCTGGGGACCACCTTCACCGCCGAGGGTTTGGCGGCCTGCGGCGGCTTGGGCTTGGTGTCGTTGCCGGTGAGCGCGAACACCACCCCGGCCACCGCCACCACCGTCACCAGTGCCGCGATCCCGGCCTTGGCGGGTACCCCCAGCCCCTCGGCCGCGGCCCCGCCGGCGGCACCCCCGCTGCCCCCGGCGCCCGCACCGGCGGCGCCGGCCGCACCCGCGGTCGCTCCGGCACCGGCAGTGGCCCCGGTGCCGACCCCGGCCGCGACGCCGGCGGCCCCGGCCGCACCTGCGGCGAGCGCGGTGAAGTAGCCCGAGCTGACCCACCACACCAGTGCGCCGGTCGGCAGCAGCTCGCGGAGGCTGTGGTTGAGGTCCACCAGCTCCAGGTAGGCGGCCGAGCAGCGGTCGCACTCCTTCATGTGCCCGCGCACGTCGCCGGCCGCCCGCTTCCCCAGCGAGCCGCGCGCGAACGCGCCCAGCCTCCGTGCGTAGTCCTCGCAGGCGGTCTCCTGGGTGTCGGAGATGTGCGCCTGCAGGAACTCGGTGGCGAGCCGGTCCCGGGCCCGGCTCGCCTGCACCGCCGTAGCGTTGGCGCTCTTGCCCATCAACTCGGCTACCTGCCGCGGTGGTTCGCGTTCGACGGCGGTGTGCCAGAGCACCATCTGGTCGTCCGGCTCCAGCCTGCTGAACGCCCGTACCACCAGTGAGTGGTCGATCCCGGCCATGGCCCAGGCGTCCGCGCCGGGGTCGACGACGCTGACGTCGGCGACGGCCGCCGAGGTGGCGGCGAACAGGGTGAAGTCGTCCACCAGCTGCTCGCGCCGGTCGCTGCGGCTCCAGCCCGCGGCGATGTTGCGGACCGCGGTCAGCAGATAGGCGCGGACGGCGATCTCGGGGCCCTTGCCGGCGCGCAGCGCCTGCAGCGTGCGGGCGAACACCTCGCCGGCCAGGTCCTCGGCGGTGAAGGTGTCCCGGCAGCAGGTGCGGGCGTAGCGGCGCACCGCGTCGGCGTGCCGCCGGTACAGCTCCTCGTAGGCCGCGTCGTCGCCGGCCCGTACCGCAGCGGTGAGTTCGGCGTCGGAGACGGGCAGCGGCTCCTCGTCGACCGGTCCGCCCGGGGGCGGCACCGTGGCCGGCCCCGGGACCGCGGCGGCCCCGGGTTCGGCGTCGTCGGCGCGGTGCCGGCCGCCCTGGGCCGGGACCTGGGGCGAGGGCTCCGGTGGTTCGCTGGAGCCGATGCCGGAACCCTCCCCCGACTCGTCCTGGCCGTCAGCGCGCATGGCAGTCCCCGTGTCGTTCCACGGTCAAAGATTCCCATGCCGAGCCGGTGCAGGTCCGGTCTTCGGCACCCGACCACCCGTCCGGGGAGCGGAAAACTGAAAACCTGAGCGACCGTCGTACCGGCGCACTAAGGTGACCGCCCGATCCGGCCTGCCGCGACCTGTCATTCGTGCACCGACCACCCGTCAGCCAGCCGTCAGTCGACCAGCCGTCAGCCGACCACCCGCCAGCCGACCACCCGTCAGCCGTCGGACCGCAGACCGTCCAGCAGGATCCGGAGCAGTCGGGCCGAGGACCCCTGCGCCACCGGTGACCCGTCGACGCCGGCGCCGTCCCCGCTGGGCTCGGTGTACGACGGCACCGAGGCGGTCAGCACCAGCACCACATCGGTGACCCGCACCCCGCTGCGCAGCTCGCCCGCGCTCCTGGCCCTTTCGACCAACTGTCCGAGCAGCTCCAGCAGTCGGGCCGGATCGGCGTCGCCGGCGCCGTCACCCGGCGGGGGCGGCGGGGCCGCGATCTCCAGCGGGGGCACCTGACCCGTCGTCCGCTGCGCCGGGACCTGGTCCATCCGCTCCGCGTAGCGGAAGGCCTCCGGCGGCAGCAGCCGTCCGGCGCCCGTGGCCACGGCCCGGGAGAGATAGCCGGCCAGTGCGTCCCAGGGCTGCGGGTCGCCGTTCAGCGACTCCCAGGCCTGCGCGGTCAGCCAGGCCACCTCCTCCGAGGCGATCCGCCTGACCAGGACCTCCTTGCTCGGGAAGCGCCGGTAGACGGTGCCGACGCCGACCCCGGCACGCCGGGCGACCTCCTCCATCGGCGCCCCGTAGCCGAGTTCGCCGAACACCTCGCGCGCAGCGCGCAGCACGCTCTCCAGATTGCGCCGTGCGTCGACCCGCAACCGGCCGCCACCGCCGCCACCACCAGTGGAACCCGAGCCGGTCACCGTCGCCCCGGAAGGCGAACCTGACGGCGTTCCTGAGACCGGTGCCGATGCCGACACGGACGCCGTCGGACGCCCGTTTCGCGGATCCGGTATGGACCGTTCCCCCACATGCGGAAGCGCATGTTCCCGCTGAACCATGACTTTCGTCCTCCCCCGTGGGCACCACGTCCGACGCGATGCCCCCCAACGCGCACACGATGTAGCGAACCGAGTACGGATTCGCAGACACCCCGACCATAGTTGAGAGCAGATCAGGCCGAACAGGGGCCTTCCCAAGACTCGGGTGCGCGCGGCGCACCCCGGAGCACCGAGAATCTGCGTCAGGGCGTAGGACATCTGCGTCGAAACGTGGATGATCGAGCGGACATTTACGGTCGTTCTCCTCATGCCGTTCGCCGCACCGGCCCCACCAGTTCAGGCACGGGCTATGTACAAGACGCCGTCGAGGGTGCGGAATGGACCGGTACTCCAACCACGCGGGGAGCGACCCCGATGCCGGTGCCGCGACGGTCCGCTGTCGCGGCGGTCCTGTTGCAACAACTGTCGGGCGGCCGCAGGTGGCCAGTCACCAGCGGCCGGAAACTACGAGTCGAGACTGAGTGACGCCGGTGACCACCCCACCACCTCCATCCGCGTCTACCCCCACCCCGGTATCCGCCCCCACCCCGGTCCGGATCCTGCTCGTCGGCGGCGGCCATGTCGGCCTGTACGCCGCACTGCGGCTGCAGCAGCGGCTGCGCCCGGACGAGGCCGAACTGACCCTCGTCGACCCGAAGTCGTACATGACGTACCAACCGCTGCTGGCGGAGGCGGCCGCGGGCGCCGTCGACCCCCGCCACGTCGTCGTCCCGCTCCGCCGGATACTGCCGCGCGTGCAGGTGGTGCTCGGACGGCTCAGCGCGCTCAGCCCGACGACCCACCGGGCCACCGTGACCGTGCCGCCACCGGTGCAGCAGCAGACCGAACGGGACCTCCAACTCGACTACGACCTGCTGGTCCTGGCCCCGGGAGCGGTACCCAGGATCCTGCCGGTCCCGGGGCTGGCCGAGCACGGCATCGGCTTCGGCAGCGTCCAGGAGGCCGTGTCGCTGCGCAACCACGTGCTCACCCAGCTCGACCTGGCCTCCTCCACCCGGGACGCCGCGCTCCGCGAGGCAGCGCTGACCTTCGTCTTCGTCGGCGGCGGCTACGCCGGCACCGGCGCCATCGCCGAGTTGGAGGACATGGCCCGCTACGCCGCCCGCCACTACCCCGGCATCCAACCCGACGACCTGCACTGGGTGCTGGTGGAGGCGGGCGACCGCATCCTCCCCGAGACCGAGCCCGACGTCGGCCTGCGCACCACCGCCGAACTGCGTGGACGCAATATCGAGGTCAGGGTCGGCACCCGGCTCGAATCGGTGCACGACGGTGTCGTCGCGCTCTCCGACGGCAGCCAGTTCGCCGCCCGCACCCTGGTCTGGACGGCCGGGGTCCGGGCCCATCCGGTGCTCAGGGAGACCGGACTGGCCTGCGACGCGCAGGGACGGCTGCGCTGCGACGCCACCCTGCGGGTACTCGGCACCACGGACGTCTGGGCGGCCGGCGACGGTGCGGCGGTACCGGACCTGACCAGGCCCGGGGAGTGCTGCGCGGCCACCGCCCAGCACGCGGTACGGCAGGCCAGGGTGCTGGCCGACAACGTGGTGGCGCAGCTGCGCGGCGAGCCGGCCGTGGAGTACCGCTACGAGTCCAAGGGCTCGCTCACCTCGCTGGGCCTGCACAAGGGCGTGGCCCAGCTGCGCGGCCGCGCGCTGCACGGCCGTACCGCCTGGCTCCTGCACCGCGCGGTGCACCTGCGGCGGATGCCGACGCTGGACCGCAAGGCCCGGGTACTGGCCGACTGGACCCTGGCCGGACTGCTGAAACGCGAGATCGTGTCGATGGGCGCACTGGAGCAGCCGCGGGCCGGCTTCGAGACCTTGATGGAACTCGACCAGGATTGACGGAGGACTGAGGGGCGGATCGGGGCTCTCCGCTGTGAAGAGACGTCAGGTGGATGGGGAGGAAGCAGGGGAGGCCTCCCCACGATGCACAGGATGGGTATCTCCTGAGAGTGACCGTCCCTGATGTTGCTTGCGCGGGACATCGGCCACACTGGTCCGGACGTCCCGTGCCCCCACCGCCGGACAGCCAGCTCTCCCTCACTCGGACAGAAGGGTCCCGTGAACCTCACGCGCTGGAGCTCCCGGCTCCCTGGAGTACAGCGACGGTCCGCACTGTCGCCCCGGACCCAGAAGACGCAACCCGGTGACGTGCCCGTCGAGCAGCCGAACGCCTTCAGCGACTTCAAGGACGAGGAGCTCGACCACGGGCCCGTCGGGGATCTCGCCGGCGGCGCGGACGTCCGTGCCTCGCTGCCCGCGCCCGCGAAGGGGACTGGTGCGGGCAGTGGGATGTTCGATACCGGGACCGGGACGGGTGGCGCGGCCGGCGCGACCGGCGCGGCCGGGGGGAGCGCCGGAACCACCACCGGAGTCACCGCCCCCAGAGCGGCCTCCGACAGCAGCTACGACCAGCCCACCGTCCACGACGTGCTGGCCCACCTGCCGGCCCTGGTGGCGGTCAGTTACGGCCCGGGCCACCGCATCGGCTACCTCAACCGTGCCTACACCGATGTCTTCGGTCACCGGCCCACCGGAGTCCCGGCCCACCAGGTGATGCCCGAGCTGGAGGAGCTGGGCCTGCTGCCGCTGATGGATCAGGCGTTCCGTACCGGCCGACCCCGCACGGTCAAGGCGCGGAAGGTCACCAACCCTTCGTTCACCAGTTCCGATCACGGCTCGGGTTCGGGCGCCGGCGCCGGCGCGGGCGCGGGCGCTGAGCGACCCCGCTACTTCACCTTCGTCTGCGCTCCGGTCCGCGACAGCGAGGACCTCGGCCGCCAGGTCACCGCCCTCGCCGCGACCCACCAGCACCAGCAGGGCCGGATCACCACCAGCCCGCGCAGCCACTTCGGCGCCCTGCGCCGCAGCACCAACGCCGCCGACGTCTGCGGCGTCCTGGTCTTCGGTGCCGAGGTCACCGACCAGGTCCAGGTCACCGAGCGGCTCAGGGAGAGCGAGCGCCGCCACCGCGAGGCAGCGGTCACCCTGCAGCGCAGCCTGCTCCCGCAGAAGCTCGAACAGCCCGACGACCTCAGGGTCGCCGCCACCTACCAACCCGGCGGCGCCGATGCGGCCGTCGGCGGCGACTGGTACGACGTCATCACCCTCGGCGGCGGGCGCACCGCCCTGGTCATCGGCGACGTCATGGGACGCGGCATGCGCGCCGCCGCCGTCATGGGCCAGCTCCGAACGGCGGTGCGCGCCTACGCCCGCCTCGACCTGCCCCCGCACGAGGTGCTGCAGCTGCTCGACGGCCTGGCCTCGGAAATCGACGCGACGCTCATCGCCACCTGCGTCTACGCCGTCTACGACCCTAGCGAGCAGCGCCTCGTCTACGCCTCGGCGGGCCACCTGCCGCTGATGATCCGTGAGGCCGACGGCTCGGTCACCCGCCCGGAGGAGCCCTGCGGTCCGCCCCTCGGCACCGGCGGCTACCTGCACACCTCGGCCAGCGTCGCGCTGGGGACCGGCGCCACCGGGGTCCTCTACACGGACGGCCTGGTCGAACGGCGCGAGCAGGACATCGACGAGGGCCTCGACGCCCTGGCCCGTACCTTCGCCGGCGCCACCGGTCAGCCCGACGTCATCTGCGCCCGGCTGCTGCGCGCCATGGGGGTGACCCCGGACCACGACGACGACGTCGCCGCTCTGGTGTTCCAGCTCCCGGAGCGCGACAGCGAGACCGCGGAGCTGTTCCGCAGCGCCTCACTCGACCTGCTGGGCGGCGCGGAGGCGGTCTCCAGCGCCCGGGCCTTCACCAGCGGCGTGCTGGCCAGCTGGCGGCTCGGGGAGGAACTGCTCGACCTGGGCGTCCTCGCGGTCAGCGAGCTGGTCTCCAACTCCTTCACCCACGGCCACCCCCCGATGCGCCTGCGGCTGCGCCGAACCGACCGCCGGCTCACGGTGGAGGTCACCGACGCCGACGACCACCTCCCACGCCGCCGCCGCGCCGAACCGGCCGACGAGACCGGCCGTGGCATCGCCATCATCGCGACCATCGCCAGCAGCTGGGGCACCCGCCGTACCCCGGATGGCGGCAAGGCCGTCTGGTGCGACTTCCTGCTGCCCACGACACGTCAGACGCCCCGTCAGTAATGGGTTTGACTTCGCGTCGGGAGCCGCCTAATGTACGTCGAGCTGCCTGAACAGGAGCTCCGAACGCGCTGAGCGCGGCCGGTCCTGTGGTGAGGGTGGCCATCCCCTGGAAGTACAGCGCATGCAGCCCCTGGTTCGTCATGCCCTTTTCCTGGGAATGCAGCGGAATTGGCTTGGACCGAGGAATTCCGCTAGAGTTTCACTCGTCGGAACGGACCGGAAACAATCGGCCCGGGAGGACGGAAAGCAAGCCGGAAACGGTCTGCTAGAGTAGAAAACGAAGGAAGCGCCCGGAGAGCTGGTGTGAAAGCCGCTCGAAGGAAGCGTCCGTACCTTGAGAACTCAACAGCGTGCCAAAAGTCAACGCCAAATGTTGATACCCCGTCCGCCCGCAATTCTGTGGGTGGTCGAGGTTCCTTT
>NZ_JBEUKS010000027.1:0-27120 GCF_042510965.1 Streptacidiphilus jeojiensis
GCGGGCGCCGCCGGGGCAGCGGCGGCGGCAGGCCGCGGCGCCGCGGGGCGCGGTGCGCCCGGACGGGGTGCCGAGGCGGGCGAGGCCGCCGCGGGCTTGGGGGGCGTCGGCTTGCTCGACGACGCGGGCTTCGACGGGGCACTGGCCCCACCGAAGGCAACTTCCAACTTTCGTACGACAGGCGCCTCGATCGTCGAGGACGCCGAACGTACGAACTCACCGAGCTCTTGGAGCTTGGCCATGACGACCTTGCTCTCAACGCCCAAATCCTTGGCGAGTTCGTAAACCCGGACCTTAGCCACTTCGCTCCTTTGTAGGTCCGGGTGTTCCGCCGGACCGTCGCTACTTCATGCTCGTACTCATCGCGTACTCATCGAGTGCTCATCGCAATCTCGACCTACTTTCGAACTCGCGAGGTACCTGGTGCTCGGCCCCCGCACATGGGTGCGGCAGCTCAGTGCTCTGACATTTCTGCGACCCTCGGCAGTGCCTCTACGTACCGCTGGACTGCCGCGGTGTCGAGCGGCCCCGGCAGGCGGAACGCCCTGGGGAACGCCCGGCGGCGCAGCGCCAGGTCGAGGCACCCCGGCCTGGGGTGCAGGTGCGCTCCCCGGCCGGGCAGCGTGCCTCGGGGATCGGGGACGCAGACGCCCTCGACCGCCGTCACACGCAGCAGGTCATGTTTGGCCGCCCGCTCCCTACACCCGACGCAAGTGCGTTCCGGGCATGAAAGGTCACGCGTCCGACCAGACACGTCCAAGTCTACCCCTCTGATGGTCTTCACTCCGACCCACTTACTGCGCACTTCCGCCCGGAGGCGGCTCAGCGGTCGCGGCCCTCGGCCGAACCGGAGGGGCCGTCGCTCTCGACGTCCGGGCGGATGTCGATGCGCCAGCCGGTGAGGCGCGCGGCCAGGCGGGCGTTCTGGCCCTCCTTGCCGATCGCCAGCGACAGCTGGTAGTCCGGCACGGTCACCCGGGCGGACCGGGCGTCGTAGTCGACGATCTCCACTCGGGTCACCCGTGCGGGGGACAGCGCGTTGGCGACCATCTCGGCCGGGTCGTCCGACCAGTCCACGATGTCGATCTTCTCACCGTGCAGTTCGGCCATCACCGCGCGGACCCGGCCGCCCATCGGGCCGATGCAGGCGCCCTTGGCGTTCAGCCCGGACTTGCCGGTCCACACCGCGATCTTGCTGCGGAAGCCGGCCTCGCGGGCGATGGCGGCGATCTCCACCGAACCGTCCGCGATCTCCGGGACCTCCAGCGCGAACAGCGCGCGGACCAGGTTGGGGTGGGTCCGCGACAGCGTCACCGAGGGGCCGCGCACGCCGCGGCGCACCGCGACCACGTAGCACTTCAGCCGCAGCCCGTGCTTGTACTCCTCGCCAGGGACCTGCTCCTGGGCCGGCAGGATCGCCTCGATCTTGCCGATGTCGACCAGGACGTTCTTGGGGTCCTTGCCCTGCTGCACCACACCGGTGACGATGTCGCCCTCGCGGCCGGCGTACTCGCCGAAGGTCAGCTCCTCCTCGGCGTCGCGCAGCCGCTGCAGGATCACCTGCTTGGCGGTGCTGGCCGCGATCCGGCCGAAGCCGCTGGGGGTGTCGTCGAACTCGCGCGGGGTGCCGCCCTCGGCGACCTCGTCCGCGTCCTCCTTGGCCCAGACCGTCACATGGCCGGTCTCGCGGTCGAGCTCGACCCGGGCCTTCTGCCGCGAGCCCTCAGTGCGGTGGTACGCAATGAGGAGGGCCGACTCGATCGCCTGGACCAGCAGGTCGAACTTGATCTCCCGCTCCTGCACCAACCTGCGCAGGGCACTCATGTCGATATCCACGGCTACGCCTCCTCTTCTTCTCTTCAGTCAGTCGTGGGGTACTGCTACGCCTCGTCGGAGCCGGCTTCGTCGTCGACGTCGTCGTCCACGTCCTCGACGTCCGCGACGTCCTCGATGTCGTCGTCCAGGCCCTTGCGGTTGAACTCGATCTGCACCCGGGCCTTGGCGATGTCCGCGAACGGCAGCCTGCGCTCGGTGGCCCTGCCCCTGCCCTTGACCGGGGGGATCTCCAGCAGCACGCCGTCCTCGTCGGACTCCAGCACCCGGCCGGTGACCTCGGCGCCGGTGCCCAGCTGCGCCTTCACCAGACGGGTGCGCGCACGGCGCCAGTGGCGGGGCAGGGTGAGCAGCCGGTCCACGCCCGGGGAGCCGACCTCCAGGCGGTACTCGCCCTCCCCCAGCACGGCAGTGCCGTCGGGACCGTCCAGGGCCGCGCCGAAGGCCCGGCTCAGCTCGGCGACGGTGTCCAGGTCCACGCCGCCGTCGGCGTCCAGGACCACGTCCAGAACGCGGCGCCCGCCGACCTTGGTGAGGGTGACCTCTTCCAGATCAACGCCCGCCTCCGAGGCGAGCGGTTCCAGCAGAACCTGCAGCCGGTCGTTCAGGGTGGTGCTCATCCGGGTGACTCCTCGGCCGCGTCTGCTGTTGTCTGTAGGTCTAAAGAACAGCCCACAGCCTATCCGCTTCCGACCCGAAGTGCCGATTCGGCGACTTTGCGGGGGCGATGCCCGCCATGGCCGATCACACGGTAGCGTCCCTGCTCGTGACCACCTCTGCCCCTGGAATCCGGCGCCGCTCCCTGCTCAGCGCGGGGATCGGGACCGGAATCGCCGGTCTGCTCGTCGCCTGCGGCAGCGTCTCCGCGCAGACGTCGGCCGACGGCCGTACCGTCCGCACCGTCGAAGCGCCCGATCCGGACGTTCCGGTACGGGCCAGGGCGCTCGCGGCGACGCGGGCACTGGCGGCACGGTACGACGCGGCCATCGCCGCGTTCCCGGCGGCGGCGGGGCAGCTGCGGCCGCTGCGGCAGCAGCTGACCGCGCAGGAGTCGGCCTTCGGCGGGACGGCCGCCCCGGCCTCCGCCTCGCCGTCAACCTCGGCCTCCGCGACACCCCCTTCCACGCCGGCGACCAGCCGGAGCGCGGCGGTCGCCGCCCTGGACGCCGCCGAACGCGCCACCGCCCAGGCCAGGTTGAAGGACCTGGCGACCGCCTCCCCGGCGCTGGCCCGACAGCTGGCCTCCGCCGCGGCCGACGGGGCACAGCACTCGATGCTGCTCCGCGGCTCCGTACCGGCGGGACCGGCGGCAGCGCCGGTGACCCGCGGCGCCCTCCCGGCCGCCGCCCTCGCCGCGCTGCAGGCAGCGCTCGCCGCCGAGGACGCCGCCGTCTACGCCTACGGGGTGATCGGCGCACAGCTCGGCGGCGACCGCAGGACCCATGCCACCTCCTCCTACCAGGCGCATCGGGACCGGCGCGACGCACTGCAGCAGCGGATCGGCGCCACCGGCGCCACCCCGGCCGCAGCCGCGCCGGCCTACCGGCTGCCCTCCCCGGTCACCGACGCGGCCTCGGCGGTCCGGCTCGCCGGGTCGGTCGAGGACCGGATCTGCGCGGTCTACGCCAACGCCGTCCAGGCGACCTCGGGACCGCTGCGCCTGACCATGGCCGCCGCGCTGCGGCAGGCGGCGTTGGACACCCTGGCCTGGCGCGGCACCGGCAGTGCCTTTCCCGGCCTCTCCCATGGCTGACAATGGTCCGGTGCACCACCGCGGGGGCGAACGAACGAAGGGCCGGTATGGCAGCGACGGAGCAGCAGATCAGTATTCCGGTACGGCTCCGGCAGACCGTCACCGCCTGGGAAGGTGAGCCGGGCGTCCGCTGGCTGGAATCGCTGCCCCGGCTGACCGTGCAGTACCTGGACCGCTGGGATCTGACGCTTGAGCGGGTGTTCGAACCGGGCGGGCAGATCAGCCTGGTGCTCTACGTCCGCAGGGCCGACGGCACGCCGGCCGTGCTCAAGCTGGGTCTGCCCGCTCCGGAGACCGCCCAGGAGCACGCCGCGCTGGCGCACTGGGACGGGCGCGGCGCGGTACGGCTGCTGGAGGCGGCCCCCGCCGGCGAGGCGATGCTGCTGGAGCGGCTGCACGGAGAGGTGCCGCTGCTGTCGCTGGCCGAGAGCAAGGCGATGCTGGAGGCCGCCGGGACGCTGCAGCGGCTGTGGGTGGCGCCGCCCGCGGACCACGGGTTCACGTCGGTGGCCGACTACGTCACCGGGCTGTGCGGGACCCTGCGCAGCAGGCGTGAGCTGGCCGCCGCGGCCGACCTGCGTCCGCTGCTGGACGAGGCGCTGGAGACCGCGGCGGAACTGCTCGGCAGCGGCACCGAGGAGCTGCTGCTGCACGGCGACTTCCACCACGGCAACGTCCTCGCGGCCGACCGCTCGCCCTGGCTGGCCATCGACCCCAAGCCGCTGGTGGGCGAACGCGCATACGATCTGGCCTGGTTGGCGCAGGACCGGTTGGAGACCCTGGCCGGGGTACCGGGACCGCAGGCCGCCGCGCGGCGGAGGATCCAGCGGCTGTCCGACGCGGTCGAGGTCGACCGGGAGCGGCTGCGCGGCTGGACGCTGTTCCGGACCGTCGAGGCCGGCCTGTGGAGCCTGGAGGTCGGCGACCCCCGCAGCGCCGGGCTCTTCCTCGAATTCGCGGCGATGCTCTAGCCGCACCCGTACCACCAGACCTGTGACACCGACCGCCGAGAGGACCCCGCCCGTGGCCGGCCGAGCCCACCGCAAGCGGATCACCGACGAGGACATCGAGAAGATCGACGGCTTCAATCCGTACACCCTGCTGCCCTGGGTGCTGATGGTGCTGAGCCCGGCGCACGCGGTGATCGGCGGGAGCTACCCGCGTCCCGTCGCCGCCCTGTGCGGGCTCGGGGTGTTCGTCCTGCTCTACTGCGCGACCGTGCTGACCGCGTTCCAGCCGCGGTTCCAGAACGGCAGGGTGCCCACGGTGCTGGCACTGGTGCTGGTACCGGTCACCGGTGCGCTGGCCGGATCGCTGCCGCACGCCCTGCTGCTGTACTCGCTGCTCGCCATCGCCGGTGCGGTGGTGGTGCCGGACCGGGGCGGCCCGCTGGTGTTCATCGGCGTCCCGGCGCTGGCGGCGCTCACCGCCTACATGCGGAGCGGGCACAGCGGGGACGTGGTCGACGCCGCCTGGAGCAGCTTCCTGCCCGGCGCGATCACCTTCGTGACCCTGAAACTGCTCTCCGCGGTCGGGCAACTCCGGGAGACCCGTCAGGAGTTGGCCCGCGCCGCGGTGGCCGAGGAGCGGCTCAGGTTCAGCCGCGACCTGCACGACCTGCTGGGCCACAGCATGTCCGTGATCGCCCTCAAGGCGGAGGTGGTGCGACGGCTGGCACCGACCGACCTGGACGCGGCGCTGGCCCAGGCGGCGGACATCGAGGAGGTCAGCCGCAAGGCGCTGGCCGAGATCAGGGAGGCTGTCAGCGGCTACCGGGAGACCGGGTTGTCCGAGGAACTGGCGCGGGCCCGCTCGCTGCTGAGCGCCGGCGGGATCGAGCCGGTGCTGCACGAGTCGGGACCACCGCTGCCCGCCCAGGTGGACCTGCTGCTGGCCTGGGTGGTCCGCGAGGGCGTCACCAATGTGGTCCGGCACAGCAGGGCCAAGCGCTGCACCATCGAGGTCGAACGCGGCTCCGACCCGGTCCGGTTGAGCATCACCGACGAGGGCTCCGCAGCCGCGGCCGCGACCGCCGTCTCCTGCCCCGACGGCAACGGGTTGCAGGGGCTCAAGGAACGGATCGCGGCGGGCGGCGGACTGCTCACGGCGGAGCAGACCGAGAAGGGGTTCCGGCTGGCCGCGGTGATCCCGGCCCAGCGCTGACCGGCCGTCAGCGGCGGGCCGGGAACGGCAGCTGCGCGCCCATCACCGCGTAGGGGACGGCGGTGTTGGGGAACATCACCTGGCGGGCCAGGTCCTGGTATCCGAGCGAGCGGTAGAGCGCACGGGCCGGGGTCTCCCGGTCGATCGCCGACAGGATGGTCCGCGGCAGCCGGGTGCCGGCGCAGAGCGTGGTGATGATGCGGCGCCCGAAGCCCAGCCCCTGGTAGTCGGGGTGGACGTGCAGCTCGGTGACGGAGAAGGACTGGTCCAGCCAGAAGCCGAGGCCGTTCGCCTCCAGATGCGGCTCGATGACCGAACTCCACCAGTGCGAACGGTCGTTGGGCATGCCGTAGCCGAAGCCCACCAGCCGTCCGAGGCCCCGGGGGTCACTGCGTTCCACGGCGCCGAACGCGCGCACGCCCGGGACCAGGGCGTGCCGTCCGACGATCTGCAGCCGTACCGCGACCTCCTCGCTACCCAGGCCGAAAGCGGCGGCCTGCACCGCCAGGGCCTCCGAGGCCCGTCCCGCGAGGTCGAATGGCTCGATCGTGACGTCGTTCAGCGCCCTCGCACCGTACCTGGTCGGCCCCGGGGCGGGACCGTCTCCCGCGCCCGTGGCCGACGGAGTGTCACCGGGCGCCGGGTCGACGGCGCCCGATCAGCATGAACGCGGAGACACCGAGAAGCACCAGCGAGACCGCCAGGCCCACGAACGGGAGGGTGGAGCGGGAGGCCCCGGTCTCCGCGAGCATGCCGCCGGCAGCGGAGCCGCTCGGTCTGGGCGCGGTGGTGTGCATGATGGGTGCGGCCGCGGTGCGGCTCGCGACCGTGGGCGGGATCGTGGTGGTCACCGGCGCGGCGGCGGTGGTCATCGGCGCCGCCGAGGCGCTCGTCGGGGCGGCCGAGGCCGACACCGGCGCAGCCGTGCTGCTCGCCGACGCGGCGCTGGTGGCGCTGGCCGAGGCCGAGGCGGGCACCGGGCTGGGGGCCGTGTCGTGCACCTGGACGACCGGGGGCGGCGACGAGGAGACCGGCAGGCCGATCGCCTGGACCGACCCCGAGGAGGGCGACCCGGAGGCCGCCGGCGCACCGGGGCCGCCGGCCACCGCGGTGGACGCCGAGGCCGACGCCGAAGCGGAGGCGGAGGCGGACGACGACACCGGCACCGAGGGGGAGGCTGAGGTGCTCATCACGGGGCTGCTGGACGAGGCACTCGCCGAGCCACTGGGCACGGTGCTCGCCGAGGCCGAGGCCGAGCCGGAAGCCGAAGCGGAGGCCGACGGGGAAGCCGACGCCGAAGCCGAGGCCTGTGGGCAGTTGAGGTTGGTGAGCGATGCGGCGAGCCGCGTGGTCAGGAAGTCGAACAGGTTCTGGTCCGGCTCGGGCGACACCGCCTTGGCGAAGAAGGCCTGGTCGGCGTTGATCCGCTGGCGGCCGGTGGTGGCCAGGCTGGTGCAGTAGGCCATCGGGTCACCGGTGTCCCTGCGGCTCAGCGCGGGCATGTCGACGCCGGCACGGTAGAGGTTGGTCTTGGCCCGGCTGGTCGCGCCGTCCACCTGGGCCATCGGGTCGTTCACCGGGACCAGGGCGATCGGGGCCCGCTGGAACGCGGCCGCCTGGATCTCGTCCAGGCCCAGTGAGGTGACGCTGTGGCCGGGGTCGGCGAGGTCCGGTGCCGTGTAGGGGGTGCAGTTCAGCGCCGGGTCGACGAAGGACACCAGCAGCAGGTTGTCGCTGCCGTTGGCGAGCGAGAGGGCCCCGGGCAGTGCGGCGACGGTGGCGGCGGTCTTCTGCGCCATCGTGCCGGCGGCGGTGGCCAGGTAGTCCGTGGTGACGTTGTCGCTCTGGTCCTGGTCGATCAGGCCGAAGTCACGGGTGCTCATGCACGGCTTGCCGTCGCTGCCGGTGCCCAGCGGGGGAACCTTGAGCTTCCCGGACCGCTCCGCGCGGTTCGCGGCGGAGAAGAAGGCCGGCGCGTTGCAGTAGGCGAACTGCGTGAACAGCGAGCCGTTCAGCCCGTTCACGCAGTTGCCGGCCCGGAGGCTGCCCTGGCTGCTGCGCAGCGTCAGGGTGTCGGCGTTGAAGCCGAACCAGATGCCGACCACGGCATGGGCGGGGAGCTTGGGCACGACCGGGGCGACGGCGGCCTTGGTCCCCCGGTCGATCACCAGCGGGTCGTAGACGGAGAGCGCCCCGGTCGCCGGGTCCACCACGGTGGCCTGGACGAAGGCCGACTGGTCGGTGTTGGCCTCGTGGCAGGGGCCCTGGGCCGGATCCGTGGCCGAGAGCTGGTACGGGGTGGCCAGGCCCCTGGCGCTCAGGGGGTTGGCCGGGACGGTGAGGGTGCAGTTGGTGTTGGGGGTGGCCGGCGGGGCGGCGGCGGGGGTACCGCCGGTGGTGGCGCCGAAGGCACTGCCGAGCAGGGTGGCCAGGCCGAGGATTCCGGCGAGCACGCCGATCAGCGTGGCCCGCCTGGTGCGTCCGCGGGGTGGTCGCCGTCGGTGCGGAGGTGAAGCAGGTGATGCTGCGTCATTCAGGTGCATGCGCAGTCCTCTGTCAGAGGGCACCTTGGAAGGGGTGACATCCGGAGGGCTCGCGCCCGTCCTGGGGGAAGGGATGTCACTCAAGGTGATGACGGCGCGAGTGTATGCACGGCGCGCATCCGTACGAGGCAGTTCCCGGAACACCTGTCACAGCTACCACTCAGGTGCTCAGCAGCGGCCACCCATCAGAACAAAACGCTCATGAACGTGCCTACTTCGGAGAATCCCACGCGTCGGTAGGCAGCCCGGGCGACGGTGTTGAAGTCATTCACGTAGAGGCTCACCACCGGGGCGACCTCCCGCAGCGCATGCTCCACCACGGCGGCCATCCCGCTCTCGGAATGGCCCCGGCCGCGATGGCCCGGGGCGACCCAGACCCCCTGGATCTGGCAGGCCTGAGGGGTCGCCGCCCCGATCTCGGCCTTGAAGACGACCTTGCCGGCCTCGAAGCGGGCGAAGGCACGTCCGGTGCTCACCAGTTCGGCGATCCGGGCCCGGTAGAGCAGGCCGCCGTCCCCCGCGAGCGGGGAGACCCCGACCTCCTCGGTGAACATGGCCACGCAGGCGGGGATGAGCAGGTCCATCTCGTCCCGGCGGACCCGGCGCACCCGGGGGTCGGGGGCGATCTCGGCGGACGGCTCCCAGGTGGCCATCAGCGGCTGGTTGGGGCGCACCTCGCGGGCCGGCCCCCAGGCGGGCTCCAGCAGCGACCACAGCCGTGCGGTGGCCTCGGCCGGACCCACGATGGACGAGCAGCGGCGGCCCTGCCGCCGGGCGCGCTCGGCGAAGGCCGCCACGGCCTCCGGTCCGGCGCTCAGCGGCACCAGATTGGCGCCCGCGTAGCAGAGCGCCTCCAGACGGCCGCCCTCGTACCAGCCCCACATCTCACCGCCGAGCCGCCAGGCGTCGAGTCCGGCGACGGCGACACGGGCGGCGACGAAGGCGTTGGCGATCGGGTCGCGTTCCAGTACTTCGAGGGCAGCCGGGAGGTCACCGGGTTCCAGGACCCGCGTCGTCATCACCGAACCGCTCAGCACGGAGGCACCCTATCCCCTCACCACGCCCGGAGAGGAGAGCAGGGAGGGGCTATCCGTCCCACACTGTTCTCCGCTCCGCCGTCATGCGTTCCGCGGCCGGCCGACTACTCGCTGACCGAGACGGTGGGCTCGCCGGAGGTGACGCCCTCGTCCTGCATCTGCTCGGCAAGCTTCAGGGCCTCCTCGATCAGCGTCTCCACGATCTTCGACTCCGGCACGGTCTTGATCACCTCGCCCTTGACGAAGATCTGCCCCTTGCCGTTGCCCGAAGCCACACCCAGGTCCGCCTCCCGCGCCTCGCCCGGGCCGTTCACCACACAGCCCATCACGGCGACACGGAGCGGCACCTCCATGCCCTCCAGGCCCGCGGTGACCTCCTCCGCCAGCTTGTAGACGTCCACCTGGGCCCGGCCGCAGGACGGGCAGGACACAATCTCCAGGCCGCGCTGACGCAGGTTCAGCGACTCCAGGATCTGGTTGCCGACCTTGATCTCCTCCGCCGGCGGCGCCGACAGCGACACCCGGATGGTGTCCCCGATCCCCTCGCTCAGCAGCGCACCGAACGCCACCGCCGACTTGATCGTGCCCTGGAACGCCGGACCGGCCTCGGTCACCCCCAGATGCAACGGGTAGTCGCACTGCTGGGCCAGCAGCCGGTAGGCGGCGATCATGACGACCGGGTCGTTGTGCTTCACCGAGATCTTGATGTCGCGGAAGCCGTGCTCCTCGAACAGCGAGCACTC
Organism: Streptacidiphilus jeojiensis; assembly: GCF_042510965.1. Classification (NCBI taxonomy): domain Bacteria; kingdom Bacillati; phylum Actinomycetota; class Actinomycetes; order Kitasatosporales; family Streptomycetaceae; genus Streptacidiphilus; species Streptacidiphilus jeojiensis. The sequence goes on from NZ_JBEUKS010000027.1 coordinate 10,073, forward strand.
CCACAGCGCCGACTCCACCAGCGCCTCCGGCGTGGCCTTGCCGTACTTCTCCAGCAGCCGCCGGTCCAACGACCCCGCGTTGACCCCGATCCGGATCGGCACCCCCGCCTCCGACGCCGCCTTCGCGATCTCCTTGACCTTGTCGTCGAACTGCCGGATGTTGCCCGGGTTCACCCGCACCGCCGCACACCCCGCGTCGATCGCCGCGAACACGTACTTCGGCTGGAAGTGGATGTCCGCGATCACCGGGATCTGCGACTTGCGCGCAATGGTCGCCAACGCATCCGCATCATCCTGCGACGGACACGCCACCCGCACGATCTGACACCCCGACGCCGTCAGCTCCGCGATCTGCTGCAACGTCGCATTGACATCCGAGGTCAGCGTCGTGGTCATCGACTGCACCGACACCGGCGCGTCACCACCGACCGCCACGCTCCCCACCATGATCTGACGACTCTTGCGCCGCACGGCAAGCGGCTTGAGCGGCGTGGACGGCATTCCGAGCGAGATCGCGGTCATCTCTGGCTAAGTCCCCAAGGTGAGGTGGCGGCCCGACCGGAACTCCCGGTGGTCCAGGAGGCTGGAGCTGCTCCCAGCTCTCCCGGACCAACCGTACGCCACAGTGCCGACCTGCCTCACATCCCGATCGGCGCCGCAACCTGAGGTTCTCCCGGAGTTTCCACGGCGTCAGCCGATCTGTACCGGATTCACCACGTCGGCGATCATCACCAGCACGGTGAAGCACAGGAAGACCCCGGCCACCACGTACGCCACCGGCATCAGCTTGGCGACGTCGAAGTGGCCCGGGTCCGGACGGCGGAACAGCCGGGCCATCCGGCGGCGGAAGGACTCCCACAGGGCGCCGGCGATGTGGCCACCGTCCAGCGGGAGCAGCGGCAGCATGTTGAGCAGGAAGAGCGAGAGGTTCAGCCCGGCCAGCAGCTGCACCTCGAAGGCGAACCGGTCGATCAGCGGCGCCTTCATCGCGAACGCCTCACCGCCCACCCGGGCCACGCCGACGACCCCGACCGGGGAGTCGGTGGCACGGGGGGCGCCGTCGAAGGCGGAGTCCCAGAGCGCGGGGATCTTGGACGGCAGGGCCAGCACGGAGTGCACCCCGGTCTTGGCCATGTCGTACATCTGGCTCATGCTGTCGCCGAAGCTCAGCGGGACCGTGGTGGTCACCGGGGAGAGCCCGACGAAGCCGGCCTTGGTGGTCTTGCTGGTCGGGTTCCCGTTGGCGTCGTCGACGTAGACGGTGTTCTCGACCGGGGTGACCTTCAGCGTGTACTGGGTGCCATTGCGCTCGACGACCACCGGGATCGTGACACCGGGAGCGGACTTGCGGATGTCGCTCTGCAGCTGGTCGTAGCTGCTGATCGCGTCGCCGTTGTAGGAGACGACCTTGTCACCCGGCTTGATCCCGGCCGCGGCGGCCGGCGACGCCTTGGCCCCGGTCGGGCAGGTGTCGGTGGTGGCGCTGCCCTGGGCCAGGACGCAGGCGCTGACGTAGCTCACCGTCGGCACGGCCTTGGCCATCCCGAAGCCCATGAACAGCGCCAGGAACAGCCCGAAGGCCAGGACCAGGTTCATGAACGGCCCGGCGAACATCACGATGACCTTCTGCCAGGGCTTCCTGGTGTAGAAGAGCCTGGTCTCGTCCCCGGGCAGGATCTCCTCGTAGGACTGCTCGCGGGCGTCCTCGATCATGCTCCGCCAGGGAGAGGTGCTGCGGGCGGTGACCTTGCCGTCCTTGCCCGGAGGGAACATCCCGATCATGCGGATGTAGCCGCCGAGCGGGATCGCCTTGATGCCGTACTCGGTGTCGCCCTTCTTGCGGGACCAGATGGTCGGGCCGAAGCCGACCATGTACTGCGGCACCCGGATCTTGAAGACCTTGGCCCAGGTGAGGTGCCCCAGCTCGTGCCAGGCGATCGAGACCAGCAGGCCGAACGCGAAGATGGCGATGCCGAGGATGGTCATGAGTGCCGTCATCGGCCACCTGCCTTCTTGATGTGGTCCTGTGCGGTGCCGCGGGCCCAGGTCTCCGCAGCCAGGACGTCCGCGAGGGTCAGCGCGGTTCCCGGACTCGGCCGACCGTGCTCGGCGACCACCTTCGCCACCGTATCCACGATGCCTGTGAACGGCAGCCGACCGTCGAGGAAGGCGTCGACGCACTCCTCGTTGGCGGCGTTGAACACCGCCGGGGCGGTCCCGCCCAGCGCGCCGACGTGCCTGGCCAGCCCGACGGACGGGAAGGCCTCGGTGTCCAGCGGGAAGAACGTCCAGGTGGCGGCCTTGGTCCAGTCGCATCCCGGCGCGGCGTCGGGGACCCGGTCCGGCCAGCCGAGGCCCAGCGAGATCGGCATCCGCATGTCCGGGGGGCTGGCCTGGGCCAGCGTGGAACCGTCGGTGAACTCCACCATCGAGTGAATGACCGACTGCGGGTGGACCACGACCTCGATCTGCTCGAACGGGATGTCGTAGAGCAGATGGGCCTCGATCACCTCCAGGCCCTTGTTGACCAGGGTGGCCGAGTTCACGGTGATCACCGGGCCCATGTCCCAGTTGGGGTGGTTGAGCGCCTGCTCCCGGGTGACCCCGGCCAGCTGCTCGCGGCTCCAGCCCCGGAACGGGCCGCCGCTGGCGGTGACCACCAGCTTGCGGACCTCGCGCCGGGCCCCGCCCATCAGCCCCTGGAACAGCGCCGTGTGCTCGGAGTCCACCGGGACGATCTGGCCGGGCTTGGCGACCGCCTTGACCAGCGGACCGCCGACGATCAGCGACTCCTTGTTGGCCAGCACCAGCACCCGGCCGGCCTCCAGCGCGGCCAGGGTCGGGGCGAGGCCGATGGACCCGGTGATGCCGTTGAGCACCGAATGGCACTCGGTCCCGGCCAACTCGGTCGCGGCGTCGGGCCCGGTCAGGATCTCCGGGAGTTCCTGACCGGGCTCCGCCCCGGCCGCCAGCGCCGCGCGCAGCTCCGGCTCCGCCTCGGCCCGCGCCAGCGCGACCTTCCGTACCCCGAGCCGCAGCGCCTGCTCTGCGAGCAGGCCGACCCGGCCGCCCGCGGCGGACAGGCCGACCACCCGGAAGCGGTCGGGGTTGCGCAGCACCACGTCGATGGCCTGGGTCCCGATGGAGCCGGTGGATCCGAGGATCACCAGCTCCCGGGGGCCTTCGGGGTCGGCGACGACGGGGACGAAGCGCAGGTGCGGATCGGCGAGAGAGTCCATGCCGACCATTGTGGACTGCCGGGCCGACAGCGGAGCGTCAGGTCCCGTTCGGATGCTCCTTACTCCATCCGTCGGGGAGCGACCCCCCGATCCCCCACGAGCGGTCAGGTCCCGTTCGGATGGTCCTTGAACCAGGTGAGGAACGAGCCGGTGGGGCTGCCGAGGCCGGTGACGTCGTCGTAGCCCTTGGCGGTCTTCAGCGAGGAGTCCTTGTTCAGCGCGACCAGCAGCAGCGTCCCACTGTCGTTCTGGGCGAGGAAGCTGGGCTCGTGGCCGTCCACCGGGTTCGGCACCACGTCGTGGAACTGCGAGGTCCCGTTGAGGTGGTAGAGCACCGGGTTGGCGAAGCCGAGCGGACTGCCCGAGCTCTGCACCGCCAGCGCCTCCATCGCGGAGAACAGCGGGGAGGCCAGGCTGGTGCCGCCGACCGCCTCCTCGCTGTACTTGCCGCCAGTCATGGTGAAGTTCACCCCGCCGTCGGCCGCGGTGGTGGCGGTGACCTTGCCGGTGGTCTGGCCGACGGTCAGACCGGTCAGCGGGTCGGCCAGCATCGAGACGTCGGGCTCCTCGCGGTTGACCTTGCCGGTGGCCGCGGTGGCCAGGCTGTCCGGCACCACGCCCTTCTGGTAGGACGGCTGCGAGAAGTAGACGGAGTTGCCGCCACCGCCGCCGCCCTGGAACTTGCCGGCCGAGGTGTCCCAGCTGCTCCCGCTCTGCGGGTAGGCCACGTCGCCCCAGCCGGTCTCCCACTCGTACTGGCCCTGTGCTCCTATCCCCAGCGAGGTGCCGCCGACCCCGGTGACGAAGGGGTCGCCGGAGGGGTACGAGGCGGTCGGGCTGCTGGTGGCGTTGGAGGCCTGGGTGTAGTCGCCGTCGTCGCCGGTGGAGAAGTTGAAGGTGATGCCCTCGGCGGCCGCCTGCTGGAAGATCTGCTCACCGGCCTGGATGTCGTTGGTGTCACCGGTGCCCTCGGGGCTGCCCCAGGAGTTGGTGACGATGTCCGCGGTCCGGCCGCTGACGATCTGCTGGAAGGCGTTGAAGAACTCCGCGTCGTCGGGCTTGCGGGCGGCGTAGTAGACGATCTTGGCATCGGGGGCGACGGCGTGCACCGCCTCGATGTCCAGGGTCTCCTCGCCCCACCAGCCGGAAGCCAGGTCCGCGGTGCTGGCCGCGTCGTAGGAGGCCGGCACGACCTGTTTGAACTGGTCCGAGCCGAGCTGCGGCAGGCCGTTCTCGGAGGACCAGCGGTTGACGTCCTGGACGATCGTCGGCGAGGCGTAGGCGTCGACGACCGCGATGGTGACGCCCTTGCCGGTGAGGTTGCTGCCGGTGATGCCGTAGGCGCTGCGCAGCTGGGAGACCGTGTAGCCGCACAGCAGCTGGGTGGGCTTGCTGCCGTCCGGTGCGACCGTGTCGGCTCCGGTGGCCACCCGCTGGCCGTAGTAGCTGCTGCAGTTGGCGCTGCTGCCGGCCGCGGTGCGCAGCTTCGGCGCGTCGACCGGGCTGGAGGTGGTGAGACCGGTGACGCTGGACACGTAGTCACCGACGTTGGACGGGTACTTCGGCTGCCCGGTCGGGGCCAGGTCGGTCCGTCCGGCGTGCTTGAAGCGGTCGATCTTGATGCTGAGGGTCTTCTCCACCTCGGCGATGGTGGTGGAGACGTTGATCGACTGGGCGGTCTGCGACAGCACCTTCATACCGGCCTGCTGGACCCACTGGGTGACCGCCTGGCTGGCGTCGGCGTGGTTGGCGAAGGTCGAGTTGAAGTCCGAGGGCGAGAGGAACTTGTGGTACTTGGAGTTCCCCGGGGTGCCGACCTCGGTGGCGTAGGTGGCGAGGTTCTCCGGGCTGGACTTGGCGAACCAGACGGTACCGGTGACCACGGTGTTCGGGTCGGCGTGGCCGATGTCATTGGCCGGCACCGCCCACTTCGGCGGCACCCAGGAGGTGCCGTCGGCGGAGGTCCCGTCGGCGCTGGAGCCGCCACTGTTCTTGTTGCTCTTGCTGCCGTTGGAGGCCACCACGGCGCTCACCCCGGCGACCAGGACCAGGGCGGTGATCGAGGCGATCAGCACGCCCTTCCGGGACCGGCGCGGACCGCCCCCGCCGCCACCACTGCCGCCGACGGGCCCGGAGGGGCCGCCCGGTCCTCCCGGGCCGCCGGGGCCACCGCCGTAGGGCGGCTGCTGGGGCGGCAGCGGAGGCTGCGGAGGCTGGCCGTACGGGTTCTGTGGAGGCTGCTGACCGTAGGGGTTCGGCGGCTGCTGCGGCTGGCCGTAGGGGTTCTGTGGCTGCGGCTGCTGCGGAGGCTGCGGGCGCCCATAGGGATTCGGCTGCTGCGGCGGTTGTTGCGGCCGGCCGTACGGGTTGGGGGGTTGCTGCGGCGGTGGCGGTTGCTGCGGCCTGCCGTAGGGGTTCGGGTTGGGCTGCGGCGGCTGCTGCGGTGGCGGGGGCTGCCGACCGTACGGGTTCTGCGGCTGCTGCGGACGCCCGTAGGGGTTCTGCGGCTGCTGAGGGTTCTGCGGATTCTGCCCGTAGGGCGGGTAGCTCACCTGAGGGACCTGTCTGCTCGGAGATGTGTCTGCCGGGAGCCGCCCATTTCCGCCAGATCCGCTGACGCGGCCTCAGACGCGGCGTACGGGCCCCCGGTGTCATGTCTCCATCCGTCGTACGCCTGCGCGCATCGTACCGAGGCGGGGCGACCCCCAAAACCGCCAGGGTCGCCCCGCCCTGATGACGCTTCAGCGGACCGTCCGGTGCACATTGTCCCGCTGCGAGGGGCCTGGGGTGGAGTCGGCGATCCAGGGTCCCTCGCCCGAGGGATCGAGGATTCCCTGCTCCAGCCAGGTGTAGCGGCCGACGACCACCTGGCGGGCGACCTTCCGGTCCAGGCCGTCGGTGTTGGTCCACAGCCGGGCGAACAACTCGTCGACCCGGATCCGGGACTGACGGCAGAACAGCTCGGCGAGCTCGTACGCCGCCCGCCCCTGCTCCGCGTCACCCGCCGCACCGGCCGTCGTACGCAGCATCTCCGCCCGGACGCACACCGCGCTCATCGCGAAGAGTTCGGCACCGATGTCGACGATCCGCCCGAGGAAGCCCTGCTTGGTCTCCATCCGGCCCTGCCAGCGGGACATCGCGTAGAAGGTGGAGCGCGCCAGCTTGCGCGCGGAGCGCTCGACGAAGCGCAACTGCCCGGAGAGGTCCGGATATCCCCCTTCCGGGTGGAACTCCCGGTAGGAGGTCGGCAGCTGGCCGGGGCCGGCGGCCAGCTTGGGCAGCCAGCCGGCGTAGAAGGCACCGGCCCTGGCCGCAGCGCGGCCCTTGCGTCTGAGGTCGGCCTCCGGCTCGATCAGATCGCCGGCGACCTTGAGGTGGGCGTCCACCGCCTCCCTGGCGATCAGCAGGTGCATGATCTCGCTGGACCCCTCGAAGATCCGGTTGATCCGCATGTCCCGCAGCACCTGCTCGGCCGGGACCGCCCGCTCACCGCGCGCGGCCAGCGACTCGGCCGTCTCGTAGCCGCGTCCGCCGCGGATCTGCACCAGCTCGTCGGCGATCCGCCAGCCCATCTCGGAGCCGTAGAGCTTGGCCAGCGCGGCCTCGATCCTGATGTCGTTGCGGTCCTCGTCCGCCATCTGGCTGGACAGGTCCAGCACCGCCTCCAGGGCAAAGGCGGTCGCCGCGATGAAGGAGATCTTCCCGGCGACGGCCTCGTGCTCGGCGATGGGCTTGCCCCACTGCTCGCGGGCCGCGGACCACTCGCGGGCGATCTTCAGACACCACTTGCCGGTACCCGCGCACATCGCCGGCAGCGAGAGCCGCCCGGTGTTCAGCGTGGTGAGCGCGATCTTCAGGCCGGCGCCCTCGGGACCGATCCGGTTCTCGGCGGGCACCCGCACCTGGTGGAAGCGGGTGACCCCGTTCTCCAGGCCGCGCAGGCCCATGAAGGCGTTGCGGTTCTCGACCGTGATGCCCGGTGAGCCGGCCTCGACCACGAAGGCGGTGATCCCGCCCTTGTGCCCCTCGCTCCTGGGCACCCGGGCCATGACCACCAGCAGGTCGGCGACCACTCCGTTGGTGGTCCACAGCTTCACGCCGTCCAGGACGTAGGACCCGCCGTCCTCGCTGGGGACCGCCGCCGTCGCCAGCCGGGCCGGGTCGCTGCCCACGTCCGGCTCGGTGAGCAGGAAGGCGGTGATGTCGGTGCGGGCGCAGCGCGGCAGGAAGCGCTGCTTCTGCTCCGCGGTGCCGAACTGCTTCAGCGGTTGCGGCACGCCGATGGACTGGTGCGCGGAGACCAGCGCGCTGATGGCCGGGCTGACGCTGCCGAGCAGCACCAGGGCGCGGTTGTAGTACACCTGGGTGAGGCCGAGACCGTCGTACTCGGTGTCGATCTTCATCCCGAAGACCCCGAGCTCCTGCAGGCCCCGGATCACCTCGTCCGGGATGGTCGCCTCGCGCTCGATCAGCGCGCCGTCGATCTTCGTCTCGCAGAAGGCGCTCAGCCTGGCCAGGAACGCCTCACCCACCCGCACCGACTCCTCGTCGGGGAGCGGGTGCGGGTGGATGAGGTCCAGCCGGAAGCGGCCGAGGAACAGCTCCTTGGCGAAGCTGGGCTTGCGCCAGTCCTGCTCGCGCGCCTCCTCGGCGACGCGCCGCGCCTCGCGCTCGGTGACCTTGGGGACCTCGGGTGTGGACATCGCGTACCACCTCGCAGCGGGTTACCGGCCAGTGCTACCAGACCGTACGCTGCGTCACCGACAGATCACCAGAGGTAAGACCCGATCGGGCCCGGGACGCCGCCCGGCGTCAGAGCGCCAGTCCCGTCAGCACCATCTGCAACCCTCGGGGCGCGACGCCCCGTACCCCTGCGAAACCCGAGCCGCCCGGCGTCAGAGCGCCAACCCCGTCAGCACCATCTGCAACCCTCGGGGCGCGACGCCCCGTACCCCTGCGAAACCCGAGCCGCCCGGCGTCAGAGCGCCAGTCCCGTCAGCACCATGACCCGCTCGTAGGTGTAGTCGGCCATGGCGTAGGCGACGCCCTCGCGCCCGACGCCGGAGTCCTTGACCCCGCCGTACGGCATCTGGTCGGCGCGGTAGGAGGGGGCGTCGCCGATGATCACGCCGCCGACCTCCAGCTCGCGGTGGGCCCGGAACGCCGTCTGCACGTCGTGCGTGAACACACCTGCCTGCAGGCCGAACTTGGAGTCGTTGACCAGGGCGAACGCCTCGTCGGTGGTGGCCGCCGAGGTCAGCGTCAGCACCGGGCCGAAGACCTCCTCGGTGGCCAGGGTGACCCCGGCCGGAACGCCCGCGAGCACGGTCGGCGCATAGCTCGCGCCCTCCCGCTTGCCGCCGGTGAGCAGCTGCGCGCCCGCGGCCACGGCCTCGTCCACCCAGGACTCGACCCGCTTGGCGGCGTCCTCGTTGACCAGCGGGCCGACGTCCACCGAGTCGTCCGAGGGGTCGCCGGTGACCTGCGCACCGACCTTGGCGACGACCTTCTCGACCAGGCGGTCGAAGACGCTCGCGTCGGCGATGACCCGCTGCACCGAGATGCAGGACTGGCCGCCCTGGTAGTTGGCGAAGGTGGCGATCCGGGTCGCGGCCCACTCCAGGTCCGCCTCGCTGGACCAGTCGGCCAGGACCACGGCGGCGGCGTTGCCGCCCAGCTCCAGGGTGACGTGCTTGCGCGGCACCGAGTCCATGATCTGGTAACCGACCTTGTCGGAGCCGGTGAAGGAGATCACCGGCAGCCGCGGGTCCTGCACCAGGGCCGGCATCCGGTCGTTGGAGACCGGCAGCACGCTCCAGGAACCGGCCGGAAGGTCCGTCTCGGCCAGGATCTCGCCCAGCACCAGCGCGGAGAGCGGGGTGGCCGGGGCCGGCTTGAGGATGATCGGGGCGCCTACGGCGATGGCCGGGGCGACCTTGTGCGCCACCAGGTTCAGCGGGAAGTTGAACGGCGCGATGCCGAGGACCGGCCCGCGGACGAAGCGGCGGGTGATCGCCAGCCGGCCGGTGCCGCCCGCGTCGGTGTCCAGCCGCTGGCCCTCGCCGCTGTTGAAGCGGCGGGCCTCCTCCGCGGCCCAGCGGAACACCGAGGCGGCGCGGCCGATCTCGCCGCGGGCCCACTTGATCGGCTTGCCGTTCTCGGCGGTGATCAGCCGGGCCAGTTCCTCGGTGCGCTCGCCCAGCCGGCGCGCCACGTGGTCCAGCGCCGCCGCCCGCACGTACGCGGGGGTCGCGGCGAACTCGTCCTGCACCGCCACGGCCGCGGCGACGGCCTCCTCGACCTGGGCCTCGGTGGGGATGCTGACGGTACCGACCAGGCTGCCGTCCCACGGGTGGTGCACCTCGAAGGACTCCGTGCCGCTCTCCTGCCGACCGGCCAGCCAAAATGCGTGGGTGCTGGTCACCGAGGTCACCGGACCTTTCCTCTGCTACTACCTGCTGTGCGGATGTCTGCCTCCACGGTAGGGCCGGGCGGCACGGCCGCCGCTTGTCCGCAACGGAGCACTGCGGCACCCGGTCCGTACGTACTGGAGTGGGACGGACCGGAGCCGGGACTGCGTCGGTCGGTCGCGCTCGGTCCGTCCCACCCGGTCCGTTGCCCTCGGCCGTCAGCCCTTGCCGCGGGCGCGCAGGGCCAGCCACAGCTCCATCCGGACGTCGGTGTCGTCCAGCGAGCGGCCGAGCAGTTCCTCGACCCGGCGCATCCGGTAGCGCAGGGTGTGCCGGTGCACCCCGAGGTCGGCCGCGGCGGCGTCCCACTGCCCGTGGTGCGAGAGCCAGGCCTGCAGGCTGGCCTCCAGGTCGCCGCGGGCTGTGAGGTCGTGCTCGCGCAGCGGACGCAGCAGGGCGTCGGCGAAGGCCAGCACCGCCTCGTCGGCCAGCAGCGGCAGCATCGAACCGGTGCCCACCTCGTCGTGGTCGACGGTGCGCCGCCCGCTGCGCAGGGCCACCGCCAGTGCCCGCTCGGCCTGCGTGTACCCGGCTCCGGCCGCCTCGGGGGTGGTCGGCGCGGAGATGCCGACGAACAGCCCCTCCAGGTCCTGGGCCGCGGCGACGCAGTCGGTGTGGACCCTGCCGCCGTCCAGGGCCAGCAGGACCAGCCGGTCGCCCTCGGGAGCCAGCAGCACCGGCTCACCCGAACGGGTGGCGGACTGCTCTGCGACGTCACCGAGGAAGTCCAGCGGCTCGCCCTCGGCCAGCAGCACCCGCACCGGTCCCTCCGGCAGCCCGCCCAGCAGCGGCTCGGCAACGGCCCTGGCCGTGGCCGTCTCGCCGGCGAGCACCAGCCGCAGCAGCGCCGTCCGCATCCGCTCGGCCGAGCGGCGCAGATCGCGGGAGCGTTCCAGGGTCAGCGTGAGCAGCGCCACCGCGGCGTTGAGGACGTAGCGCTCGGTGGGGGTGAGCCGGTCCTCGGTGCCCACCGCGAGGAAGCCCCGGGCCCGGCGGTCGGCGCCGAGCGACTGCAGGACCACGTAGTCCTGGTCCTTCTGCTCGTTCTGCAGCGCCGCGCTGGAGGGGGCCGGACGGCTCCGCAGCCGCTCGACCTCCGGCCGCAGCGCACGTGCCCGGCGCGCGGCCCAGTCGGGCGCCGCCACCAGCACGGTCCCCGAGGCGTCGTACAGCGCCGCCCAGCCGCCGAGGCGGGCGGCCAGCCGGCGCACCAGCGCCGCGGTGCCGTCCTTGCCCAGCGCGGCCCGGGTCAGCTCCTCCTGCGCCTCGAAGCTCGTGGTCACCGCCTGGTACTGCTCGGCGGCGAGAGCGGCGGTGACGGCCTTGCTGATGGCGATGAAGGGCGTCGGCTGCGGGACCTCCAGCAGCGGCAGCTCGCGCTCGGCGGCCGCCTCGACCAGCGCGGCGGGCACCTCGTCGTAGGACAGCCCGACCCCGATGCCCAGCCCGGCGACCCCGGCATCGGCCAGCCGGTGGACGTAGCGCCGCAGCTTCTCCTTGCCGCGCCCGAGCTTCAGCCCGGTGGTGAGCAGCAGCTCGCCGCCCTCCAGGAAGGGGACCGGATCGTCCAGCTCGCTGGTGTGCACCCAGCGCACCGGCCGCCCCAGCTGCTCGCCCCCGGCGAGCACGGTGAGGTGCAGCCCGGGTATCGCCACCAGCGACGCCAGTGTGACGGCGGTGGGGGTGCTCGGGGCGGCTGCTGTGGCGCTGTGCTCGGTCATTTCACCTTCGACGAGGTCCGCAACTGGCCGCCGGGGACAACGACCTCCCCCGATTCTGCCTCATCGTCACACAGGCTCGCTTACGAACGACCGTCGACGAGGACCCGGCGAAGCTGCGGCGGGCTACAGCGGGCTACTTCCGCAGGTCGACCAGCAGCGGCGGCACCGGTGTCCCGTCCACCGCCGTCAGCGAGAGCACCGCATGGCCGCCGGGCAGCACCTGTGCCAGTTCCGAGGGGGACCACCGCCTGCGCTCCACCCGCCGGGTGGTGACGCTCTCGGTCTGCGCACGCTCGCCCGCCAGCACGGTGCGGATCGCCCGCCAGGTCCGCTTGAACATCCCGCCGGAGGTGTCCGGCGCACGGGTGATGTCCCGCTCGTCGACCCAGACCGTCCCCCAGGTCTCGGCGAACAGCGTGCCGTCCCAGGGCGCGAGGCCGGGGAAGGCCATCCGGCCGCCGACCGCGCCGAACAGCGGCGCGCGCAGGCCCTCCGGCAGGTCCGAGAGGGTGCGCAGCAGCAGCACCGCGCCGGCGTGCGCGCCGCGCAGGCGCTGCAGGTCGCGGACGCTGTGGGTGTCGATCACGGCCGAGGCGTCGTCGACCACCAGACCCGCGAAGAGCGAACGGTCCTGCCTGGTGCCCGCGGCGTGGAGGAACTGGCCGACGGCGAGGCGGGCCAGGATCCGGGCGGCCTCGGGATGGGCGTGCTCCGGAAGGGCGATCCGGACCCGCAGCGGGTGGTCGAGGGCGTGCATGGCGAACAGCGGCAGCCCGGCGTCCCTGGGGACGCTCCCCGGCGCAGTCCGCTTCCCTGCGGGGTCGCCTGCGCCGCCGCCGGGTGCGGCGTTGAAGCAGCCGGCGAACACCGGGCGGTCCAGCAGGCCGAGCCGGTCGGCCAGCAACCCACCCGGGTCGTCGATCTGACCGTGCATCCGCTCCCGCTGGGCCAGGTCGTACTGATGATCGGTCAGCTGCCCGGTCGCCCGCAGCTCCTCGCGCAGCCCGTCCCAGGCGTCGGCGTCGCCCCGCAGCAGCAGGCACAGCTCGCGCAGCCCGGGCGGACGGCCGTGGGCGGCCGCGAAGGGACCGACGACCTGCTGGAGCGCCTGACGGGCGAGGGTGGCGCGGGGCGCCAGCTCCTCCGGGAGCAGCGCGTCCGCCAGTCGGGACGCGCCCTCCTCGGGGCGGCGGGCGCCGCCGTACAGGTCGAGCCCGTAGCGGCCGCGCGAATCGCCGGGGGCCACCACCACGTCGTACCAGGAGTCCGGGCCGAGGTCGGCGTCCGCAGCGCCGACCACCACGACCACCGCGGTCCCGGCCAAGGCCTGGAGGCAGAGCGTCTCGGCCACCGGGCGGGCCAGCCTGACCGTCTTCCCGGTCCCGGACGGACCGACGGCGAGGAGCGAGGTTCCGAGCAGGGTCGGATCCAGGGCGAGGTCGACGCCGCGGTAGGCCGGGGGGTTCTTCGGCACGTCCTCGGCGGTGCCCAGCCGGATCTGACGGAGCAGCAGGTCGTTGCCGGAGCCGCGGGCCGGCAGGTCACGCAATCCGGAGGGGTGGGCGCAGGCCGCCGAGCCGTGGTCGCGCACCGCGTCGAGCAGCGCGGCCAGACGGTCCGGGTAGTCGCGGACGCACTCCAGCGCACGGTTCAGCCGCTGGTGGTCCACGTCGTTCACCCGCCCGGACGCCGTCTCCTGCTCCAGCAGGGCCAGCCCACCGGGCTCCGCGACAGCGCGGAAGGCCCACCAGGGATCGACGGCCTGCGGCCGTCCGTCCGCCTGCGCGGGGATGACCGCCTTCTTCTCCGTGGCGACTACCGCCCGGCGCACCAGCGGACGCCCGTAGCGACGCCAGACCAGGGACCACCGACCCATCCGGCCGAAGACCTTGACCAGCAGCGCGATCTCCAACAGGTCCACCAGCCAGGTGGTGAAGGTGAGTCCGCCGCCGTCACCCACCTTGGGGACCACGAAGCCGCGGATCTCGACATTGACCAGGCTGCCCAGGTAGTAGAAGACCTCCCAGGCGACCACCAGGTTAAGCGCGGCCCGCAGCAGCAGCTGCCAGGCCGGGATCCCCGCACCGTCCTCGTCCCGCTGCTCCTGCGGGGTCCGCGCCGCCGGGCCGAGCGCGTACATCCCGGGTGTGCCGGAGTGGCGGGGCGCCGAGAGCCAGCCGATCAGATCGAAGCCCCGGTGCGGGACCGGGTGATCGGGAATCCGGTCGGAAGTCTGTGGGTACGCCTGCGGCGCGCCGCCCAGTGCCATTGCAGTCCGCTCCCTCGCGCGCGCCCGCCAAGGCCCTCAATCTAGTGGACGACAGCCGCCGCGAGCAGAGGCACGACGGCAGGCAGGACGATGACCGGCCAGGAACGGCGATGTCCGGCCAGGACAACTCCCACCCCCGCACCACTCCCCCGCGGCGTATGCGACCCCCATCGTCCCGCCGTAGCCTGCCAGAGTACGAGGCGCGATCCGCGCCGAAGCCCCCATCACTCCCTGGGAGACCTCACATGAGCGCTGCTCCGTCCAGCGCCGGGCAGCTGCCCGGCGGCCCCTCGCTCCCCCAGGAGCGCCGCCTCGTCACCGCCGTCCCCGGCCCCAAGTCGCAGGAGCTGCAGGCCCGCAAGCTGGCCGCGGTCGCGGCGGGCGTCGGCACCACCCTCCCCGTCTACATCACCCGCGCGGGCGGCGGCGTGGTCGAGGACGTGGACGGCAACTCCCTGATCGACTTCGGTGCGGGCATCGCGGTCACCAACGTCGGCAACAGCGCCAAGGCCGTGGTGGAGCGCGCGGCGGCGCAGCTGGCCGCGTTCACCCACACCTGTTTCATGGTCACCCCCTACGAGGGCTACGTGGCCGTGGCCGAGCAGCTGAACGAGCTGACGCCGGGCGACCACGAGAAGCGCAGCGCGCTCTTCAACTCCGGCGCCGAGGCCGTCGAGAACGCGGTGAAGATCGCCCGCGCCTACACCAAGCGCACCGCGGTCGTCGTCTTCGACCACGGCTACCACGGCCGCACCAACCTCACCATGGGCATGACGGCGAAGAACATGCCGTACAAGCACGGCTTCGGCCCGTTCGCCCCCGAGGTCTACCGCGTCCCGGTCGCCTACCCGTACCGCTGGCTCACCGGTGCCGAGAACGCCGCCGCCGATGCCGCCGCCCAGGCCATCGACATGATCAACAAGCAGATCGGCGCGGAGAACGTCGCCGCCATCGTGATCGAGCCGATCCTCGGCGAGGGCGGCTTCATCGAGCCGGCCAAGGGCTTCCTGCCGGCGATCGTCGAGTTCGCCAAGGCCAACGGCATCGTCTTCGTCGCGGACGAGATCCAGACCGGCTTCTGCCGCACCGGCCAGTGGTTCGCCTGCGAGGACGAGGGCATCGTCCCCGACCTGATCACCACCGCCAAGGGCATCGCGGGCGGCCTGCCGCTCGCCGCCGTCACCGGCCGCGCCGAGATCATGGACGCCGCCCACGCCGGCGGCCTCGGCGGCACCTACGGCGGCAACCCGGTCGCCTGCGCCGCCGCGCTCGGCTCGATCGAGACCATGAAGGAGCTCGACCTCAACGCCAAGGCCCAGGCCATCGGCGCGACGATGCTGCCGCGGCTGCGCGCCATGCAGGAGAAGTTCGACATCATCGGCGACGTCCGCGGCCGCGGCGCGATGATCGCCGTCGAGCTGGTCAAGCCGGGCAGCAAGGACCCCAACCCGGAGGCGACCGCCGCGCTCGCCAAGGCCTGCCACGCCGAGGGCCTGCTGGTCCTCACCGCCGGCACCTACGGCAACGTGCTGCGCTTCCTGCCGCCGCTGGTCATGCCGGAGCACCTGCTCGCCGAGGGCCTGGACATCCTGGAGACGGCTTTCGCCGGGCTGTGAGTCGGCAGACCCGCCCCACCGTCGGCGTCCGCGGAGTGCTTTCCAAGCCATGGCGCAAAGCATGGCGTGAAGAAGGTGTGCGGACCTGATGGCGGGTGGGTGAGGCGTGGAGCCGCACCGACCCCAGTGACGTACTGTCATGACAGATGGAGAAGCAGCGCCCGTCGGTGACTGACCCTCACCGGCGACACACCGCCGAGGACACCACAGCGGACTCCGGTCCGCCACCCCTCAGCCGATCGACCGTTCGCCGAGCCCAAACCCCCCGGGCCACGCGGACCGGCGATCACCACAGCCACCCCGGGGCTCTCCCCCCTGCTCCGGGGTGGCTTCTCCATGCCCTGACATCGGCGGTGGCATCGGTGTGGTTCCCGATCTCCCTGCTCCTCGTCCTGGCCGTCACCACCGAACAGGTTGTCACCAAGGGGCCGCTGCTGAGCCTCGACACCTGGATCCGTGACCATGTGCTGAGGCTGGTCTCCGAGAACCCCTACCCGATCCTGGACCGGCTGGCGGAACACTGGTCCGACATGGGGGACACCAGGGCAGCAGCCCCGGCGCTGATCGTGGCCACCCTGGCAGCGGCGGCCCGGACCCGGTCGTGGAAACCGGTGCTGATCTCGGTACTGGCGGGGACGGCCCTCTTCTCCACCGTCATCCCCGGCAAAATCATCATCGGCCGCCCCGGCCCGGAAGGCGCACCGGTCCTCTCCGGCCAGTGGGGCTGGTTCCCCTCGGGCCACACCAGCACCGCGGGGATCTGCTACGGCACCGCAGCCTGGCTGATCGGCATCTGCTTCCTCGCCGCCCGACCTCACCTGCGCAGAACCCTCTACGCAGCGACGGTCGCCTTCTGCGTCGGCGTGGGCGTGTCCCTGATCTGGCGCGACTACCACTGGTTCCTGGACGTCGTCGCCGGCTGGTGCCTCACCAGCCTCACCCTCTGGTCCCTCGCCCGCTGGGCACCCCGCCCGCCGAGGCGGCACGGAGGGACCGGGTAGGTCGGGGAAGCTCTGGGCGGCTGGTGGCGCGGGGTCTGTTTTGCTGCCGAGCCCCCGTCTTGTGGCCGGGTGATCGGTGTGTGTTCGCTCCCGGTGTTCGTTCGTCATTTCCGTGGGGCGCGTTGGTGTGTTGGTGGCTGGGGTGGCTCGCTCCGCTCGCGGCCAACTACGAGGAGCCGGAGGGTGGGTTGGGGGTCCGTTGCCGGGCGGCGGGTGAGTGCGGGGCGGTGCGAAAAGCGGGGCCTTGGACTGAACCGGGGTCACTTTCGGGACAAGGTGTCACTTGATCATGCCATAATGCCCTATTTGACCCGGTCCTGGCGTACCAAAAGTGACCCGACGTACGAGAATCGACCCCGGTTTCCGCGAGGCCTTGTCGCAGAATCGGTTCTGCGCGCCCGCACCCGGCAACGGCGCCCAGGACCGGCCCCGCTCCCCCGCTGTAGTTGGCCCGCGAGGCGGAGCCGAGCAACAGCAACAAGCCACGGACGGGGGCGGGCGGCATCGGTGGCGCCATGTAAGCCACCTGCAGTAGCCGCCCCCACCAACGACGGCCGGCCTCCCCGGTGCGCACTCGGGCGGGGAATGCAGAGAAGCCCCCTGACCAGAGGTCAGGGGGCTTTCTGTTAATGGTTGTTCGGCGGCGTCCTACTCTCCCACAGGGTCCCCCCTGCAGTACCATCGGCGCTGTGAGGCTTAGCTTCCGGGTTCGGGATGTTACCGGGCGTTTCC
>NZ_JBEUKS010000028.1:0-4362 GCF_042510965.1 Streptacidiphilus jeojiensis
CACAGAATTGCGGGCGGACGGGGTATCAACATTTGGCGTTGACTTTTGGCACGCTGTTGAGTTCTCAAGGTACGGACGCTTCCTTCGAGCGGCTTTCACACCAGCCCTCCGGGCGCTTCCTTCTGCACTCACCTTAGCAGATTCGTTTCGTCCGGGCGAACCGTCCGAATTTCGTTTCTGCACCCCGTTGAGCTGGGGTGTCGCTTGGCGACCGGCGTTACGCTACCGCATTTTCCGGATACCCGGAAATCGCGGTTGCTAATTCGCACGACAAAGCGAACCGGCCCGAATCCGACGCAGGCGTCGACTCGAACAGTTCAGTTTCGAAGTGGCGGATAAGCTTGGCAACTTTGGTCACGTGAGGACTGGTGCGGCGAGGCGAAGCCCCGTACGACGTACCGGCCCGAATCAGGCGACTCGGCCAACATTAGACGACCCTGAGGCCTACGTCAAACATCGGAGGCGAAGATCCTTTGGAATCTTCGCCTCCGATGATGTCGGTGCAGGTCAGGCTGTGCGGACGAGCTCCACGGCGGCCAGGCTGCGCTTGCCGCGACGGAGCAGGAGCCAGCGGCCGTGCAGGAGGTCGGCCTCGGTGGGAGCGGCCTCCTCGTCGGTCACCTTGGCGTTGTTGAGGTAGGCGCCACCCTCCTTGACGGCCCGTCGGGCGGCGGACTTGCTGGGGACCAGGCCGGTGGCGGCCAGCAGATCGACGATGCTTGCGAGTTCACCCACTTGGGCCTGCGGGAGCTCCGCGACGGCGGCGTCCAGGGTGGCGGCGTCCAGCTCGGTCAGGTCGCCCTGCCCGAACAGCGCCTTGGACGCGGCGATCGCGCGGTCGAGCTGCTCCTGGCCGTGCACCAGTGCGGTGACGTCCTCGGCCAGGGCGCGCTGGGCGGCGCGGGCGGCCGGCTTCTCGACGGTCTGCCGCTCCAGCTCCTCGATCTCCTCCTGGGAACGGAAGGTGAAGATACGGAGGAAGTTGGCGACGTCGCGGTCGTCCGCGTTCAGCCAGAACTGGTAGAAGGCGTACGGGGAGGTCATCTCTGCGTCCAGCCAGATGGCGCCGCCCTCGGTCTTGCCGAACTTGGTGCCGTCCGCCTTGGTGATCAGCGGGGTGCCGAGGGCGTGGACCGACTTGCCCTCGGCCTTGCGGATCAGCTCGGTGCCGGCGGTGAGGTTGCCCCACTGGTCGCTGCCACCGGTCTGCAGGGTGCAGCCGTAGCGGCGGTTCAGCTCCAGGTAGTCCATGCCCTGGAGGACCTGGTAGCTGAACTCGGTGTAGCTGATGCCGGCGTCGGAGTTGAGCCGTCGGGCGACGGCCTCCTTGGCGATCATGGTGTTGACCCGGAAGTACTTGCCGATGTCACGGAGCAGGCTGATCGCCGACATCCCGGAGGTCCAGTCCAGGTTGTTGACGACCCGCGCCGCGTGCGGGCCCTCGAAGTCGAGGAAGCGCTCGACCTGGCCCCGGAGCCGGAGCACCCAGGCGGCGACCGTCTCCGGGTCGTTGAGGGTGCGCTCGGAGGTCGGGCGGGGGTCGCCGATCAGCCCGGTGGCGCCGCCGACCAGGGGCAGCGGGAAGTTCCCCGCGTTCTGGATGTGGCGCATGGTGATCAGCTGCACCAGGTTGCCGATGTGCAGGCTGGGCGCCGTCGGGTCGAAGCCGCAATAGAACGTGACCGGACCGTCCGCGAATGCCTTGCGCAGTGCGTCCTCGTCGGTGGACAGGGCGATCAGCCCGCGCCACTTCAGCTCGTCGACGATGTCCGTCACGGTGTCGCTTCTCCTTAGCTCCGGTGCCGGCGGTGGTCCGCACAGCGTGACCGAGCCTACGCGGTTCCCGCCACTCGATTCCTCTCGGCTTGGGCGTGCAGCTGCTCCGACTCGGTGAGGCGTCGGCCCAGGCGCCTGGCGGTGCTGGGTGCGGCGATGACGGCGACGACCGCGGCGAGCAGCCAGCCGCCGGCGACGACCGGGAACCAGTGGCCCGGCCCTGAGGAGGGGTAGGGGACGACATTGCGGTAGATGGTGTAGCCGAGCAGGGCCAGGGCGGCGAGCGGGATGACGATCTGCCACATCGGCACCGGCATCCGGCGCTGGACGAAGATCAGCCGGATCGCGCCGATGGTGGTGAGGGCGTAGGCGACCAGCAGGATCAGGGTGCCGATGGTGCCGCCCCAGACGAAGGTGTCCTCCGGGACCGCGGAGAAGGAGACGATGCACAGGCCCAGCACCAGCGCCATCGTCACGCTGACCAGCACGGCGGCGCGGGCCGGGGTGCCGTAGCGGGAGACCCGGCCCAGGCCGCGTTCGCCGAAGCCGTCCCTGCTCATCGCGTAGAGCAGCCGGGCCGAGCCCACGGTGCAGGCCAGGCAGCAGCCGAAGGCGCTGACGGTGGCACCCAGGGTGACCAGGTTGCCGACCCAGGAGCTGAGGTAGCTGGAGCCGAGGTCGCCGATCAGCGAGGACGAGGAGCCGAAGGCGGCGACGCCGCTCTTGCCGGCGCCGAAGCCCATCATCTCGACGGCGGTGACCACCACGAAGAAGGCTCCGCCGAAGAGGGTGGTACCGAGGATCGCCCTGGGGATGTCGCGCCGGGGGTTGAGCGACTCCTCGCCGAGAGTGGAGGCGGCCTCGAAGCCGGCGAAGGAGAGGAAGCCGAAGACCACGCCGAGGAACAGGGCGGACGGGGCCGTCCCGGGCGGGACCGAGAAGACGGACATGGTGAAGCCGTGTCCGGCCGGGGCGTTGCCGACGATCAGCCGGACCAGCACCACGGCGGTGACGATCAGGATCAGCGCGACGGTCGCGCCCTCCACCGTCAGCAGCACATTGGTGCCGCGGCGGACCGAGGCGATGGTCAGCCAGCAGGCAAGCAGCAGGACCACGCCGGTGAGGATGAACGGGGCGTCCACCGGCGGATTGGACCAGGCGCCGGTGCGCTGCAGGAAGGAGATGCCGAAGATGCCGACCACGGAGGAGGTGGTGACGCCGTAGAACAGGTAGGTGCCGACCAGGCCCCAGCCGGCGACCACGCCGCTGCGGGGGCCGAGGGTGGCGCCGACGAAGGCGTACACCGAGCCGGCGTGCTGGAAGTACTGGCACAGCCGGACGAAGACATAGGCCACCAGCAGCACGCCGACGGCGGCGATCAGGAAGGCCAGGGGGACGGCGCGGCCCACGCTGGGCGCCGCTGCCTGGGGGTTGATGTTGACGGCCATGCTGGGCGCCATCAGCGCCATGGAGAGTCCCACGGCCTGCCAGACATTGAGGCTGGGGCGCAGTCCCCGCTGTTCGGGACGGTCGGTGGGGGTGGTCAGGGTGGAGTCGGACATGTCAGGTCCTTCCGCCGGGAGCGAGCGTCACGTCGTCGCGCGGTACGTAGTGTGCTCGCGGCGTGTTACGGGCGTAAGGGGGCCTGCGTATAGAGCCTGGTGGCGTTGGCGGCACCGATGAGGTCGGCGATGCGGGCCGCCTCGGCGGGCCGCAGGCCCGCATCGTGGGTCCAGCGGGTGATCGCGTCGCGGAAGGCGGTGGCGCCGACGAGGTGGAGCTCTGGGACGCCGTAGGCGTCGGTGGAGAAGAGGATCTTGCCGAAGGGGGCCAGTTCCAGGGTCTCGGCGAGCAGGCGGGGGGCGGCCGGGCCGGTGTAGGAGAGGGTCAGCCCGACGTCGCAGTAGACGTGCGGGAAGGCCTGGGCGAGCCAGGCGGCCTGGCGGTGGTACGGGTAGCAGTGCAGCAGCACCAGCGGGGTGCCGTGCGGCTCCACGGCTCGGATGAAGTCGGTGAGGAGCGACGGGTCCGCGCGATGGAGCGTCAGATCGGGGTCGCCGAAGCCGGTGTGGATCTGGATCGGCAGGCCGAGGTCGACCGCGGTCCAGAGCAGGTGGCGCAGCAGGGTGGGGTGGCTCAGGCGGGGGTTGCCGCTGCGGGCGGCTTCGGCAAGGTGCTCGCCGGCGGCATGCGCCACTTCGGCGGGGGCGGGGCGGGCCGGGTCGATGTCCAGGCCGTGGCGGTAGGCGAGGACGGACTTCACCGCGATGGCGTCGGCGGCTCGGACGGCTTCGGCGATGGCCGTGCGGGTGGTCTCACCCCAGTGCGCGGCGGTGGAGGTGGTTGCGGCCTGCTGGGCGACGTGTTCCAGGCGGATGACCTCGCGGACGCGGGTGCCGGAGAGGGCGGCGAAGGCGGGGAGGTCGAGGAGGGGGGCGCCTGCGGCGGTCTCCAGGCCGGTGTCGACGAAGCAGGAGTCGAGGGCGGCGGCGTGGAGGAGGCGGCGGGCGGATTCGGTGGGGCCGAGGGCTGCGCGGGCTTCCAGGTAGGTGTCGGGGGTGGGGTGGCGGCCCGCGTCGAGGGTGG
>NZ_JBEUKS010000029.1:0-2628 GCF_042510965.1 Streptacidiphilus jeojiensis
GACAGTCGAGAAGTCGTTACGCCATTCGTGCAGGTCGGAACTTACCCGACAAGGAATTTCGCTACCTTAGGATGGTTATAGTTACCACCGCCGTTTACTGGCGCTTAAGTTCTCAGCCTCGCCACACCGAAGTGCAGCTAACCGGTCCCCTTAACGTTCCAGCACCGGGCAGGCGTCAGTCCGTATACATCGCCTTACGGCTTCGCACGGACCTGTGTTTTTAGTAAACAGTCGCTTCTCGCTGGTCTCTGCGGCCGGCCCCAGCTCAGACAGTAAATGTCGTCACCAGTTCCGGCCCCCCTTCTCCCGAAGTTACGGGGGCATTTTGCCGAGTTCCTTAACCATAGTTCACCCGAACGCCTCGGTATTCTCTACCTGACCACCTGAGTCGGTTTGGGGTACGGGCCGCCATGAAACTCGCTAGAGGCTTTTCTCGACAGCATAGGATCATCCACTTCACCACAATCGGCTCGGCATCAGGTCTCAGCCTTAATGTGCGGCGGATTTGCCTACCACACGGCCTACACCCTTACCCCGGGACAACCACCGCCCGGGCTGGACTACCTTCCTGCGTCACCCCATCGCTCACCTACTACCCTGTTGGGTCACCGGCTCCACCACTCCTCTTCACCCGAAGGATCCGAGACGGCTTCGCGGGCTTAGCATCCAGAGGTTCGACGTTGGCGCTTCAAAGCGGGTACGGGAATATCAACCCGTTGTCCATCGACTACGCCTGTCGGCCTCGCCTTAGGTCCCGACTTACCCTGGGCAGATCAGCTTGACCCAGGAACCCTTGGTCAATCGGCGCAAGAGTTTCCCACTCTTGTATCGCTACTCATGCCTGCATTCTCACTCGTGAACCGTCCACAACTCGTTTCCACGGCTGCTTCACCCGGCACACGACGCTCCCCTACCCATCACAACCCTCGTTGGAGGTTAATGTTGCAATGACACGGCTTCGGCGGTGTACTTGAGCCCCGCTACATTGTCGGCGCGGAATCACTTGACCAGTGAGCTATTACGCACTCTTTAAAGGGTGGCTGCTTCTAAGCCAACCTCCTGGTTGTCTCTGCGACTCCACATCCTTTCCCACTTAGCACACGCTTAGGGGCCTTAGCCGGTGTTCTGGGCTGTTTCCCTCTCGACCATGGAGCTTATCCCCCACAGTCTCACTGCCGCGCTCTCACTTACCGGCATTCGGAGTTTGGCTAAGGTCAGTAACCCGGTGGGGCCCATCGCCTATCCAGTGCTCTACCTCCGGCAAGAAACACACGACGCTGCACCTAAATGCATTTCGGGGAGAACCAGCTATCACGGAGTTTGATTGGCCTTTCACCCCTAACCACAGGTCATCCCCCAGGTTTTCAACCCTGGTGGGTTCGGTCCTCCACACGGTCTTACCCGCGCTTCAACCTGCCCATGGCTAGATCACTCCGCTTCGGGTCTTGGGCGCGCTACTATGTCGCCCTATTCGGACTCGCTTTCGCTACGGCTACCCCACACGGGTTAACCTCGCAACACACCGCAAACTCGCAGGCTCATTCTTCAAAAGGCACGCAGTCACGACAACACTGTGCAAGCACAGGCTGCGACGCTCCCACGGCTTGTAGGCACACGGTTTCAGGTACTATTTCACTCCGCTCCCGCGGTACTTTTCACCATTCCCTCACGGTACTGTCCGCTATCGGTCACTAGGGAATATTTAGGCTTAGCGGGTGGTCCCGCCAGATTCACACGGAATTTCTCGGGCTCCGTGCTACTTGGGAACAATCTCAAGAGAGCCGTACAGATTTCGTCTACGGGGGTCTTACCCTCTACGCCGGACCTTTCGCATGTCCTTCGACTACCCATACGGTTTCTGACTCTCCGACCAGCCGGCAGACCAGCCAAGAAATGTCCCACGACCCCGCAATGGCAACCCCTGCCGGGTATCACACCACTACGGTTTAGCCTCATCCGATTTCGCTCGCCACTACTCTCGGAATCACGGTTGTTTTCTCTTCCTGCGGGTACTGAGATGTTTCACTTCCCCGCGTTCCCTCCACACTGCCTATGTGTTCAGCAGCGGGTGACAGCCCATGACGACTGCCGGGTTTCCCCATTCGGACACCCCCGGATCAAAGCTCGGTTGACAGCTCCCCGGGGCCTATCGCGGCCTCCCACGTCCTTCATCGGTTCCTAGTGCCAAGGCATCCACCGTGCGCCCTTAAAAACTTGGCCACAGATGCTCGCGTCCACTGTGCAGTTCTCAAGCAACGACCAACCACCCACCACAACAGCCCAACAGGACCATCGCGCATGGGGCCGGCATGAAGACCCAGCCTTACGGCCGTGCCCTCAGGACCCAACAACGTGCCCGCCACGACCCGTCCATGACTGTGTTCCACGCCGAAGCAGTACTAGCAGTCACCAACAAGCCGTGCCGAATAGTCAACGTTCCACCCATGAGCAGACCACCGTCAGACATGCGCTGACGTAGTGGCCCTCTGCCCGGCCGTGGCCGGGAGAAGTGCTCCTTAGAAAGGAGGTGATCCAGCCGCACCTTCCGGTACGGCTACCTTGTTACGACTTCGTCCCAATCGCTGGTCCCACCTTCGACAGCTCCCTCCCACAAGGGGTTGGGCCACC